>JAUSCY010000135.1 GCA_030650995.1 Sheuella sp. | reverse complement strand
GCATTGATCATCAGACCTTCGGTCAGTCCCTCGAACTGCACACCCCCCGCAGTACTAATTGCTTCGTCAATCGGACGACAGGCATGCAATACGATCGGCAAGGCTTTGATGCCAGCCGCCAGTCTGACGGGATCTTTAAATACCTCTGCAGATAAACATTCTCGCAATAGCGCAGCACGTACACCGTGCAAACCCAGACGCGATTTCAGATGCGAAGACATCGAACGTGTGCCGCGCGGATGCGTCACCTCAGCAAGCACACGTGCAGCGTCGTGATCGGGTAATAAATCCAGGTATAACGTGGCCTGCCCCTTGGCAACGATCTGATCACGCAGTATTGCTGAGAGTGCGTAAATCACACCGCCCTCAAGTCCGTGCTCCGTGACCATGCATTCGCCACGCAGAGGTTTTGTTCTGGCATTTGAGTCTGGAATCCCAACAGCATACGCAGCGGTCTTAATCGGCTCTCCCGCACACTGCGTAATGAAATGCGTAGACCATGCAGTCTCAAAACCACCATTGCTTGGCATCAGAGGGCTGACAGGCACACCTGCCGCGGCAAGCCAGGGCATCCATGCACCGTCTGAACCCAGCTTGGCCCAGCTGCCTCCACCTAAGGCGAGGATGACTGCATCAGCATGCACGCACGTTTCGCCCGAGGGGGTCGCAAACCGTAACTTTCCCCTGAAGTGCTTTCGGTCATTATGTGCTGGTTGAGGTTGATCGGAAGTAGTGGCTTGATCAACATCACCCTCCCAGCCCAGCCAGCGGTGTCGCATTGAAAACTCAACGCCAAGCGCACGCAAACGATGCAGCCACGCGCGCAATAGCGGCGCAGCTTTCATCTCCTGCGGAAACACTCTGCCTGAACTGCCTACAAAGGTGTCGATACCCAAACCATGCACCCAGTCACGCAGTGCATCCGCATCAAAATCTTTTAATAAGGTGCTCATCTGCGTCGCTCTGGCACCAAAACGTGTGTTGAAAAGGTGTTGCGGCTCGGAGTGCGTAATATTCAAACCACCCCGGCCTGCCATCAGAAACTTACGGCCAACAGAAGGTTTGGCCTCGTACACGTGCACAGCCACACCCTGGTTGATCAAAGTTTCGGCAGCCATAAGGCCTGCGGGACCTGCTCCGATGACGGCGACGGTAGGCAAAAGAAATCCTGTGGAAATAGTTCTATGATCAGACAGTGATCAACCATAACAATGTAATTGGAACACACCCGATGAAACCCTCCATCTCAAACTGGAACGAACGCTACGCCGATGCCAGTGAGTATCTGTTCGGTACTGCGCCTAACGCTTTTCTGGAACGACAGAAGTCGCGTTTTAAACCAGGGATGAAGGTATTAGCCGTCTGCGATGGAGAAGGCCGCAATGGCGTGTGGATGGCGCAGCTCGGTTGCGAAGTCTGGTCTGTCGATGCCGCACCCAATGCCACGGATAAAGCGCGTCGACTGGCTGCAGAGCGCGGGGTCAGTGACCGTATGCATATCCTCACGCATGACATGATGCTCTGGGACTGGCAGGCGCAACAGTTCGATGCCGTAGTCGGTATATTTTTCCAGTTTGCAAACCCCAAAATGCGCACAGCGCTGTTTCAGGGCATGCAGCAAGCAACCAGACCGGGTGGACTGATTCTGCTTGAAGGTTATGGATTAAAACAACTGGAATTCAATACCGGCGGGCCTAAAGATGCAGAAAATCTCTACACCATACCGCTCGTACGTGAGGAATTCGGCGAAATGAATATTGAACTCACTGAGGAATATGACGCATCCTTAAGTGAAGGCGCACGCCATCAGGGGATGTCGGCGTTGGTGGACATGGTGGCCACCAAGCCTTTGTAATTTACAGGCTAGTTCAATTTACAAATTACTTCTTTAACACCTTGCGTTGACGCTCCATCAGGCTGCACCAGTCCCACATTGCACCGCCCATCTTGGAGACGTCTGCCAGTAACTGCGCAACCAGTGCAGTGACGGGCAGTGAGGCATCTGCTCGACGCGCCTCATCGAGCACCAGTGCGAGATCCTTACGCATCAGTGTTGTCGAAAACCCAAAGTCGTATTTTCCAGCAATCATCGGCTGCGAACGGTTTTCCATCATCCAGGATGTCGAGGAACCTTTAAGCATGACCTCAAGCACTTTTTCAGGATCCAGGCCCGCGTTTTCTGCAAAGCTCAATCCCTCTGCGAGGGCCTGACCAACTCCTGCGACACAGATTTGGTTTGCCATTTTAGTTAACTGGCCTGCACCAGGGCCACCAATCAAAGTCGCCCGGGCCGCGTAGGAGGCGACAACCTTTTCTGCCAAACTCCAGCCTGCCGCGTCACCACCAGCCATTACAGCGAGATTACCTTTCTCGGCACCGACAGTGCCGCCAGATACAGGAGCGTCAATAAAAAACTGACCGGATGCACTTGCTTGCGCGGCAAGCACGCGTGCAATTTCAGCCGAGGTCGTTGAGTGATCGATCCAGACTGCTGCTGATTTGAGCTGTGCAAACGCACTGTTCCACACCTCTCTGAGCTGGACATCCGCAGGCAGTGATGTGCAAACAACATCACAATCCTTAACGGCCTCTCCCGCAGTCTCAGCGGCAGTGCCGCTAAACTGTGCCACCCATTTTTGAGCAACGCCGGGAGCAGCATCACACACAACCATGGCATGACCGGCACGCGACAGATGTGCTGCCATATGCCAACCCATGCGACCTAATCCGATAAAGGCAATTTTCATTTTTAAAGAGCCTATTATTTTTTAGCTGCGGTCACAATGATTTCAACCAGCAAGTCAGGCGCTGCAAGTTTTGCCTCGCAAGTCGCACGTGTCGGTAAAGCATCGGCAGGTGCCCATTCAGCCCATACACTATTCATACCGGCGAAATCAGCATCAATATTCTTCAACCAGATCTGTACCGATAGCAAATGTCTTTTATCTGATCCTGCACTGGCAAGATAACCATCGATCTTTGCCAGGACATCTCGGGTTTGCGTCACGATATCGCCTGGTGCGCTTGAGGTAACGCCCGCTACATAAACAGTATCGCCATGTGTGACGATACGGCTTAATCTTGCATTAGAGTCCTGTCTGACGATGTTGCTCATGCTAAATCTCCGAGTGGTATTGCGAGGGAATGAAGTGTTGAATAAAGTGAACTGCCAGTCATATATTTTTAAATCACATGACCTTGTTTTTATGATGCCAATGCAGCTTGCTGAAATCGTGTAATCGAGAAAGGTGTGATGGGTAAATCCGTCTCGCCTTTTGTAATTAAATCCGCTGTGATTTTCCCCACAATCGGTCCGAGCTGAAAACCATGCGCAGAAAATCCAAAGGCGTGATAGAGATCTGACTCAGTGCTACTCGGACCAATCACGGGAATACCATCGGGCATGCTGGCCTCTATACCTGCCCAGCCCCGGCTGACGACCGCGTCTTTCATGTGAGGAAATAAATCGCACACCGTACGTGCGCCCTCTCCTAATTGTCTGAAATCCAGTTCACTCAAGTTACGATCACGATCCACGTAAGCCAGGCGTCCGCCACCGATCAGCACCGTACCGTTTTCACGTTGCTTGAATGACAAGGCGCGTCCGGTACCCAGCACCACAGGATTCAGAAAGTGGGGCATTCGCGTCGTCACCAGCATCATCGGTCCTACGGGCTCCAGAGGAACAGGCTCACCCATTTGTTGCGCGATTTTGTCAGCCCATGCTCCGGCACAATTCACTAGGATCGGGGCGGTAAAGACGCCTTGATCTGTCTCGATTCGCCAGTCTCCACCGACACGCCGAATAGTCTGGACGACAATACCTTCCATGAATCGTGCGCCTAGACTCTGCGCCTTAAATCTAAAGGCACGCGTTGTGCGATAAGGGTCAGCAGAACCATCCGCCCGCACAATCAATCCGCCGCGAATAGTGGGCGTGATTGCCGGAATCATGGAACAAATCTCGTCTGGCTCGATCCACTCTTCGTGCGTGAAGCCGTGCTCAAGCATGGTTTGTTGTCGAGTACGCAGAGTCGCCACATCCGCTTCATTTTCAGCGACTCGCATCTGTCCATTCTGATCAAAGCCACAGTCATCATCCACCCAGTCTTGAATCTTTAACCAAATTTCGCGTGAGGCTAAGGACAAGGGGACTTCGGCAAGGTGTCGGCTCAGCGTACGCACGCCCCCTGCATTTACGCCTGAGGCATGCCGTCCGATGTAGTTTTTTTCAAGTACGAGTGCCGCGACACCCGCACGTGCGAGGTGTAACGCCGTTGAACTGCCATGCAGCCCGCCGCCAATAATAATGACTGGGGCGTTGCTAGCAGAGGGCATACTTGTCATAAGAGGCTCAATCAAACAATGTACGTAACACTCACACGGGTTTTTTCATCCGGATCACTGCCTTGCGAGAGTCATCCGTCTGGGGCAGAGCAGCCAATTCTCCAAGGGTCAGAGGCTTGGTTGGGAATCGCAATCTGTAATGACCAACCTCTTCTGGAGATACCCCGCGTTCCTGCGCGATCAGCTCAGTGACCGTCACGCTACAGAAACGTCCCTGACACGGACCCATCCCGCAGCGTAAAAATGACTTCATCTGATTCGGACCTGGGCAGCCTAGCTTGACTGTTTCACGCACCTGACTAGCGGTGATTTCCTCGCAACGACAAACGATCGTATCGCCTGTTGGCATTCTGAACGGATCCGGTGCCTGATAAAGCGTATCAAAGAACTCTCGACCGCGTATTGCGCGTTGCAGTTGTGTGCGGGCGTGCGTGCTCTGGGTATTACGTTGCGCACGATCAATCTTGCCTAATTGCATTGCAGCTTCGTAGGCAGCGATGCGGCCACTGTTTTCAGCCGCAAGTGCGCCCGCTATACCACCACCATCTCCGGCAATTCCGATATGCTCTACATTTGTATTACCCCACTCATCAACGGCTGGCTCCCAGCACAATAAGAGCTTATTCCAGCGCTGCTCAACACCTGCTGCCTGTGCCAGATTGATATTGGGAATCACGCCTTGATGTAATAAAAGTTGATCAACAGCTATCGTCTCTGTCTTACCACCAACGGTGTAGCGAACTTGTTCAAGTTTGTCTTGACCGAGTGCTTCGAGTGAAGTCACACCTTTAATAATACGTACCCTTGACTTGACTTCGCGCAAGAGTTTTAGACCTTTTGCCAGGTAAGGTGAACGTAAAAAACCCCAGACATGAGGCAGTGCTTTCGCTAATCTGCCAGGCGGTGTTGTTTCAAGTATTGCGTCAACAACGATACCTGCATTCAGATATTGCCACGCCACCAGATAGAGCAGGGGGCCCGAGCCTGCCAGGACTGTTCGCTTGCCTGCGACTAGCCCTGAAGACTTCAGAAGTATCTGTGCAGCACCTGCTGTCATGACGCCCGGCAAAGTCCAGCCAGGTATCGGAAAGGGTCGCTCTTGCGCACCGGTAGCAAGCAGGATGTGCGTGGCATGAAGCATGTGCGCCTGACCCGCGACGGAGTATCCAACCTCAAAACCTTCAATCGCATCTGGAGCGGTATGGTTCGCCACAGCCCATACGGTCGCGCCTGGCTGATAGTGCGCACCGGATTGCTTAAAGGGTTCGACAAGCGACGCACCATGCCAGTAATCCTCTCCCAAAATGGCGCGATCTTTTACGGGCGTCTCGGTAATAGCACGGTAAATCTGACCCCCGGGTGCTTGCTGCTCATCAAGCAGCAGAGTCTTGATGCCTAACTGTGCTGCAGTCGTCGCTGCAGCCAGGCCCGCCGGGCCTGCACCAACGATCAAGAGTTCACACTGTGTCATTTCAATCATGGTCGTACCTCGCGTGCGCCTTGCTGCCGTTCTATTTTCATTCCTGCGCGTACGCGCGTCATACAGCCTTGCTGATTGGGTTGTCCATCGATCATGACCAGACAGTCATAGCAGACGCCCATCATGCAAAACGGACCCCGGGGAACTTCTTTGACAGCAGTGTCACGGCATTCTGAAAATCCTGCCGCGATAAGCGCTGCAGCAACACTATCGCCCTCGCGGCACTGAACCATCACGCCATTGATAGTGAGATCAATTGGCCGATTAATTACGGCCTGCTGTGTATCAGGCAATCTATTGAACATGGAATCTCCGGGTCGAAAATGGGGACATGGTCTCGGGCAATGCACCCTCGATGACCATAGGAGCAATACGCAAAGCATGTGCAGCCGCAAGCGTCACGCCGCTGTGACAGGTCGCAACAAAGGCGCCAGGATGGCTCTGGGATTGCTCGTAAATGGGAAAGCCGTCTTTGGACATCACTCGCAGCGCCGACCAGGACCGCACAACGCGAACTTCTTTTAAGGCGGGCATGGTCCGAACGGCGCGATCTGCGAGTGTTGCGAGTACGGGCAGGCCAACAATGCCGTCAACATAACCCGCTTCTTCTTGAGAGTCGCCAATCAACCACGTACCCTCATCCATTTGTCTGAGCGTACTGAAAGGCGTGTGCAACATACGTTTTGTACGCTCAAGCACAACGATCTGACCGCGCTGTGGGCGAACGGGAATGGCCAGTCCGACCTTCTCGCCAAGTTTCTGATTATTCAATCCCGAGGCGAGAACGACTTTATGTGCCTTGATCACGCCATGCGGCGTAGTCATTTCAAACACACCATTTTTCTGCTCAATTTCACCCACAGGGTGCAAGGGCAGATAATCGACTTTCTGGTGATCGAATGCGGTATGCAGTGCCCGCAGCATTTTCAGAGGATTGGCCACACCATCGACGGAGGTCCAGGTTGCGCCCCGCACTTCGGGTCCAATGCCAGGTACGAGATCCATCAACTCTTTGCGATCCAGCATTTTCCAGTCGTACTGCACCATGCCTGGTTGCGCTAACAAACTATTCATGTACTTGATACGTTCTTCGTATTCCTGTTCAGTCAGAACAGGATGCAGTCCACCCTTTTGCTCCAGGCCGACTTCAAGCCCGGTGATGTTATGCAGTAACTCGGCAAGCTGAGGCCAGAGTTGTTGTGAGGACATTGTCCAATGGCCGTACGCCGGCATCCCCATCCCTTTGCTTTGCACCCAGACCAATCCAAAATTGCCGCGTGAGGCACGAAAGGCTATATCCCCTTCGTCAAGTACGGCGACATGATCGGCTTTCTGGCGTAAACCAAAAGCGATTGCCGAGCCGACTAAGCCACCACCAATCACGAGTGCATCATAAACACCCTTATGGTGCCGCGGGCGAGGCGGGGGCAATTCGCCCGTGAAATTCACAGCCTGTTTATTTTCACTCATACACGTCCCTTGCCAACAAATAGTTTTTCAAGTCCGACCAGTCTGTCGAGAATAAATATCGCGATGATAGTCATGTAAATCAGTGCTGCAGACACCGCCGTCACAAGCGGATCAATCGTGTCTTCGATATGCAGAAAAATTCGTACGGGCAATGTCGTAGTTGAAGGAGAGGCTAT
>JAUSCY010000110.1 GCA_030650995.1 Sheuella sp. | reverse complement strand
TTGCGCATTAGTCGATGGCATAGATAAACCAAGCTGATTAAATACCGCAGAAAGCTGCGAAGTTGTTTTGTCTGCTCGTTCTTGTGCTGAATAGAATCCTTGATAATAGGTATCGGTTGCGGCCATTAGCTTATCCAGGCCGCCAAACATATCCGCAAGTTTCGATGCTGCATCAGCGCCGAAAAGTGACGTATCCATCAGCTTAATATTTAGCGTATTGAATATGCCGTTTACGGATTGCAAGCTTGTCGCTAACCGCGCCAAAGTAGCACCCGCCTCTTCCCCGTCGCGCTGGAATGGTCCGATCTCAGCCGTTACCGTGGCCGCAAGTGAATTGCCGTAAGCTGCCAGTAACTCATTCAGCGCCTTTGTAGCCTCTTCAGGGCTTAGGCCATCCATGCTGCGCTTAATCTCGAATGCGAAATCAGAGATTCCTTTTGCAGGGAGTCCGAGAACATTAGCGTATTGCTTCACTGCGATAGCAGACCCGGCAACAGAATCTTTTATGTCTTTGGATACTTTCGACTCAACAGCCATAAATTCAGCACCGTTTTTATCGCTACCGAACCAGCCACCTTGTTTTTCCCATTCTGAATAATTCTGGACGTTTACGCCATTCGACGAAAGTGATCCACTGATACCGAAGTCTGTTGTTTGCTTCGGTGCATTTCCAAACTGATTAGACAGACCGCCAACGATACCGCCAAGCGCTGCGCCGATAGCCGTACCAACTCCTGGCAATATTGCCGTTCCTATTGCTGCGCCGATTGCAGTGCCGGCACCAGTAGCGATCATGCCGTTTCCGCCAATAATCGACTTGTCACCAGATATTAGAGAGCCAAGACCGACGCCAGCGCCAATGCCAGCGGCTGAAGTTGCTAGTGTTGTGGCTAATGAAGTGGCAGCGACTGTCGATGCGGTCAATGTATCTGATACGGCGAGTACTGCATCAATTCCCTGAGTTTCAAAAAGAAGGGTTTCTGGAAGAAGTGCATTTGCAGCCGCTGTCATTGAGTCTGTTACTCCCGACAACTCAGCAGTCATTGAGCCAACAAATGATCCAACTGTATCGCCAATTCCAGAAAAACCACCTGAAACCAACTCGTAAGCGCTTTTTAGTGAACTAAAAGAGCTCAGCAAGCTCATTGACCCACTCATTGATCCACCGCTTGCAGCATCAGCACTAGTGCCGCTCATTGCGCTTGCTGCACCAGCAGTAAACATCCCGACTGTACCCGTGATAATAGGCTGCAAAATTGGACGCAAGATCATAGTCTTAAACATATTGACGATGAAATCTCTTGCGTTCATGCTGCCATTCATCAGTGCGTCAGTTAATGATTGCCCGATCTGATTATTAATAGACTTAATCTCATCAGCAAATTTTTCTTCTTCCTTTAGCCGATCAGAAATAATCTTTTCTTCACGTTTCTTTTGCTCTTCTTCTTCTTTTTTCTTCATTTCAGCAAGAGCCTTCATCTGCTCCTTTTCAATGACAGCGCCAATCACTGCCTCTGTATATTTTTTATACTCTGCTGTACCTTCTTTTAAGCCCATGTTCATCAGCTTCTGAAGGTTAATTGCCGTTTCTTTCTCGACGTTACTCATGCCATAAGCGTCAGATTCAAACTTTAATGATGCAACTAGATCGTCTGCTGACTTGATCATCTTTGCATATTCGTCGATACCGGCTTTGCTAGCTGCATTCTTATCAATGAATGCTCGTGCACTTTTTTCAATAGCTTTGGTCTGTTCGTTAGTTGCTTGTGTAGCTTTATCTGTAGACTTTGCAGCTTCATCCTGCGCTGGTTTAGTTGCGAGAATCTTTGCTGTGAATTCATCAACTTTTTTACGTGCATTCTCTCCGTAGGCGGTCATATCATCGGCAATTTTTCTAGCCGCATCAAAACCACCTCCACCAGCAATCGTCGCAAGGTATTCAACAACGGCTTTTATTTGCTGCAATGTCACATCAACTGTGAATTTAACTTCAGCGCCTAACACAATAATTGTGTCGAATATTGTTTTAATTCCATTTAGTGCTGCACCGAAAGATGATGTATTTGTCTCTGATCTAAGCATTTCATCAGCTACAAGCTGTAGTGAAGGAAGCAACTTTTCAGTTATTTGGTTTGATACACCTTCGCTTTTCTTTTTCAACTCCGCTAGCGTATCGTTAAATTTGTCACTAGCTGCTGCAAGCTCGGGTGTCATATTTGCTAGCTCTTTACCTCTAGCTACCATCTTTCCTATGCCATCGCTTCCCTCTGCAAGCATTGGCGCAGCCGATTGCCATTTCTTTCCTAGCGCCTCTGCTGCAACTGCTGCACGAAGCTGTGGGTCCTCGATTGATACGAATACATCAGCAAGTTGCTTGAATGCTTCTAGCGGGTCTTTAGCAGTGATTCCGATAGCTGCAAACTTCTTAACATCATTTGCAATATTGACCGATAACTTATTGATCGATTGTGCTGTCCCTTCTAGGTCGCTTCCTGACTGCGTAGCTGCAAGCCCTAATCCAGCAAGTTCTCCGACAGCCAGCCCGGTAGATTTACTCAAGTCATTAATTGCATCGGCTGCATCAATAGCTCCTTTGATGTAATCCTTAAAGAAATTGATTGATAAACCTACACCAATCATTTCTAAGGCAGACCTTGCTAACTCAGCCGATTTTTTAATATCCAGCATTGAAGAGCTGACAGCTTTACGAGCATTATCCATATCGGTTTTCAAACGAACGACGTTCGCCGCCATCTCGATTGTTAACTGCCCGACAGGTATGCTCATTTTGTTTCCATCATTTCAGCTAAGGCCGCACGATCTAAGTGCAGGAGGGTTTCAACTTCCCACGGAGTCAGGCGCACATTCATTGCCTTCTGCCATGCGATTATTTCTGTCATAGGTATTGCTGAAGCCCCAAACCCACCAGACGGACGTGATGAATGCAAGTCCATAAAGACGGACAAGATGTATTCACTTCCTGTGGGGATTTGGGGTATTTCTAACTCAGGCGGAGTTTTGCCCGTTGATTTTTGGATCGCTAAGAGGTGCTCAAGTTCTGAACTACCATCTTTTCGACGTTTTCCAAGCTTGAATTGCGCTCTAACGTGGGTAATCAGGCCTTCGCGGAGCGCGTGATAAAAAGTTCCTTATCGCCTAGGGCTGTTTCAAGCTGATCAACTAGCCACGCCATTTCTGGATCGGTATACATGTCAAGTGCTGCTTGCTTGGAAAATAATACCGGCTTGTCTGCATCATCCACTAATCCAGACCAACCGAGCGTGAAAGCAGCTAAGTTGTCGCGCTTCTGTGCTTCTGCATCCTCTGGCTCTGGCATTTCAGCATGTCCCTTCTTTGAATATGCTTTCATAAACTTACGCGCCTGAGCAAAAATAATGCGTTTGCGCTCTGGATGTTCGGGACCAGCCATTTCAAACACTACGCCAGTAGGTTCACCATTAGGATCTTTGATTGAGACCTTGGCTGAAAATACCTGCTTAATTGACTTAAGGTTAAAACCTGACATATCGATTCCTCTGAGGGATTAAAGAAGATTTGCCCGTGTCAGTACCCGCCGAATCCCTCAATGGTTCGAACGAGTACTGATCGGTGCTCGGTGCTTACGCCAGGCTATCCTGGATCGCAATCGTTGACTGCTCGTGCGCTGTGCCTGAGCCACCAGCAGAGTTCAGCAGCGCAGTAAATGGATAAGTACGCACTACGCCGCCATCGCTGTCTGCTTTATCTGCACCGCCAAGCTTCACGCGCGACAGTGAGAATGAAACAAATTCCGCCGCAGCATCATTGCTGCTTGTCAGTGCTACCTGGAGGCCCAGCTCAGTTTCATCAAAGAATGCAGCAGGAATCACACCATCCTCAAAATATGCAGTGAATTGACCGCTTACTTTGACTCGACCAGCAAACTGAGTAGGAACTACATTTGCGCCTACTACAGGATCACCACTAAATGCCGCCTCGATGTCAAAATTCAGGCCGGTTACTGTAGCCATCGTGACGCCACCAACTCGCAGCACACCATTCACCGCGGCAACTACACCCGAAGATGACAATGCCGTTGGTGAGGTGAAGTAACGTGTTGAGCCTGGCGCTTGTCCATGATCTTTGCCAGCTACATCCAGCCCAAGTGTTGCCATTCCAGAAGGAGGCAATTGGACTGATGCTTTAGTAAATTTGCAGCCAGAAAAGACCTCAGAACGTGAAATGTCTGAATACCACTCTTCAATTGAGAATGATTTATCAGTGTGGCCTGATGTTGGAACGTAAGTTGTCTTTCCAGGAATCGTAACCGTTGCAGTTGCAATGGGACCTTCTGCGACCAATGCCGAGCCGTTCAAGACAATTACCGTTGCTTCAAGCGCAGTTAAAGCCACAACAAACAGGTTTTTATTCAGGTTTGCAGCGTTAAATGTGCCGGCAGTCAGGCGGATAACCTGACCAATCTTGATACCGCTAGTTAGAAATGATCCGCTTGCACGAGTAACCGTATAAGTAGGTCCCGAACCAGCAACAGTCAAACTTAACCCAGTCAATGCACTAATCGCAGCAAACTCGCGCTTGACTAGAGCAGCCAGATACGCAGCGTATGTGCCTGGTGAAAGTTCGCCATTCAGCGTACCAGCGACACGACGTACACCGTGGCGCATATCCGCTGTCTGCAAATCAGTGCGGATTTCGTTCGATTCGTATGTATCTTTCGACAGATTGAAAGCTGCGTCAGTGCGACGAAGTAATTGCGCACCAGTTGCCACGGCTGGAATTACGCCATACGTGGTTTCTTCCTTTATTGATACTTGCTTAAATACACCTGAGGCTTGTGTCATGATATTTTCCTAAAAATTGCCAAGAGGCAGACGAAAAAAAACCGCCTCATCAGCGGTATTGGTTGGGTACTTACTCGTACCAATGAATCATAAAATCTTGAGTGCCGAACCATACCCCGGCATCGTTATCTTTTGCGAGACCGGTTCTAATGTCTCTTACTGCTGAAACAACGCATTTTCCTGCATACGTTCCGCTCTTTAAATTCATTGCAGACATAACAGCAGACAGTACAGAATCGACTCCTGCCGCATTCAATGCAAGTGCAGTCACCTGCACCCTACTCATTAACAATTGTGCCCCGTTGCTTGCATTTACAGTCATGACTGGCATTGTGCTGATCGACTCGTAAACTAAAGCTGGCATCGATGTTCCTTGTGGCAGCTGTGATACAGAGCGACGAGTACCGACAATTGAAGTTACGTCTGACACGTTTAATAGTGCCGAGGTAATAAGTTCAGCGCTCATAGCCCGGCCTTTTTCAATTCTTTCGGCAAGCGTTTGCGGATGTAATCAACACTCGCATTAATAGCTGGAATGTTGTAAGAGTCGAAAGTTCTACGCATGAAAGGCTTTGGCTTACTGCCCGGATGAACTACTGACTGCCCTACAAAATTCCCTCCAATAACCAAACTTCCCCGCTTGACCATCTTATTTATCGTACTAATTCCATATTTTTTTTCACCCTTACGAGTCATACGACCAGGTCGAGCTGATTTTTTTATTGAAATGTAATGAGCCACCGTTCCAAATTCGACCATATGAGCGTAATAGGCTTCTTCGCTTCCAGCAATTAAATGAGAGCGTAACCACCCATATTTTTGACTTTTTCTGGAAAAACTTATGCGCAAACTTTTTTCAAGAAGACCTGTATCTTGCTTTGTAATACTTGCTAGATTTTGCTTTGCACCATCAAGCATCACTTTCTGACCGGCACGTAATGCACCGCGCATGACATTTCCTTCGATCTTTGCTGGTAAATTCTTAAGCAATTCATCAAGCTCTTTCAGGCCAGAGATTGTTACGCTGCTACTGGCCATCGAGAGACCCCTCAACACACTCTAGGATGATGAAGCGATGGGATTCATCCAAGTCGTAACCAGATGTGATATTCAATGTTCGAGAGCCATACAAAATGCGCCAGGTAGCTAATGTTTTGGGAGGCATAAAGTTCTCTTGATATCGGATAGCAACTGTATGCGTTAAATCCGAGTCCACAGCACCTGTTTTAAGTTTCTCTCGGCCACTTATTGGTTTAATACTGGCCCATATTGTTGCAACATCAGTCCAAACATTTATTTCCTGACCATAATCATCATGCGAAGTACTACGCAGCTGTAGCTTTACCTTGCGGTTGAGTTCACCAGCTTGCATTAAACGCCTCTGCCTATACGGTAGGTAGAAAGTATCCGACGCCAAGCTAATGGCAGCTCAGATACGGAAACTCGACCTACAACAGTACTTTCACGATCACGATATAAATCACCAAAAACGAGAAGAATTGCAGCATTAATGGCGGCCGTTGTAACCATAGGACTGATGCCAGCAACTCCATCTGTCATTGCTGTCTCGAGCATTTCTTGCGTGGCATAAACATTACATCCGATATAGTCTTGGACTATCTGCTCAGCCGCAGACAAATAGACAGCAATATCTTCAGATGAATCAGTGATTTTGCAATGTTCACGCGCAATCTGCTCAGTTACGATCGACATTAATCGTCCTTACGCTTACGATTATTTTTCACTTTAGACTTAACCGTTTCTGATGTTTCCTGCAATTTTGATTCAACATATACGGCGCATTTTGCCTCGTCGACAAGATGTTCTGCCAGGGTGTCATCGCACCGCATTACATCCCCAGGACCAAACGATCCTCCTGCAGACGTAGCGCCAAATGTAATAAATTTAATTTGAACCATGGTTATTCCTTAATAGTGGAATAAATAGGACTGAATTTTTATTCAGTCCTATTTTTATTACCGTTTACGAAGCAGCAGGTGTCAAATCACCAGCGCGAATTGCACCAGGGATCTCAGTTGCTAAAGCCAATCGACGCTCGGCGCGAATGGTAATCAGGTTCTTTGTGAAGTTATCGCCGTCGGATTCTGACATTTCAACGATCACGCCTTCACGATTGTGAATCATGTAAGCCTGGGAAAATGCACCTACAGCGACCGTATCAGCAGTTACACCAACCGATTGCACGACCGGGATACCAAACAGGCGCATCACACCTGCCGCATCAACGTTTACACGCGCGGATCCAGCAACCGTAGTCATCAAATCAATTTCGATAGCTGCAAAATCCACTGGATTGAGCAAGATTGCCTCTGCTGGATAACCAGCTGCCCAAGAATCAGCGATCATCTTACGGATGAGCACCAATTTCGAAAGAACGGTACCCAATGCACCAGATAAGTATCCGTGTGCCGTATAGTTGCCTGAGTCAAAAATACCCGAGATATTAGGCGCGGTACCGTCACCAGTACAAAGCTGAGTTTCAACTTTGCGCTGCACACCGTAACGCATACGGTTATTCACGTACGATGCCAAAGCAACGTTATCCATCGCTAACTGTCGACTGATCTTGATCCAATGTGCAACTGTCGAAACTGGCATATTGACCAGGGTCCAAGTCAGTGAGGATTCAGCTTTTGCCGCATTCTCTGCAGCCTCTGCCGCATTGTTCGTAAAGACGTTTTCTTTGGTGAATTCAATTGCGTTGCTGCTTGTTGGAACTGCATTCAACAAACTTTCAATGCTGAGCATTTGAAATGCACCAGGCACTACGCCAGGCTTACGATCAGGTGCAACGTTTGTATCCGAGCCGACCAGCGTATTTTTGACTTCAATACGTGCTTTTTGTGTACGACCACCGACAAAATCAGTAAATGCAGAAGCTTTGACAACTTGCGCACCCCAGGACTCGTCATTTTTTTCTGTAGGTGCCGCTGGCGAGCTTTTTTGTTCGATAACGGTCAGGCGATCAGCAAACTCTCGTTGCTGAATACCCAGATTATCAAGTGCTTGTTTGGTATCGGCAGAGACCTTACCAAGAGTTTTCATTTCCTGGTCAGCTTTTTCTGACTGAACGGTCATCTTTGCCTCGATACTATCGAGGGCTTTCATGATTGCTTCGGACATTTTTGTTCCTTTAGAAAGTAAAAAACCGCCCGTAGGCGGTTGTGCTATTGCGGAATGCGCGACTTACGCTGCGAGACGCCGGAGTCTTTCCAGGATTTCGCTTTGTGCTTTCGTGTCAGCATCACCCTGGGCATCCCGCCCAGCAATAATCGCCTTCACGCGGGAAACCGTCGCCATGGCCTCCCACTTGCCCAGCCCTGCATCCCGCAGCAGCCGTTCAATATCTCGCTCTGTCTTGCAGTCAGGCAAAAGAGCTTCAAAATCAATACTTTTTACGCTACCCACCCGCGCCGCTTCATCAGCGGGGAAAACTACCGGCGAAATTTCCACCAGATTTGTCCATCGGTGAATAATTCGACCGGTCTTTGTTTCCTCAAAATCCCCTGCTGCCAAATAGCCACCGATACTCAATCCATCGATCGTTCCATGGCACATTGCAGCGTAGACATCCTCAGCAGTGCTGAGCTCAGGTGTAAATTCACCCGTCACAAACAATCCAGTTTTGTCTTCATTGGCCAACAAGTACTTGCCAATTGGCATATCCCATTTATGGTCAAAAAACATTTTAGGGAGACCATTTTTGGATAAAGTTTCCGCGAATGCTCCTGGCATGATGGTGTCCCCGTAGCTATCAACGCCACCAAATACCGACGCATAGCCTGAAAACTTTCCAGTTTCAGCATCATCCAACGTTAATTCTGCGTTATTGAGCTTGAGTGTTTTGCGTACCTGTAGCATTGCTGCCTCCATTTTGAATCTTTCCAAGCATGGAAAGAGGAGCTAAGTTTGTCTGTGCGGTTAATTCATCGCCACCAGTGATTGGAGAATCATTTTCAAGCTGACGACACTCATTCCTGGTCTTAAGACCGTTCTGTACGGCCTTGGAATACACCTCGAATCGATCTTTAATGTTTCCACGTAGCAAAGCATCAAAATTAAATTCAGCGCTCTGGCGAGCCCGCTGCGCTGGCGTCATGACTTGCTTACGTACTGCTTGTTCGATATTGACTGCAGCCGGGCGAATTCCAAGCTTGTGAAATCCGTCGAAAATCTCAGAAATCCCACTCCCCCAAGCAGTAACGTTGGCGTGATGTACCAGTACCGGAGGCACATTGAACCAACGACAAATTTCTTCAACCTCAAAATTGCGCGACTCGAGCAGCTGCTGGTCCTCAGGAGAAAGACTGAGCTGCTGATACTTCATGTTGGCTTCGAGTACAAATAATCGACCTGTATTGGCCGTAGCTATTTCACCAAAATTTGCACGAATTGCCTCTCGCTGGGCCGGCTTTAAGACCTCATCAACCATCAAGACACCCGTTGGCTTACCGTTTGTGCCAAATAAGCGACTTGCAGTAGATTGAGCCTTAGCAGCACTATCGGTCGTCGCACGCATGTAATCAAGCTTCGACAATCCGACAGTTCCATTACCAAGGCCTTTTAGGTGCAAGACATTTTCAGACGCCAGGAAGAAAATTTCTCCGCCAAGTGTGTACGAATACACCGTAGTTCCGTCTAACAATACATTCTGCATGACCTGATCAGCAGGCATTGGCCAGAGCGATAGCGCCTCGCCTGTTGCCGCATCACGATCAATTCTTGCATAGGCGTTCCCGCGCAAATCATGATTCATCATCATGGATCGCCAAAACTCAAATGGCGTCATTCGCGCATTAGGGGTTTCATGCAGCAACGAATACAGCCTGGAATTACGGGCCATATTCTTTTGACCATCTAAGGTCACATCGTAAGCAAAGTACGGCATCGATGCGATCGTATTTGCGCGCAACTCAATACAGGCCCAAACGGTAGAAATTTGTAGTGCACCGTCTGGACTGACTAAAGCCGTTCCTTCAACCAAAGAACTAGATGGCATCGTATTCTGAATGCCAGGAACTTCGTCCAAGGCTCCGCCACGGCGAAACCAGCCGAAGAAATTAGAAATTAGAGCCATTTATCCAGTCACCGGAGCATTCAGGAAATCATCAATCGAGTTGTCATCAACATGCATCACCGCGCGCGATAAAGCCATAATTGAGGCAACGATCGGATCGATTCTTCCTTTTGGTTTACTGCGTTTTTTGTCTGGCCTGAAATTATCGTTACTGTCATACAGTAACGACACGTTTCCAGCGGCCCACCTCAGAAGAGGATTGCCGCCGTGCCTAAACCGTTTTGCATATATAAGTTCTTCGAGTTTCTTACTACCAGGGTACATGCCACCTGTATTTTGCGGCACCTCGACCAAGGGAACATCCTTTTCAATTAATTCATTGGATAATTGCTGAGCATTCCAGCGATCAAATCCGACTTCTTCAACGTCATAGAGCTCAAGGCAATCAATAATTACCTTTTTAACTGGCTCATAGTCTGTGACATTTCCTTCCGTTACGTTCAACCAACCCTCATCAGCCCATCGCGAATAAGGCGCAGCATCATCAGCTTGCTCATCTATTTTTGACCTCGGGCACCAGGTCCATACCAGGACAAACCAATCAGCACTGCCTTCGATAGGCGGGAATACCAGTGCAAATGAAGTCAGATCACGCGTACTTGCCAGGTCCAGGCCACCAAAACATCTACGACCACGCAACTGGTTAGGTTTAAATCCCTTTCCGTTCTTATCCCAGACACTAATATCGAGCCAACCCTCAGCATCGTTACACCAGATATTGAGATCTTTTGTTTTAAAGTTTGCTAGTGCACTGGGTAATGCACGTGCTTTGCGCGACATTGTTCGCATGTAATCCATCGTTTTTGATGAACCTAGCCCTGGATTAGCTTTTATCCAGGTTTTTTCATCAAATGGATCATCTTTTGCATCCAAAGTGTAGACATAGCCAAAAAAGCTATCGTCTACTCGCTTGCCCTCCAATACAGATATCAGATAACTCCTGATTTCGGTGCAAACCCCATCCAAGATAAATCCTGCAGTCGTGATGGCAGAAAGTAACGGCTGAGCGCGTGCACCAAAGCCAGACTCCAAGACGTTCCACTGATCCCGTGACTTCTGAGCATGCAATTCATCAAAAAGCACCGCTGAGGGGTTAAAACCATCCTGAGCATCGGCATTACTGGCAATTGGTTTGAAGACCGATGCGCCAGACTCAATACGTTCTTGATTTGTTCCCTCAAATATCCGAAAGGATCTTGCAACACCTGCTGACTTCTTTGCCCATCGTTTAAAGTTTTCAAATGCCGGCTTAAATACAGTCATTGCCTGCTCGCGCGTACTAGCTACTGCATAGACCTCTGCTCCCGCTTCGCCATCCATGATGAACAGATATGCGCCCTGAGGGCCCTTCCATGTACTCTTGCCATTCTTACGGGAAACTTCTTCGTACGCTCTTGAAAATCTCCGGTTGCCGTCAGCTTTGCGCCAGCCATACAACACCGCAGTCCAAAACTTCTGCCAGGGATCCAGCAACATAGGACGTCCTGCCAAGGGGCCCTTGATATGCTGGAAGTATTTTTCAATAAATGTAATGACATGCCATGCATGCTTTGGACTAAAACTTAAACCGCGTACGGCACCTTCCTGCAAGTCCGCGTAATGGCGCTGAACCGCAAGAAAAACAAACTTTCCTACGAGTATTTTTCCCTGTAGTACTGGTACACCGTAATCGCGGTCCCATACATTCCAGTCATCTACTGGAGGTATGAGTCGTTCGACATACTTGGATGTTCTTTTGCGTGACCGATCAGATCCGGCCAGAAATCGTCCTGATTTCCGCCTAGCACTTTGCTCTCCTTGAGCCGTGCCTCGATCTGTGACATCACGGTCAGACATGCTTCAGGTAATTCCCTTTTTAATTCGACACGCTGATTGCGCTCGTTGTAACTGTGCGGCAGCTCGTACTTATTGCCCTCTTTACTAACGGCATACCTTCCCTGTGTCATACACAGTTTCATATCCTGCGACCAGGCTAAAAATGTATGTACCAGTAGCACTAACTGGATCCCTGCAGTTTTTATTTGTCGACTATCACTGATCAATGCTTCACACACCCAGTCATACATGCGCATGCCTTGGCGATCTAGATTATGGCCAGGTGGAGGCTGAGGTATTTCAATTCCGGCAGCGGTTTTTCTAACTAGTTTTTCCTGCTTGCCCTCTGGATGCCCAGAGTTGGGCTTTAGTTTATCCATGATGGCTTTTCATCAAAATTTGATTTAAAAAAAGTAAATAAAAAAATTATTTAGATCTGAGGCTTTCTATCCCACCCCCCCAGTTCTGAAAACTTCCCCATAAAAGTTTGAC
>JAUSCY010000102.1 GCA_030650995.1 Sheuella sp. | reverse complement strand
GTACGGCTGATTGAGGTGACTAGGTCAGTATCAGCAACGAGGCCATCTACAGTGTCCTCGATAGCACGAAGCAACTCAAGATTGCGCACAGCAAGAGACTGTGCGCCAGAAGACGACATACCTTGTCCAGTGAATGGTTGTGCGTACATGAGGTTTCCTAAAGCGTCTGATAAGACGGTTCATTGCTGCTAACTAGATGTTGATGCTACAGCACTTTTTCAATAATGATCAACAACTACGAGACAAATACAACTATCCTGAATAACGCTCGATAGTAATCATTCAGCTGAAGAAATCATTTGAATTTTGAAAGATAGTCCAAGAAAGTCCTCATCAAACCAGTAACATCGGCATCAGGAGTGTGTCTTAGAATGTATCTTTATTTTTATTGTTTTTTACTTTTTCTATATAAATCATATAGTTAAAAGTACTTCTTGGCGGAGGCGCAGAGATTCGAACTCTGGATGCAAGTTTTAGCTCACATACTCCCTTAGCAGGGGAGCCCCTTCAGCCGCTCGGGCACGCCTCCAAACCAAGCCGTTATTCTAGCACGACACGGCACGTGTAAAACTTGCAGGAATTACCCTTCGTATTCATACGCATATCTGAATTGTCCACAAATCAGTATCTTCACACCTGTATTTTTTGTTTCACAGGACCTCAAGATTGATTTCACTCACCCACTCTACTTCCGAATTGAATTCCATCACATTTAGCCATAAAATAGATATACACAAACGTATATCAAATAAGCTCATGGCACATCTTCTTGTTTCTAAATGGGGTAATAGCCTGGCTGTTCGTATCCCAACAGAATTCATCAGGCAGGCCGATCTCAAAGACGGCGATCAACTCGAGATCCGCATTGGAGCAGATGGCAGTCTTTGCCTGCAAAAAAACAATTGGGACAGAAATGCTTTTGCCATCGAATTAGCTCAAGCACAAGAAAACATGCCATTAGGCTCATCAGTCATTGAGGATCTACGCAACCAGGCTCGCTATTAATGATTTACGTCGATACTAGCGTTTTTGTTTCTCTACTCACGCGAGAAAATAAAACGAATGATGTAAATCGCTGGTACGCGAACTGCGATCAGACACTCGCGTCATCGGAATGGTGCATCACTGAGTTTGCAAGTGCGCTCGCACTCAAACAACGGACAGGTCAAATCGATCAGTCCTTCTCTGATACAGCGTGGGAGCAATTTCAAACGCTCTGTAAAAGAGACCTGACGTTATTGCCAGTCGCATCTGCACATTTTTATAAAGCAGCCGTGTCGGTACTGAATACAACTCTAGGTCTGCGAGCGGGAGATGCACTACATCTCGCTGTCGCACTTGAATATAAAGCGCAGGGTATTGTGAGTCTGGATACGGGCTTACTTAAGAATGCGAAACAATTAAAAATAAAACCAATATTTATTTGATTTTTTAGCTACCAGGCGTACCCGCAAATCTGTGTGCCCTGAGTCGTGCCAAAAGTTTCTCTTTTTGAGATGCGTGCATCAAACTATTGATAATTAAATCAGGCCAGAGTGCATAGGCTTTTGAGACTGTTTCTTTAATCACACGCACGCAAGGCTTTTCAGCGACACCTACTCGCTCGCAAAAAGTCCTGATGGATGCAGGACTCAAGCCAGTGATTTGCTTATCGCTTGCCTCTGACCGGTACAGCGCTAGTGCACTTCCCTGCCCTCCCAGATAAACAGACCACGCCACGATATCAAAGGCTTTGGCTAAATAAGGTGTGCGGCCATCGGGATAGATCAAACAAAAATTTTTAAGATGCGCATCGTAATTACCCATAAGATCGTTGATGACGAGCAGTCTCAATAACTCGTGTACCGCAATGATGCCTAAACTCTCAGGAAATCGCATCATCAGTGATGCCATCGCAGCATAAGTGGCACCGGTGTATTTCTGATGCGGGTCAGCGTTCATCACCTGTGCGAAATCTTCACAATGAATACGTTTTGAACCATCCCTATCAAAGCGCGTAACCGCTAAAAAATGACTGCTTCCACCAATGGAATAGCCATGCTCCAGATCCATTTTTTCTAATGGAACCAATTTATGCTCGCAGACATTGGCGCCAGCAGCTTGTGCAAGCGTCAGACTTAAGTGCTCAACCTCCGGAAGCATTGGCCGATCAATTTGAGGCAGTTTACCAATAATGCGTGTAACGCCTTGCCGTTTACGCGCAATATACCGACCACCCTGCTCAATAAGGCCTAACTTTGGTTGAACGCCTGAAATTGATACACCCAGTGGCAAGGGATCTGCTGTAACAGACATCTCTAGCGCCTCATGCTCTTGCGTCACCAGATTAGCTAATCGCTCCCGGGATAAATTGGCAGGCAATGCTTTGACTGCACCTGGCAAATCAAGACCGCAGGCTGCAAATAAAGAAAAATGATCATCCTCTCGGCACCCCCTGAGCTGCGCAAGATGTGTCCTGAAAACACCTTCTGGAAGCATGTTTTGAAAAAAGGAAGGTAGTCGGCCATCATTGCCGTTGAAGGGAGAGCTGCTTACATCTTTCCAAAGAGCAGTTTGTTACTCAGGATTCCGAGCCAGCATACTCAACGATAGAATGGCTTGCTGCGTATCAGCGGCAAAATGATCTTCCGCTACAAAGCGAATAATTGGATTTGTTGTGCCATTATCAAAACGGAACAGCTGACCAATCAAACGCCGAGAGAGAAAAATATTGAGGGCCTCTACGTTAAGCATTAGAGATCCCCGAGATCCTCAGTCATTGTTTGGACGTGCGGGATGCTTAGTTGATTTGAGGCTATCAATGCGCGAGCAACTTGGCTCGGAACGATTAAAACCTGCTGATCGTTCGCCTCTGCAATAGCAAGCAAAGTTGTGACGCCAAAATTATGCTCACCACTTAGTGCTCGACCAATGCTTTGACGGGTCAAGCCAGTTTGGCGAGCCAAATCAATATCAGTCGTTTTTCGGCGCCCAGTCAACAAACTATCGGCAATTGCTTTGAGTGTATTCATTACATTTAACTTATCAGAATAAGTTAAACAAATTTAACACATTTCTACAAATACAGGCTTAAATAAATGTCAAATATATCTAACATTTTTAATTTTTGTTAAATATATTTAACATTCAATAATGAGCCTGAGTACAGCAAAATCTTGATTACAAAAATCAAACCTTAGTCGCAGCAGCCGTCTCAAGTCCAAAAGCCTTATGCAGGGCACGAACAGCTAGCTCCATGTATTTATCGCTGATCAAGACCGAGGTTTTAATTTCACTGGTGCTGATCATATGAATGTTGATGCCTTCCTCAGCGAGGGTCTTGAACATCAGACTGGCTACGCCTGCGTGCGAGCGCATGCCAATACCGACGATAGAAACCTTGGCGACTTT
>JAUSCY010000097.1 GCA_030650995.1 Sheuella sp. | reverse complement strand
GGGCGCATGCCATTGAAATAGCGGGCGGTTCAGTGAAGCGGGATCGAGTGGGTCGGCACCTGCCATCAGCTCTGTCAGCAGCGCCGCATCGCGCATATCGCGTGTCATCGGTCCGATCGAGTCGAGCGTGCCAGATAAAGGCAGGGCGCCATGCAAACTAATCAGGCCGCAGGTTGTCTTTAGGCCCGTGATGCCGTTCAGTGCTGCAGGAATACGCACCGAGCCTCCTGTGTCAGAACCAATCGCGGCCGGCGCAAGACCTGCGGCGACAGCAACACCCGAACCACTGGACGAACCGCCAGGAATGCGATGCGTATCAAGATCCCAGGGGTTCCATGGTGTACCCATGACCGGGTTGGTGCCAAAGCCACCGAACGCGTATTCAACCATATGGGTTTTGCCAAGCATGACCATCCCGCCGCGCATCAGGCGTTCAATGGCTGTGCAGGTAGTGGTGCTGCGGCGGTTAATCAAATCTTGCGAACCGCCTGTTGTGATCTGACCCTCAATGTCACAGAGATCTTTGACTGCGATCGGCAAGCCATCGACTGCGCTGAGCGAATAGCCCGAAGCACGACGGAAGTCGGCTGCACGTGCCTGCTCCAGGGCGCTGTCCTCGTTCACGCTGACGTAGGCATGCAGTGCCTTGTTACCAGCCTTGATCCGCGTCAGATACTCACGGGTGATTTCTTCTGAGCTATAGGTTTTGCTGGCCAGACCTTTGGCAAGATCTGTCAGGGTTGAGAAGGCGAGATCTGACATGCGGTGACTCCAATTGTGTAAGTAAGTCCGGCCTTAACGCCGTTAATCCTCATCCCAAGGATTAATTATTTCGAGATTAAGGCATTCAAAATCTTTAGTATTTCTTGTTACTAAATTTAAGCAATGTACATTCGTGTCCAGAAAATAGATCAAAGCTCAATTTCTCTCGTCACACTGACGTCTCGCTCAATGATTAATTCCTCTTTATCAAAAAGAGGGGGCGTACGCATAAACTGCAAAAAGGATTGATCTGTGCCAGAGAACTTAACAACCTCAGAAAGGTATGCTTCAGTATCTTGCAATTGGCACGTGTGCATAAATCCTCCAATCCTAACTATATTAGTCAAAATTACGACATAACAACTTTACTAATTATTAAATCAAAAAGAAAAAAGCAGCAATCAGGGTCGGGGTTAAAGCCGAGAGAAATAACGGGCCCGGCGAGATCGTGGCGTCTTTAAAACTTCCTTTAAGGATGGAGAAACCGGCAGGGTTCGGTGCGTTAGCGATCACGGTCAATCCCCCTCCTGTCACGGCACCAGCGACCAGCATGTAACGCCAGGCCTCGGAGGTGCCATCGACCAGCGAACCCAGAAATGTCAGTGCAGCGTTATCGGTCAAGGCCGTCAAACCAACTGCGCCCCAGAACAATACGATGGGTGACAAGCTCCCCAATAAGTCCTGTAACCACCATTTCTGCAATGCCCCAAGCAACACCAGGCCCGCCAGAAAAAACCCCACCATCAGGCCTTCTTTAATCATGAGCGGTGACTGATAGCGTTTGTAAGACTCGCAAAACCCGATAAACAACAATAGCAAACCAAGGAATATGGCAGGGTGATGCGCGGACAGCACCACACCAATTAAAAAGGCCAGATGGATCGCGATCACCAGGGCTGGCACGCGTAATACCCTTTCAGGTTCACCTGCATCGGTGACACCACGATGCGTATCGATCGTACCGCTCGCAAGAGCCTTGCGAAAAATTAAAGTAACAAGCAATGCATTGATCAGAACGGCCGCAACTGCTCGCCAGCCAAAGTGCGTGGCCATAAAAGCAGAATCCCAACCAAAAGTCTGCGCGACCATTAACACGGGTGGCGCGGCATAGGCACTGAGCACACCACCAATCGAGACATTGACAAACAACACACCCAGCGCGATGTATTTAAAAAACTGATTGCCCGCGCGTTTGAAATACCCATCACGCAAGAGTAAGGCGGCAAGCGTCATCGCCGCTGGCTCAGTAATGAGCGAACCTGACAAGGGCACCAGCGTCAGTACAACAAAAAACGTTGCGATCTGTCGATGCACTGGAATAATGCGGGCGACTATTCTCACCAGCATGCTGACCAGTTCAATAATAGGCCGGCTCGCTGCGACCACCATAATCGCAAAAACAAACAGCGGCTCGGTGAAGTTACGCCCCTCAACATAAGCCACCATCTCGGGCACACTGGTAGTGAAAGACATCACAACCAGCAGAACAAAAGCCCAGATGCCAAAGACAGCCTCAACCTCAGACAAGAAATGCCAGAAGCCGGCATGGGGGCCGTTTTTATGCGCAAGACGCGCGAACACGGGCACTGAAAATGTATGCAGGATCGCGATGGCAAACAATACCGTCGCGGTGACTTGAATATAGAAGGGCACTGTCATTGAAAACCTTGATAACCTGTAGAAACTGAGATTGACTATACCGTAGGCCGCTTAACAATCCCACATATTTAGCCTAATTTAATTTGTGAGATTTGACAGAGTTTTGTTTCTGAATGATGCTATGCGTCATCACAGCAAATACAATTCAGACCCTATGCGCACCCTTATCGCCCAGCCAGTCACTGCAAAAGCTTTCGAACCCTATGGTGACGTATTAGGTGGCGCAGTCACAAGCGGCGTATTTATTAACGCAGGAACGAGTGAGCGCATCCCACTTGGCGCACCTGACCTGACACAGGACAATGGACAAGCATCGCTCAATCTTTATCGTGCGCGGGCTAATACCTTACCCTTTACGGCGCTGGAGCTCGAGCGTCACTGTTTTGGGAGTCAGACTTTTATCCCTTTGCAAGGGGTAAGTTTTGTTGTGATTGTGGCCCTGGGTGATCCGTCACTGGGTAGTGTGGGCCCCTCTGGCCAGACCATACCGGGTGCGGCTCCTTTGGAGAACACGATTGCCGCGTTCTGGATCGATGGCAGTTGCGGCGTTACCTTCAAGCCAGGCACCTGGCATCATCCGCTGCTTGCGCAGCAGGATGGTAACTTTATTGTGCTGGAACGAAAAGGTCCCGCGATTGATTGTGAAATCAAATCATTAGTCGAGCCTGTACACGTAGTACAGGCCTAGACAAGCTATTTCGTTTGGATCTCTCCGCTCAGGTCTGCGCCTCAGCGAGCATCATTTGCGCAGCTCTCTCTGCGATCATCAAGGTCGGCGAGTTGGTATTGCCGGACGTAATCGTGGGCATGACCGATGCATCTGCCACGCGTAAGCCCTGAATACCGTGCACACGCAATTGCGCATCCACGACGGCCATTGGATCGTGCCCCATTTTGCACGTGCCAACTGGATGGAAAATCGTCGTGCCAATATTGCCAGCGGCAGCAGACAGTGCCTCGTCCGTATCGCCGACCATGCCGGGTTTGATTTCCTGTGGTTTAAATCTGGCGAGTGCAGACTGTCCAACAATGCGCCGTGTCAGACGAATACTGTCGGCGGCAACCTTGCGGTCTTCCTCGGTCGATAAATAATTACAGAGAATCTCGGGTGCTTGCGCCGTATCAGGCGAAACAATATTCACGTGGCCGCGCGAGCTCGGACGCACATTACAGATCGACGCGGTAAAGGCAGGAAAGCTGTGCAGAGGCTCACCGAATTTTTCCAGAGACAGTGGCTGGACGTGATACTCAACGTTGGCGCGCGTCTGTTCTGGTCCCGACTTTGCAAACACACCTAACTGTGAAGGCGCCATGCTCATCGGCCCGCTGCGTGTCAAAGCGTATTGCAATCCGATCATGGCTTTACCCCAAAGGGAATTAGCCATCGTATTCAAGGTGCGAGTACCCTCTACGCGATAAATCATTCGCAACTGCAGATGGTCCTGCAGGTTTTGTCCAACGCCTGGCAACTCGTGAATCAAAGGGATACCCAATGGATTCAACAAGCGCGCAGCACCAACACCGGAGGCCTGCAAAATCTGTGCCGTACCAATCGAGCCTGCCGCCATGACGACCTCTTTATCGGCGCGGGCGATATGTTTTTGACCATCTTTCACGAACTCCACACCTGTCACACGACGACCGACGAACTCAAGTCTGGTCGTGCGCGCACCGGTCATAATTGTCAGATTGCGACGATGCTTGATGGGACGTAAAAATGCTTTGGAAGTATTCCAGCGCCAGCCTGAACGCTGATTGACTTCGAAATAATCACTACCTTCGTTATCGCCTTTATTGAAATCCTGGACAGGAGGGATACCCGCTTGCTCCGCCGCCTCACGGAAGGAATCAAGAATCTCCCAGGACAGTCGCGCACGTTCGACGCGCCACTCACCACCCGCACCGTGAAACTCACTCGCGCCCAGGTGATGATCTTCCATGCCTTTAAAAACAGGCAGCACATCATTCCAGCTCCAGCCAGGATTGCCTTCGGCAGCCCAGCTATCGTAATCAGCACTCTGACCTCGCATGTAAATCATGCCGTTAATAGAGGAGCAGCCACCGAGCACGCGGCCACGCGGATAACCCAGCTCACGGCCGTTGAGTCCGGGATCGGCTTTAGTCCGGTAACACCAGTCTGTGCGCGGATTACCAATGCAGTAGAGATAACCGACAGGAATATGTATCCAGTGATAATTATCTGGCCCACCCGCCTCAAGCAGCAAGACGCGATGTTTAGGATTCGCTGACAGCCTGTTGGCTAACAAACATCCTGCGGTGCCAGCACCAACAACGATGTAATCGTATTCAGAAGTCGATGCGGAGGTATTCACGGCGTGGTGAGCAGCGTTCATTGTTGGACAACGTTCATAGTGAGGAATATTCCGGAATCGGAGCAGACAGGTTTTGATCCAGTGTCTGCAGAAATAAGTGACAGAGGGCTTGCATGCCGCGCTGATCTTCGAGATCAAAACGACCGGCGACAGGACTATCAACATCCCATACGCCTAGCAACTGTCCCTGATGAATGAGGGGTACGACAATTTCAGCGCGAGAAGCGGCGTCACACGCGATATGGCCCGCAAACGCATGCACGTCAGGAACCAGTTGAGTCTGGCGTGTCGATGCTGCAGCGCCGCAGACTCCACGATCAAGCGGGATCCTCAGACAGGCAGGCTTGCCCTGAAAAGGGCCGAGCACGAGCTCCTGCCCATCAAAAAAGTAAAACCCTACCCAGTTCAGCTCTGGCAAAGACGCCATGACGAGCGCGCTCAGGTTAGCGGCGTTCGCAATCCGGTTAGGCTCTCCCGACATCAAGGCCTGTGCCTGCTCAAGCAGCGCAGCATATTGTTCGGGTTTAGACAGGTCGGCCAGAGAGTGAGAGCTGAACATGGATCAGGAGGCTGAGGGGTACGGGACAGGCGCTCAAAACGCACCTGCAACAGTTATTTTCCCTTATTCTATTCCGTTAGGAGACATCAATGCATAAGAATATTCTGTGAGCGAATCCGGACCAACTACTTCGCCAGCAACCAAATCAGGTACGCAAGTCATCCAGCGTGTCGCGGCATTGTTGCGCGGGATCTCTTTGCGTAATCGCGTGGGCGCACGGTTGATTGATCTGTGTGACGAGATTGATATTGAACGCCCCACTGCACACCGAATCCTCCAGGGCCTGGTATCCGAGGGTCTCGTGCGTCAAGACGAGGCCAACAAACGTTATTACCTGGGGAGTGCTATTTACGAGATGGGTCTGACGGCCAGTCCGCGCACCAATATTCGTGACCTCTGCCACCCCTACTTGCAACAGATCGCGCAGCATACTGGGGATACAGTCTTTCTGACTACGCGCGCAGGGTTTGATGGCGTGTGCATTGATCGTGCTGAGGGCGCGTTTCCGATCAAGGTGTTTGTACTGGATGTAGGCAGGCGGCGTCCGCTCAATGTCGGCGGCGGTGCGCTGGCGATCATGGGGTTTCTGGATGACGATGAAATGAATCGTATCCTGAAGGTCAACCAGGATCGCTGCGTTGAA
>JAUSCY010000113.1 GCA_030650995.1 Sheuella sp. | reverse complement strand
TCGTACTCAATTCGGAACGTAAAGCTTATGTATTCCTATACGTGGATCTTTGCTGGTCAACGACCAGCAACTCACGTCGGGTGATGCGCTACTCGTCGAACAAGAAAGTTTGTTGACGTTTGCAGACGGGCAGGATGCAGAAGTTCTTGTCTTTGATCTGGCACGCTAATTATTTATCTATTTACTTTTAAAAGGAAATTCATCATGTTGAACGCACTTCAAAATCCACTATCTTTAATCGGTCGCTGGTTGCTTGCTGCTTTATTTTTACCTGCGGGTATCGCCAAGCTGACTGGCTTTGCCGGGACAGTTGGCTATATCACCTCAGTCGGGTTGCCATTGCCAACTGTGGGGGCCATCATTGCCCTGATTGTTGAGATTCTTGGCGGACTGGCGTTGGTTGTCGGATTCGGTACACGTGCCGCTGCACTGATTCTGGCGATTTTTACACTGGTTGCATCGTTCTTTTTTCATCCATACTGGAACGTCGCAGTTGAGCAGCAATTAATTCCATTCCTCCTGTTTTACAAAAATGTTGCAGTGGTAGGTGGTTTGTTCATACTTGCAGCCTTCGGCCCTGGTGCCTGGAGTCTTGACGCTAAGCGCACCCGCTGATTCAGGAAAATTAACAGGTAACCGGGTGATAATGCTCAATATCCTGTTGATCCCAACCAAAACTGGCTGGAAATATGAAAAAAATATTGTTGGGTTGCATTGCTGATGATTTCACCGGCGCAACCGATCTTGCGAATAACCTGGTTCGTTCAGGCATGCGTGTTGTTCAAACGATTGGTGTGCCTGCTACGCCTCTTGATGCAGAGGTCGATGCTGTAGTTGTTTCCCTGAAATCACGCACAATTGCGCCGGGCGAGGCTGCGGCACAATCTGTGAAAGCGCTTGAGTGGTTACAAGCGCAGGGCGCGCAACAAATTTATTTCAAATACTGTTCAACCTTCGACTCTACTGCACAAGGCAATATCGGTCCGGTGACGGATGCGCTGATGGCTGCAATGGGTGTTGACTTCACCATTGCAACCCCAGCATTTCCAGATGCGGGACGCACCGTGTTCAAAGGTTATTTATTTGTAGGTGATGTGCTGCTGCATGAAAGCGGCATGCAGGATCATCCCCTGACCCCGATGACGGACCCGAATCTGGTGCGGGTATTGCAGGCCCAGACCAAACATAAAGTTGGGCTGATTGATTACAAAGTAATTGGGCAGGGGGCTCAAGCTATCGGCGAGCGTATGACAAGCTTGCGCGAGCAAGGTGTAGGCATTGCGATTGTCGATGCCGTCAGTAATGCAGATCTGGTGGTACTCGGAGCCGCATTGAAAAACATGCCGCTCGTGACAGCAGGCTCTGGTGTCGCAATCGGCTTGCCAGGTAATTTTGGAATAGCGCCTAATCCTGAATCAGCGGCGTTGCCTAAAGCGACAGGCTTGAAGGCGATCGTTTCAGGTAGTTGCTCGCGAGCGACGAATCTACAGGTCGCAGACTTCGTTGCGCGCGGCCTGCCAGCTTTTGTCCTCGATCCGCTTTCGTTGCTCAGTGGTGACGCTGCGGTGCTAGACGCATTGAAATGGGCTGAATCCCGACTTGCTGCGGGCCCGGTGCTGATTTACTCAACAGCTGCACCTGAGGCACTCAAGCGCATACAGGATCAGCTCGGCGTGCAACAGGCCGGTGAGCTCGTCGAGCAAGCTCTGGCAAGTATTGCAAAAGGCCTTGTTGCGCTCGGCGTGGGGCAGTTAGTGGTCGCAGGCGGTGAGACCTCGGGCGCTGTGGTCCAGGCGCTTGGTATGCATCAGTTGCAAATCGGCGCGCAGATTGATCCCGGTGTACCGTGGTGTGCAGCCAATGGGATGCACATCACGTTGAAGTCAGGTAATTTCGGGACACCGGATTTTTTTACTAAAGCCTTTGACCATATCGCGTGAGATGCCTGTGAGTGATCGCTCCATTGAGTTTTTAAGTCGAGAAGTTTGTCGCGTCGGTAAAAGCTTGTTTGATCGTGGTTATGTCCATGGCTCGACCGGCAATATCAGCGTAAGGATTCCAGATGCGTCAGGGGGTGGTTTTCTGATTACCCCTACAGATGCTTGCCTGGGATTTCTGGAACCTTCGCGGCTAGCTCGTCTGGATGCTCAAGGTGTGCAGGTCTCGGGTGACCGCGCCAGTAAAACCCTGGCATTGCATCAGCGTATTTATTCAGCATCCTCTGAGGCCTCTTGCGTGATTCATACGCACTCCTCATATCTTGTTGATTTAACACTGAGAGGTGTCTGGAGTGCACATGACATCGTGCCTGCGATCACGCCTTATTTCGTGATGAAAGTCGGTCATGTGCCGCTCATTCCTTATTTTCGGCCGGGTGACACGCAGGTTGCAGACAGCGTGGAACGATTAATTAAAGAGTATGCATCCAAAGGATTGCAGTTACGAGCCGTGATGTGCGAGAGACTCGGGCCCCAGGTCTGGAGTGATACGCCTTCAGGTGCAATGGCGATTCTGGAAGAACTTGAAGAGACCGCGAAACTCTGGTTGCGAGGCAATATGTCCGCAGTGCCTTTGCCAGAAAATGCGATTGAAGAATTACGTCAGCAGTTCAACGCGAAATGGTGAGTCCAATGAATATCCTCATTACAGGTGGTGCAGGTTTTTTAGGTACGTTACTGACGCGTGCGATTTTGAAACGCGGTTCTCTGCGAGGTAAAAAAGTAACTTCCCTGACGGTCACGGATCTGATTGCGCCAACGCACCCCGAGGTAGTGGGTCATCCTTTGCTTTCAGTTGATACCGGAGATCTGCTTGAGAGAGTCGATGGGCTGTTGCTGTCGGATTTTGATGCGGTGTTTCACATGGCTTCTGCAGTCTCTGGCGAATGTGAAGCGAATTTTGATCTGGGGTTGCGGTCAAATCTGGATACAACGCGTCGCCTGCTTGATGGTTTGCGCGCACAGCAAGGCCGCACGGGTATTGCCCCATTATTTTTCTTTTCAAGTTCGGTGGCAGTGTTTGGCTCAGATCCCGCGCTACCACTTGCAGCCGTTGTGCAAGATACGACCTTACCTACCCCTCAGTCGAGCTACGGCATACATAAGTTTATTTGCGAACAGCTTGTAGCGGACTACACGCGCAAGGGATATATCGATGGTCGTGTTGCACGACTGATGACCGTGTCTGTCAGGCCGGGGCGGCCTAATGGTGCGGCTTCGAGCTTTTTGTCAGGCATCATCCGTGAACCTCTGGCGGGCGTGCCCGCTGTCTGCCCGGTAGACTTGTCTACTGCTGTTGCGCTGGCCTCGCCGGCGACAACCATTGCCGGAATTCTTGCTGTAGCAGAAGCTTCACGAGAGGATTTTGGTGGCCGTACGGCGTTGAATTTGCCCGCGCTGACGGTAACAGTCGGACAAATGTTGCAGGCACTTGAAGAGGTTGCCGGTCACGACGTCGCGAAGCTCGTGATGCTTAAACCGGACGAGTCGATTGCCCGTATCGTCGGTGGCTGGCCGTCTAGGTTTGACTGTCAGCGTACGCATCGTTTCGGTTTAAAAGCTGATGCATCCTATCAGGACATTATCCGGCAATACATCGAAATGACGCGCTGATGTTGCGCGTCATTTGATCGTTACGTCGCCAGATTTACACTACGATGGCGTGCGCTGCGCCATCCATTGTGAGGATGGTTCCTGTTACGTAGCTTGCGCGATCTGAGGCCAGATAAACAACGGTATCTGCGACCTCCTCAGGTGTAGCAAGTCTGCCCATAGGAACTTTTTTGGTCGCTTGGCTCATGGCTTCGTCTTCGGTAATTTTTTCATGCTTCGCTGTGACTGACATGCCTTCTTTCAGACGTTCCGTGAGTGTTGCGGCAGGATTAACAGCGTTCACTCTCACCCCCAAAGGCGCATAGGCTGCGGCAAGACCGGCGCTGGCCAGCATCAAAGCTGCATTGGCGCTACCGCCAGAGATGTGAAGGGTTGATGCAACCTTGCCGCCTGCACCGACTACGTTGATCACGACGCCCTTGCCGCGAGCACCCATGCGCTTGATCGCTGGGTCCATCATGTTGATGTAGGTAAAGAATTTCGAGTCCATCGCATCGCGCCATACTTCTGGCTTCAGATCAGGTGCTGCGGCTCTTTTTGCAGCGCCTGCGGAGTTGACAAGTACATCGAGCGGGCCAAGTGCTTTTTCGGCGGCATCGAGTGCTTGCAAGGCTGAGGCTGCATTTTTCAGATCTGCAGAGTACACCGCAATCCGATCTCCAGAACCAGGAATTTGCTTGATTAACGACTCTTTAGCAGCATCGAGCGTAGCTTGATCGCGTGAGACCAGACTGACTTTGGCGCCTTCCTCGAGAAAGACTTTTGCGCATGCCAGTCCAATGCCTTTACTGCCGCCTGTGATCAGAACGTGATGATTTTTTAAATGTAAGTCCATGCCAGCTCCTGATAGGTGATTAACCTGTTTGGACATCCATCGCCAGACAGGTCGTGATTTTTTGTGCTGCTAGTGTATGGTTTAAATAAGCCCAAATGTCTTAATTATTATTTAGTAGGACCTGAGGTGGATAAGTAGTGGTGGATAAGCTGCGGTGGATAAGTGCTGTGGTGGATAAATATTAATTGATCCTGATTTTTTCAATCAGTGTGGGATCAAGCTCCATTCCCCAGCCCGCAAGCGAGCTCAGCGTCATATGGCCATCCCGAATGATGGGTTGGTTCATCACGAGGGTGTGGTAAAGCGGGTCGCGGTCTGGTTGCATGAACTCTACACATTTGCCGTTTGGTACACCGGCTGCGAGCGCGGCTCCGACCTGTGTTTCCAGATGCGACATGATCCCGACGCCAAAGGTATCAGCCAGCATGGCGACTTTGCGCCACTCTGTTGGACCACCTCCCCAACTGGGATCGAAGTTGCATACATCAATACCGCCCGCACTGATCAGCTCGCGACATCCTGCTTTGGAGATTTCACTTTGACCTGCGCATAATGCTATGTCGATTGTTCGGCGCAAGCGTGCCAGATCCAGCTTGTCGTTTTGCCAGTGACAGGGCTCTTCAATCCAGCGAATGTCGTACTGCTGGACGGCTCTGGCAAAACGCAGTGCTTCATCGAACGACCATCCCTGATTGGGGTCAGGCATGAGCCAGAAACCCGGTCCGGCACCATCGCGTGCAGCACGAACGCGTTCGGCATCCTGTTCTGGAGACAGCGCACCCACTTTGAGTTTGCAACCTGCAAAACCTTGATCACGCAGGGATGACATCTCCCGTGCGAGTTCAAGTAAATCGTCCTTGGGTTTGTAATAGCCCCCCATCGCAATAGCTGGGATAGTATCTGTCTGTCCGCCCCAGACATGATGGAGCGGGGCTTGCATGTATTTTCCTACGGCATCCCAGATGGCCGCATCCACACAAGCGATCGCGCGAATAGCCATGCGTCGATCACGCAAGATGTCTCGGGTAATAGGATGCATCGCCTGCCAGCACGCTTCGACGTGCAAGGCATTGCGACCAATCAGGCGAGGTGTGATTTCCTCCTCAATCAGGCGTACGATTTCTTTCTGACCCGTGTCTTCGTTATTGCTGAAGCATTCACCGACGATGCCATCGCTGGTATGAATGCGCGTCAGGACAGTGCAGCGCATGGTGATGGTTGCTGTCGCAGCCTTGAGTGGTTTGGGCAAAGGCATGCGCAGCGCGATCACTTCGATACGATTGATTTTCATCGCTTATCTGTCTTATTCGGGCTTAATGCCCTGTTGTTTGATCAGAGCCGTCCAACGATCGATTTCGC
>JAUSCY010000087.1 GCA_030650995.1 Sheuella sp. | reverse complement strand
TGACTGAGCCTGATTGTGCAGAACTACCCGCGCTCAACGGTGCAGTTTTACCCGCATTCAGACCGCGACGTTGATTGAAAGCAGAAAGGTGTTTTTGGTAAATAGCGCGCGCTTGCAGCGCATCAATGGCTCGCACAGCATCAGCATCGGGGATATTCAGATCCGCACCCGCTCTAAGCAAATTCATGTTGCCAGCAATAAATGCTTTGGGATTTGCCTCAAAAATAGCCATCAGCATTTGATAAATATCAGTACCTGGTACAGCGTGGCGCTGAGCAATTCCATATAAGGTGTCGCCAGTGCTCACACGCATCGTTGCAGCACCGACAGATTTATTTACCGCAGCAATCTCAGCAGGAAGCAACACGAGATAACTCGACTGAATCTGCAGTGCACCCGTTGCGGTCGTGACTTCGAGCAAAATATCCACAGGGGATTGGGATACCTTTTGATTGGAGCTAATAACTAACTCACGTGAATCAGAGGTAAGTCCCGGTTTGAGCGCGACGTTCAGCGTATCAAGCGGTACAGGAGGTACGAGCCCAGCTTTGGACCAGAGAGCAGGTGCGGCTATCTTTACCTGCAAGACCTGCTGATCCTGAGGATTCAGTTCAAGTAAGGGAAGAGTAATCTGCAACGCCTGGCCAGGCGCAGACGACACACGCCCATGCCCTGCTTTTGCAGCGAATGCAAGATCCGAAAAAAGAAGGGGCAAAGCCAAAACGGTCAAGGTCGCAGCGTGTTGATAAGCCCTTGAACTGATCAATTTTAAATCTCGACGCATTTGAGCAACCTTAGACAGAATGTTAATTACAGTTCACCCAGAGCGATACGCAACATGCGACGCAATGGCTCGGCAGCACCCCACAGTAGCTGATCCCCAACAGTAAACGCTCCCAAATATTCAGGTCCCATCGAGAGCTTGCGCATACGACCAACCGGGATATCCAAGGTCCCCGTCACCGAAACAGGTGACAGATGCTTGAGTGTATCTTCCTTGTTATTGGGAACAACTTTGGACCACGCTGTACCTTGTGCAACGATGTCGGAAATCTCATCGATAGGTACATCACGTTTAAGTTTGATTGTCAGAGCCTGACTATGGCAGCGCATCGCGCCAATACGCACGCAAAGTCCATCAATCGGTGTCGGTGCCGTACCAAAGGACACACCTCGCCCGAGGATCTTATTGGTCTCGGCCTCGCCTTTCCATTCCTCACGCGACATCCCATTACCGAGATCTTTATCAATCCAGGGAATTAGGTTGCCGGCAAGTGGGATTCCGAATTGTTCCGTAGGAAGCTGACCATTTTGCTGGATCGCAAGCACACCACGATCGATTTCGAGGATCGCCGAGGCAGGATCATCTAGCTTGGACTTGACTGCGGCATTAATCAAACCGAACTGATTGAGCAACTCACGCATATGCTGCGCGCCGCCACCCGATGCCGCCTGATAAGTCATGCTGGTCATCCATTCAACCAGATCCTGATTGAACAGTCCTGACAAACCAATCAGCATGCAACTAACTGTACAGTTACCACCAATAAAATTGCGAACGCCGCGTTTGAGAGCGGCATCAATTACTGGGCGATTGACTGGATCGAGCACGATGATGGCGTCATCTTTCATACGCAGCGTTGAGGCGGCATCAATCCAAATACCTGTCCACCCGGCAGCCCGCAGTTTTGGATAAACCTCTGAGGTGTAGTCACCACCTTGTGCCGTGACGATGATGGGAAGCTTTTTAAGTGCTTCAATGTCAAAAGCATTATGCAATGCGGTTGAGCCTGCCCAGTCCGGAGCTTTTCCACCAGCATTGCTTGTGGAAAAAAATACTGGGTCAATGAGTGCAAAATCACCCTCGTCGCGCATGCGTTGCATGAGCACCGAGCCGACCATGCCACGCCAGCCTACCAAACCAACAGATTGTTTCATTTCTACACCAATATTTCTATATTTAACAGATACTTAAAAACTACTTCAATTTATTTTAACGCTTTTAAAACCGCATCGCCCATTGCTGCAGTTCCGACCTTGGTGGTCCCTTCTTCGAAAATATCAGCTGTACGCAGGCCTTGTTGCAGTACCTTCTGAACGGCTTTTTCAATCCGATCAGCCTGTGCGGCGTGATTCAGAGAGTAACGCAGCATCATTGCGGCAGACAGGATCGTAGCAAGCGGGTTGGCAATCCCCTGCCCAGCGATATCAGGCGCAGAGCCATGGCTAGGTTCATACAAGCCTTGCCCCGAGGCATTCAGCGATGCCGAAGGCAGCATACCAATCGAGCCAGTCAGCATTGCCGCTTCGTCTGACAGGATATCTCCAAAAAGATTACCCGTCACAATCACATCAAACTCGCGCGGCGCACGAACCAGTTGCATTGCTGCATTATCAACATACATGTGTGACAGCGCGACATCCGGATATTCTTTAGCCACGTCGATCACCACATCACGCCAGAGTTGCGATGTCTCTAGAACGTTAGCCTTGTCTACGCTGCACAACTTTCCCTTACGTTTTTGTGCAGCCTGAAAGCCAATATGTGCGATACGGCGGATTTCTGGTTCAGCGTAGCGCATGGTGTCAAATCCCTCGCGCTCACCCTTGAAAGGACCATCAGGCGCTTCGCGCACGCCGCGTGGCGTACCAAAATAAATATCACCTGTCAGCTCACGTAAGATCAAAATATCCAGGCCAGAAACAACCTCTGGTTTCAAGGAAGACGCATTGGCAAGCTCGGGATAAAGAATTGCAGGGCGCAAATTGGCGAACAGTCCCAGTGCTTTACGCAGACCGAGAATGGCTTGTTCAGGACGATGCTCGCGCGGGAGTTTGTCGTACTTCCAGTCACCAACAGCACCAAACAGAATAGCGTTCGATTCCTGAGCTAACTTTAGCGTTGCTGGCGGTAAAGGGTGTCCATGCAAATCATAAGCAGTACCACCAACTGGGGCATGGTTGATTTCAAGAGGTAACTCGAGGGCACCCAAAACGCGCACTGCCTGCTCAACAATCTCAGAGCCGATACCATCGCCGGGTAATACTGCAATTTTCTGCGTCATGATTTGTTTCCGTAAAACGTAATCTGTATTGATTGAAAATTAATAACGTATTCAAGCTTTATTCAAGAGCACATGAAAGCGCTGAGCTTAAAAGCAACAGGGCCGGAAGACCGGCCCTGAAACAGGCATCAACGCGTCAGAATTGGCTGAACATCCAGCCAGGGATGACGCGCAAGACGTTCACTCTCAAAAGCACGAATTTTTTCAGCATGCAAAAGCGTCAGGCCTATTTCATCAAAACCATTAAGCAGACAATACTTACGGTATGGCGTAATGTCGAATTCCATCGCACGACCGTCAGGAGCAATCACAACTTGTTTTTCAAGATCGATTGTCAGCTTATAACCAACAAAACCACGGACATCGTCAAAGAGTCGAGCGACTTGAAGCTCTGACAGCACGATTGGCAAAAATCCAGTTTTGTAGCTGTTATTGAAAAAGATATCCGCAAACGAAGGAGCAATCACAGCGCGAAAGCCGTACTGGGCAAGTGCCCATGGCGCATGCTCGCGACTGGAGCCACAGCCAAAGTTCTTTCGGCCCAGCAGAATTGAAGCACCCTGATAACGCGAGTGATTAAGAATGAAATCAGGATTCAATGGTCGCTTTGAGTTATCCATCCCAGGCTCGCCATGGTCGAGATAACGAAGCTCGTCAAACAAATTCGGGCCAAAGCCTGTACGCTTGATTGACTTCAGGAACTGCTTCGGAATGATCAAGTCAGTGTCGACGTTTTCACGATCGAGCGGGGCAACAATGCCCTCATGTGTAGTGAATTTATCCATGATTCTTACCGGAAATTACGAACATCGACAAAATGACCAGCGATTGCAGCAGCTGCTGCCATGGCTGGGCTCACAAGATGGGTACGACCACCCTGCCCCTGACGACCTTCAAAGTTACGATTGGAGGTCGATGCGCAACGCTCCTCAGGCTCAAGACGGTCTGCATTCATAGCCAGGCACATTGAGCAACCAGGTTCGCGCCACTCGAAGCCGGCTTCGATGAAAATCTTGTCAAGACCCTCACGCTCCGCTTGTGCCTTGACCAGACCGGAGCCTGCAACAACCATTGCCTGACGAACATTGCTCGCAACACGCTTGCCACGTGCGACCACTGCGGCAGCACGCAGATCCTCAATACGCGAGTTAGTACAGGAGCCGATAAAAACACGGTCAATCTTGATGTCTTCGATCGCAGTATTGGGCTTTAAACCCATATACTCCAGCGCACGCTCCATACCGCTTCGCTTCATGTCGTCTTTTTCGCGATCCGGGTCAGGTACGCGACCCGTCACAGGCAACACCATCTCAGGAGATGTACCCCAGGTGACCTGCGGCACAATCTGACGGGCATCGATCTCAACCACACGGTCAAAATGTGCGCCTTCATCAGAATGCAGCGTTTTCCAGTAAGTGACTGCAGCATCCCATAATGCACCACTCGGCGCAAAGGGACGGCCTTTGAAATACTCGATAGTTTTATCATCCACCGCAACCATGCCTGAGCGGGCACCTGCCTCAATCGACATGTTGCAAAGTGTCATACGACCCTCGACCGACAGGCCGCGAATCGTACTGCCAGCGAATTCAATCGCCGTGCCTGTTCCACCTGCAGTACCAATCACACCGATGATGTGCAAAATCACGTCTTTTGCTGTACAGCCAGCAGGCAACGCGCCTTCAACGCGTACCAGCATGTTTTTATTCTTTTTGACCTGAAGTGTTTGCGTGGCCATGGTGTGCTCGACTTCCGAGGTACCAATACCAAACGCTAACGCACCGATCGCACCATGTGTGCTGGTATGTGAATCGCCGCAAACAATAGTCATTCCAGGCAAGGTTGCGCCCTGCTCTGGACCAATCACGTGAACGATGCCTTGACGCAAATCATTCATTTTGAATTCGATGACATTGTGCTTGGCACAATTGGCATCCAGCGTATCGACCTGGAGTTTTGAAATCGGATCAGTAATGCCCTGTGCGCGATCAATCGTAGGCACATTATGATCAGCAACAGCCAGATTGGCATTCAGACGCCAGAGCTTGCGACCGGCAAGTTCAAGACCTTCAAATGCCTGGGGGCTGGTGACTTCGTGCAAAAGATGACGATCGATATAAAGGATCGTCGTGCCATCTGGATCTTCGTGAACCACATGGGCGTCCCAAAGCTTGTCGTATAGAGTTTTTTTCATGACGCAGGATCTGCCTAACACACGTGTAAAAGGGATAGCTCTTGATTATGCCATAGTGCGGCAAGAGCACTATTCAAGGTTGGAAATCGATCGACTTCGAAGATAAATTGGTCTGATTATGCTGCAGCTTCGCCACACTGGGCACGATGACGCAGTGCGTGATCGGCAAGGATGATCGCAAGCAAAGCCTCAGCAATTGGCGTTGCACGAATCCCTACGCATGGATCATGGCGCCCCAGTGTCTGCACCATCACGGGTTTTCCGTCCCGATCGACCGAACGTCGTTCGATACGGATACTGGAGGTTGGTTTGATTGCAAGACTGACTGTGACGGGCTGCCCGGTTGAAATCCCGCCCAGGATACCGCCGGCATGATTGGTTAAGAATCCCTCAGGAGTGATCTCATCCCCATGCTCCGAACCTCTTTGGACTACGCTGTGAAAACCAGCTCCGATCTCGACGCCCTTCACTGCATTTAAGCCCATCATGGCGTGTGCGATATCAGCATCCAGACGATCATAAATGGGCTCGCCCCAACCTGCAGGCAGGTGCTCAGCGACGACTTCGATGCGGGCGCCAACTGAATCCCCGTCCTTGCGTAGCTGATCCATGTAGGCCTCAAGCTCTGCAACGACAGTGTCATTGGCTGAAAAGAAAGGATTCTCCGGAACATGGCTCCAACTCAGAAATGGCATTGGAATCGGTCCAAGCTGACTCATATAACCACGCACAACCGTACCGTATTTCTCATTTAGCCATTTTTTTGCGATGGCACCCGCCGCAACGGTAGGGGCTGTCAGACGCGCCGAGGACCTTCCTCCCCCACGCGGATCACGCGCGCCATATTTTTTGAAATATGCAATGTCAGCGTGTCCCGGACGAAATGTGTCAGCAATCGCGCTGTAGTCCTTGCTTCGGGCATCTGCATTTCGGATTAATAACGCGATTGGAGTGCCCGTCGTTTTTCCCTGATAGACACCAGAGAGAATTTCAACCTGATCGGCCTCTTGACGCTGAGTCACGTGGCGTGAGGTACCGGGTCGTCGGCGATCCAGATCAATCTGGATATCCGCCTCTGTGAGACTCATTCCCGGAGGACAGCCATCGACGACACAGCCAATAGCAGGGCCATGAGACTCGCCAAAATTGGTGACACAAAATAGAGTACCGAGCGTATTGCCAGACATAGCCGAGCCGTCAAAAAGAATGGAAGCTAATATTATTGCATCAGTGAGCGTTTCTCACCGGTCAAGAAGAGCAACTCACCTCAATCCGACTGGCCCAGGCAGGAGGCAATGCTGCATAGCGCTCCATACCTGCCTCGGCAACAAAAGGATTTCGCAGGATCTTCATCAGACTGTCGATCTCGGAAACATCCCCTTTTTTAGCTGCTTCAATTGCCTCATGAGCGAGATGGTTTCTCAGTACATATAAAGGATTAGCCGCCAGCATGGTTTGAATACGATCAAAACCTGCTGTTTGTATATTGCGAGCAATCCTTTGCCTGTAGCGTTCAAGCCACTGTTCTGCGGCGGGTCGGTCAATAAAAAGGTCTACAAAAGGCTTGAGCGCAGGATTGACGGTATTTCCGAGATCAAATTCAATTTGTTGCTGTGTGATACCCGCCTGGTTCATATCAACCGGGCTCAGGGCGTATGCAAGCTGCCTGAAGGTCAGGGTAAAGTCCGCGTGACTGGCTTGCATCAGGCTCCACAAATCATCGACAAGTGTCTCATCACCGTCCTGCCAGTTATTAAAACCGAGTTTTTGCATCATCCGTTGCTGCATGGCGTTCAAAAAAGTGGGTTCAAACAGATCCAGGGCCGCACGCAATGCATCCGCATCAGGAATGATCTCGTGCAGGCTATTTGCGAGCTGATAGAGGTTCCAGTGCGCAACGGCAGGTTGAGCATGCCAGGCATAGCGGCCACTGGTGTCGGTGTGATTACAGATATGTCGCGCGTCAAATCCGTCCATAAAGCCATATGGTCCATAATCAAGCGTCAGGCCCAGGATAGACATATTGTCGGTATTCATAACCCCGTGACAAAACCCCACGACCTGCCAGCCAGCAATCATTTCTGCAGTGCGTGTCACAACTGACTCAAGCAAACTGACATAAGGATTGGATGCGTTCAGGCAGTCAGGATAGAAACGCTCAATCACGTAATCTGACAATTGCCGCAACAACTCAGGCTGTTTTCGTGCAGCCCAATGCTGAAAGGAACCAAAACGGATAAAACTCGGCGCCATGCGCGCCACGACAGCGGCTGTTTCGACTGTTTCACGCATGACAGGATTTTTAGCCGTTACCAGCGCCAACACACGCGTTGTGGGTATTCCCAGTCCATGCATGGCTTCGCTTGCCAGATACTCCCTGACTGAAGATCTTAAGACCGCACGGCCATCGCCCATACGGGAATAAGGAGTCATGCCAGCCCCCTTGAGCTGTAACTCCCAATTTCCCTTTGGGCCTTTAATTTCAGCGAGCAAATGTGCGCGACCATCGCCGAGCTGCCCCGCCCACTGACCGAACTGATGGCCGCTGTAAACGGCTGCCAGCGTCTGGCCACCAGCCATCGCTGAGGTCCCACTCACGACATCAAGAAACGATGGGTCCTGAACTGCGTGCGCAGATAACCCGAGCAAGTTTAGCGCCTCAGCATTAACGTGCAGTAGCTCGGGCTGATTAAGTGGTGTGGTTGGCAGTCGTGTATAAAAAGTCGCAGGGAGTGCGGCAAAAGAATTCAGTTTCGGAATGTCATCAAAACGGTCGAATAATCTCACGGGCGTGTCTTTCATAACGTTGTCTTGGAGTCAGCGTTCGCAGCTTGCTGTTTTTTAGCGAGTTTGGCGACCTGCTTAGCCGGACGCACGTAAAGTATGGCGCTCATAAAGAACACCACCGACAGGAAAATTTCCACCCAGGACAACAAAATAGAAGGACCCGCAGGATCTGACATCACCCGCACCACGCCCTCCATCAGATATAGAAGCACCAGCATCGACGCCCACTGGATGGTGTAAAGACTGCCCCTTGAGACACCGCGCACCGCAAAAGCCAGCGGCAAAGCCTTAAGAAAAAGTAAAGTTCCGCCCGGGCGCAGGGGTGCAAGCCAGGTTTCCCAAAGCACACAAAGAATAATCAGTCCGATCAGACTCCACAGCGCACAGCGCTGCAATAAAACATTCAGTAAGGGCGGTTTGACGCCTATTGTCGAGGTATTCATGCTGCTATTATGACCTGCATAGTGAGGGGAAATACATGCAAGATCATACGTCTGTGTCTGGAGCAATACAGATAAAACCATCAGGTTCGGCGGGATATCGCGAGATCCTGCGTTTTGTATGGTTACGAATCGGCCAGGAAAAAATCATTCAAGTCGCTTCCAGCCTGACGTTTTCCACAGTATTGGCGATCGTGCCGTTACTTGCGGTCGTACTGTCGTTGTTCACAGCATTTCCTTTGTTCAAGGAATATAGCGATGCCTTGCAAGACTTTATGATTAATAGTCTGATGCCGCCGGCAATTTCAGACAACATCATGAAATATCTGAATGAATTCGCAAGCCAGGCGACGCGTTTGACCGCGATCGGTGGTGGTTTTCTGGTTCTGACTGTGATGGTGCTGATCATGTCAGTCGAGTCAGCGCTTAATGATATCTGGCATGTGAGTCGGCAGCGCCCTATCAGCCAAAGGCTTCTCGTTTACTGGGCATTAATTTCAGTCGGTCCGGTACTGACCGGTGCCAGCCTGTGGACTACGGCTTTTTTAGCGCGTGAGTCCCTCGGAATGGTCGATAACGTACCCGCTCTGGTTGAACTTGCCATGCAATTCATTCCCTTTATCTTGAGCGGGTTAGGTTTTGCTGCGATTTACGCAATCGTTCCGAATTGCAAGGTTAAAGGCCGCGATGCCTTAATGGGCGGGTTTGTTACCGCAATCATTCTGGAGGGTATGAAGTTCAGTTTTGCTTACTATATTTCGCAATTCTCAACGTATACCGTGATCTACGGCGCCTTTGCGGTACTCCCGGTATTTTTAATCTGGGTGTACCTTTCCTGGCTGGGAATCCTGCTCGGGGCCATGTGTGCAGCGAACATGCCTGCGATCAGGATAAACAGAGTTGAATCTACGCCTCATCCAGGCGTTGCAATGATAGAAGCTGTCCTGCTTATTCAGGCACTTGATCACGCTCGTGATGCAGTGCCACCGGGTTGCTCATCGACCAGACTCATGTCCGACCTGCGCATCCGTCACGACACCCTCACTGAGTTGCTGAAAACACTTTCTGAACTTGGTATGGTTGCCAACGCACAATGGGCGGGCCAGGATCACTGGATACTGACCTGTAATCCAGACACAAAAAGTCTTGGACCGCTATTCGATCGCCTCGCCATTGACCGAAAAGCCTTGGACGATTTAAAACAACCAAATCTGAAACGCGCCATTGCCGATCTGATTGAGAACAAAATGAATCCGGTGCTGGCTAATGTGCTGTTGCGTCATGACATTTCACGTGATCAGCCATTACAATCGGATCAGCATAGCAGCACAGAGGAGACAGAACATGCTAAAAGTCAGTGAAATTCTGCGGGTTAAAGGCAACACCCTTTATACCGCCACACCCGACATGCCCGTCTCCCATGCACTTGAGACCATGAGCGAAAATGATATTGGTTCGCTGGTAATTATGGATCACGGTACTTTGGGTGGCATGCTGACGTTCAGAGAGATCATCAGACACATTCACGCCAACAAAGGCGTTGTAGGTGAGACCACGATTCGCAGCATCATGGACGATGCGCCTGTCAGCGTCTCCCCGAACACCGAAGCTACGGAGGTTCAGCGACTCATGCTTGAAAAGCATGCACGCTATCTGCCCGTGATGGATGGTCCGGTTCTGATGGGGGTTATTTCTTTCTACGATATGGCACAAGCAATTGTCGCGGCGCAGAAATTTGAAAACTCGATGCTCAAAGCCTACATTCGGGACTGGCCGGACGAAAATCAGGATCCTGCTGTTTAAGCAGATATTGATTTTGAAGGGCCGACTTTTTCCCAAGCTGTGCGGATTAAATCGCCCCGTGCTCCGTTAAGCTGTTTGGAGTCAGACAAGGTTTGACGCCATAGTCTTGATTTCGGGCGCCCATTGAACAAACCGAGCAAGGGTCTGACCATAATTCTGAGCGGCACCCCCTGATCAATCTGACCATTCGCATACTGAACTAGAGCTTCAATCAGTGCTTCCTCAGAGAGCACGCTGAGATCTGGCCACCACGCTGAAGATATTTGCGCCAGAATGCCTGGGTCATGCCAGGGCGCGCGGCCCAGCATGACACCGTCAAAACGTTGCATTTGCTCGTCGCATATTGCAAGCGATGTAAGACCACCATTCAGAACAATTACTGCATCAGGAAAATCTTCCTTGAGTCTGGCGGCATCGTCGTATCGCAAGGGTGGCACTTCCCGATTATCTTTGGGTGAAAGACCTCTGAGAACCGCATTACGTGCATGCACCACAAAAACCCTGCAACCTGTGTCGTAAATCTGACCCACAAAATCACGAACAAACGCATAGCTTTGCTCATAGTCAAGGCCAAGACGGTGCTTGACCGTGACGGGGACCGATACAGTATCTTGCATCGCCTTTATACAATCAGCTACGAGCGCGGGTTCAGTCATCAGGCAAGCACCAAAAGAGCCCTTTTGCACACGTTCTGATGGGCAACCGCAATTGAGGTTGATTTCGTCATACCCCCACTGCTCACCGAGTTTTGCAGCATAAGCAAGCGAAGCTGGTTCACTACCGCCAAGCTGTAAAGCAACGGGATGCTCTTCTGCGTTGAAATCCAGATGACGCTCAAGGTCACCGTGCGTAAGCGCTCCCGTTGTTATCATTTCTGTATAAAGACGCGCGTGAGGAGCAAGCAGGCGGTGAAAAAAACGACAATGCCTGTCAGTTACGTCGATCATGGGGGCGACGCAAAGTCGCCAACCTTCATCGGGGAAATTTGTCACAGATTGTTTTATTACGTTCAAGATAGGCGGATAAATACTCAGTTAGCACAAATTCGACCTTATTTTAGCTCTTTGAAGACTCAACCAAAGCTTAGGGTCGCTTCCTTGCTAAAATCAAAAATTGCTCAGATTCTGTTTAAGCGCAATCATCCCCATGGCCGTATTCACACCTGTCAGTGATGACGATGCACGTTCGCTTCTCGCCTCCTACTCGATTGGCGATTTCGTTTCGCTCAGAGGGATTACCGCCGGCATAGAAAATACAAATTATTTTCTCTCGACAACCGCGGGCGAGTATGTCCTGACAGTATTCGAAGTATTAACAGCAGAACAACTACCTTTCTATATTGAGCTGATGCACCATCTGGCGAAGGACGGTGTCCCCGTCCCTTACCCGCAGACAAGAAAAGATGGTTCACGGCTATCCAGTCTTCACGATAAACCCGCAGCAATTGTCTCAAGATTGGAAGGTGGATACGAACCAGATCCGACCCCCGCGCATTGCGCCCTCGCGGGTCAGACACTGGCGCTGGCGCATCTGTCAGGGAAAAATTTTGAGATCTTTCAACCTAATCTGCGTGGATTAGCTTGGTGGGAAAAAACAGCACCTGTCGTACTGCCTTTTCTATCATCTACATTACAAGAGCTGTTAAAGAAATCTCTTGATGAACAAACATCCCTCGCACAAACAAGCCAGTGGATCAATCTGCCAAGAGGTCCGGCACATTGCGACTTATTCAGAGACAACGTTCTGTTTGCCGGCACACACGAAATGCCTCAGATGGGCGGACTCATCGACTTTTACTTTGCAGGCTGTGACACCTGGCTCTTTGATGTTGCGGTAAGCGTAAATGACTGGTGCATTACCCGTCCAGAGGGTCGATTCGTACCTGAACTGGTTGATGCCTGGCTGGCTGCCTATGCAAAAGTCAGACCATTCACTGCCGATGAAAAAGCAGTCTGGCCGGCCATGCTCAGAGGCGCAGCATTACGCTTCTGGCTTTCCAGGCTTTATGACTTTTATCTGCCGAGACCTGCGCAGACACTTAAACCTCACGATCCGACACATTTCGAACGTGTTCTTATTGCCCGGTCATCTGGCCCAGTCCCTGACCTACCCAAGGAAAATTGATGCAAGCTGTAGTCCTTCCCGCCCGCGCTGGTTACCTATGGGCCAAACAAGGCTGGCTGCTATTTCGTTCACAGCCACTCGCTTTTTTTTCCTGGGCAATGTTTATCAGCCTGCTGTTAATGACCGCGAGCATTACACCTCCTGTTGGTCCTTTAGTCTTCATCATATTGATGCCTGCCGTCACGTTTATGACGATGGCAGCATGCCGCAAAGCCGCATCCGGACAAAAAATGCTCCTGGGCATGTGGTTTGAGCCATTAAAACAAAAAGGTTTATTTAAAAAACTTCTCGCAATGGGAGCGATCTACGTCCTGATTTGTATCGTCCTGGGTCTTATCGCATTCTTGCCATTTATGGACGAACTCTCCCAATCTGTCCAGACGGCGACTACAAGCAACGATTTTTTGCCTTTGCTTGACGCAATTCGTGCACCAATGATTATCTTTGCCGTGCTTTACGTTTTAATGGCTTCAATATTCTGGTATGCGCCTGCGCTGGCAGGATTTCACAACGTTACGCTGCTCCAGGCCTTATTTTTCAGCGGTATTGCCTGCTGGAGAAACAAATGGGCATTTATTGTTTACGGCCTGGTTTGGATGAGCGTTTTTATAGGTATAGATCTGGTTGTAGGATTACTCACGCTCATTGGTCTGAGCGAAAGTGCTGCTGCAACGATACAGGTACCCATCAATATCGCTGCGGGTAGTGTGTTGTATTGCAGTTTTTACCCAAATTATGTTTCGGTATTTGAATCTCAAGAAACCAAATCCGATTGAACACCAATCAATAACGCTTCAATTCCAATAGCATTTTTATAAGCTTCTAGCTGATCTGTAGCGAGCATTTCAATGACAGATGCGGCTTTTAAATTCCAGGCGAATCTGAATGGTTTCATTTCAGGAATAAAACTAATCACGCGATAGTTTTTATCCACAAAATACACAGAAATCGGATACCTCATACCAAAAGTATGGATAGCTCGACAAGAATGAATCCAGAGGGCTTCATTCTTGTCGAGTTTTTTACATATTAATAGTCCTGCTGCACGAGCGCACCAGCCTTCAGCACATTTTAGTCTCAACGTAAACATCAAGTTTCAAGACCTAGAAGCTGTGCGACAACGGGAAAACCAAGCACCAGAAATGTACAGGGAAAAATACATAGTGCGAGAGGAAACAGCATTTTGACTGGCGCTTGTAAGGCTATTTTCTCTGCCTTGAACAATCTGAGCTGTCCCTGCTGGCTTGAAAACTCACCAATCGATCGAGTCAAGCTCAAGCCCATCGATTCACCTTGAATGAATGCGGTCATCATCTGCCTGATACAAACCAAATCAACACGTTGACTCATATTTCTGAAGGCATCGGATCGAAGGACACCCGAACGAATCTCAAATATAGTTTTCAACCATTCATCTTTTAATGGACCATTATTAAGATGATCAAGTGAGAGCTGTATGGCTGTTTGTAGATTCATACCCGCCTCAAGTCCAAGCGTGACCATATCTAAAAAAAATGGCAAACCTCGTTCAATCTCCTGATAACGTTGCCTTTTTCTTGAAAGGAGCCATACCCTCGGATAAATACCAGCCGTCACAGAGCAGAGCAAAGACAGAATCAAAAAATTGTATTTATCATACGAAAGAATCATCAGGAAAGAAATGAAGCACAGTAAGGCAACTAGCCCTGCAAAGAGGAGCTGTAAAGCCAAAAATTGCGAACAACTCCATCCGTGTAAACCAGCTTGACTCAGTGATCGAGATAATTTTTGTCTGACCCCCCATGTCATAAAAGGAAGAACACATACGCTCAAAACATTAATCAAGGGCCAGCATAATCTGATTAAAAAGTGGTGCTCATCAGGACTATTTGTGTCCTGAATTTGATGGGCATCTGATTGCCTTGGATTATGACCAGAATCCGTATTATTCTTTTTTTTAAAATGATCCAAACGCAGAGCATTCATAAACAATACAAACGTCGTGACAGCTATCGCACTACACATTATTGCTATGACATGAACTGTTGAATTACTCATGGCTGAATTTGGAGTATGCGTTTGAGCATGAGGGCACCTGCAGTCTCAAGAACAATAACAGTCAACAATACAATCTGCCCCGGTGTCGTATAAAACATCAGATGGGTTGAGTAGGGATCAATAAAGTTCAACACAATCAACAAAACTACGGGTAAAGAACCAACAATCCACGCTTGCATGGTGCCTTGAGAAGTCAGGACACGGAGTTTCATACTTAAATGCAGTCTTGCCCTGACAGTCGCTGATAAACGCTCAAGCAAATCCGCTAACGACCCACCGGAGACAGAGGCAACTCGCATTAATGTTGTCATCATCTGAATATTTTCTGAAGGCATGCGCGTATATAAATTTGCCAAAGCCTCAGGTAAAGAAATTCCAACACGCTGTTCACGTAATACCAGGCCAAGTTCTTGAGAAAAAGGTGCCTCAGCGTTCTGGACGACTTGTTTGAGTGCGACACCCAGACTCACTCCCGCACGCAAGGCGCTACTCATCGCTAACAAAGCATCCGGTAATTGCTGTTCAAACGTCTCGGTTCGCGCACGTATCGCTTTGTTTAGTGCGTATCGTGGTAAAAAAAGTGCAACAATCGCAATCAGGAGTGAAAGGAAAATGAGATCAAATATTAGCCACGACAGTAAAGCCAAACTCGTTGCAAGACAAACTACCGCAGGCCATAAATGACTGACATCGATGAAAACAAACATTTCGCGTAGATTAGCCTGAGTGTCATTGACTAGTACCTTTCTATAACGTTGCATCGCCTCGACGAGTAGTTGCTGTCCGATCCAGAATGCAATTGCAAACGAAATACCAGCCAGAATCACTGACAACCAAATCATTGTTTTGAGAACCAGCGTTTAACGAATGGATTATTTTGAGTATCAAGACGTTCAAAAAAACTTGGTGGTAAAGGGTTCAGGTTGAAAGTTTCTGTATGTGGATCGAAATTCGCTAAGACTTGAAGTTGAACAACACCAGACTCTGTACCTGTGATCTCAGCAACGCTAGTCACCAATCTGCGGCCACAAGCCAGCCGTGACTGCTGAACAATAATATCAACAGCCGAAGAAACTTGTTCTCTGATCGCCTGGAGTGGCAAACCTGCGTTTGCCATCAATACGAGTGTTTCAATTCTGGCTAACGCATCGCGTGGACTATTAGCGTGAAGCGTTGTCAAAGACCCTTCGTGTCCGGTGTTCATTGCGATCAGCATATCGAGCGCTTCAGCCCCCCTTACCTCTCCTACAATAATCCTATCAGGTCGCATGCGCATAGCATTACGCACCAGATCTCGAATAGTAATCTGTCCAGAACCCTCAGTATTGACCGGTCGTGCCTCAAGACTGATTACGTGTGGATGTTGAATCTGTAACTCTGCTGAATCTTCTATTGTGACGATGCGCTGGTCTGGTCGGATACTTTGCCCAAGTATATTGAGTAATGTTGTTTTGCCAGACCCTGTCCCTCCGGAAACAATCATATTCAGTCGCAGATCAATACACACCTTCAGTAGTTCTGCCATAAGCGGATCAAGCGATCCGCGCGTGACGAGATCGCCCATGGTCAATCTGTTTTTTGCAAATTTTCTAATTGTGAGGCACGCTCCATGTAATGCGACAGGAGGAATGACCGCATTCAATCGCGAACCATCCTTGAGCCGCGCATCGACCATCGGAGAAGATTCATCAATTCTCCTACCTAATGGAATAGCAATACGATCAATGATTGAGCGCACAGCCATATCACAACTAAAAGTTGCCTGATGTCGTTCAATTTTTCCGTAACGCTCTACATAAATCAGATCAAATTTATTGACCATGATTTCTGAAATACTGGGATCATCCAGCAAGCTTTCCAGCACACCTAACCCAACCGCCTCAGCCGAGACTAAAGTAATCAGTTCACGTCTTTTGGCTTCAGTATCGATTTCAGGTCGAGTATTAATCAACTCAGCCACACACTTTTCAGCCTCCTGACGAAGCGCCCTATCTGAGAGTGCGGAAACATCGTGACGTCTCAAATCAAGCGCTTCAATCAGCGCAGCATGCAGGGATTGCCTGATATCAATGTGCTGAGGCTGCAGCCACTCCGTATCATCTGCACTTGAACTCAGACTGGATAACTGTTGATCGTGTACGTTAGAAACTGGTAATTTTTTAAATGTATCAAATGGATCAGTAAGATCTTGGAGCTCGACATTTGAGACTGACAACTGATTATGTATACCGGACAGCGGAGAATCAGACACATCTATCGCAGTATCTAAACTCTCAGCAACTTCTGTAGGGATGCTGGGGGTTTCAGGTTCACTCTGATGCTTGGAAACAAAGGGCGTCTCAGTAATATTCAATTTGCATGGTCCTGCGATACAGGTATCCACGCTCTTGACTGGACCGTACCTTGTAATTCGCCGACCGTTTACGCGTGTGCCGGCCAGAGACCCTAGATCATCGATATACACACCATCCACACCACGTCTAAGCAAAAAGTGTTCTTTTGCAATACGCCAGTTTTTTAATCTCAATCCACACTCCTCTCCTCTTCCTACAAGCAGGGGTAAACAACGTCTTTCAGAGACAAACTGACCATCTTCGAAATGAATATCAAGAATGATCACGACGGATCCTCCCATTGTGATTGTTCTACTGTAGAAAATTCAGCGTGCTCTGGAGTTAACGCTTGATCGGTAAGAGACGGGTTTTCCCATTGAGATGTTTTACCGGAAAAATATGGAGTCTCAGTCGCTCTGTAAGACTCAATCGGAGTATTCAGACGAGTGGGTGCAGGAAATGCCTCCGATACGATTTTTCTGCCATTTTCCGAGCGCAGACGCATTTGAGGATGCTCGGCATCCACTACGACGGGCGTGACAAATATGGCGAGCTCCGTTTGACGAGACAGATCCCGGTTCACACCAAATAATCCACCAAAAACTGGTATGTCCGACAAGACCGGAACACCATCTCGATCGCTTGAGCGCTCACGGGACAGGAATCCCCCCAACACCAGGGTTTGGCCTGATCGAACATTGAACTCTGTTGATGCTTTACGTATTTTCATTGCAGGTCCGCCGGGCACAGTAATGGTTGTGTCGACAGAACTCACCTCAATTTCAATTTTTGAACGCACTGCGTCGTGGCGATCTACGTTAGGCGTAATATTTAACGAAACTCCATATTTTTTAAAAGTGGTCGTGGATTTTCCATCTTTGTCGACAGACGAATACGGTACCTCGCCACCGGCCAGAAACGAAGCCGTCGAACCACTTCGCGCTAATAATTGCGGCTGAGCAAGAATCACTGCTTCTCCACTCCGGGATAATGCTGCAAGTCGGGCAGAAAGTAAGGCATTTAAGCCGAGATAACCAGCGGTTTTCTTCAAGGGAAAGGGAATATCCAGCGAATGATCTCCAGGTCGCTGACCGATCGACGAAGAAGCACCCTCCCAGGCTACGCCAGTATGCATCCCGCTCGATGCACCAGGATCCCAGCGCACGCCAAGCTCTTGCATCCTGGAGGATGGAATTTCAAGTACCTGGACATCGAGCAAGACCATTCGATCCCAACCTTGCTGACTGGTTAAATCCAGTACTTCGGAATACCTTGAGGCAAATCTTGCAATTTTTGCTTGATCCACATCGCCAAGATCTTCCCCTTCAATTACGATTTTTTCACCCACGATCGAACTTCTGGCATTAGGAATAGTGGCTAGCAAAGTTTTTATTTCACGATGTATACGACTGAGTCCAGAAGATTTGACATTGATCAGATAGGTTTTACGACGTCCTCCCTTGAGCCATATATCAACTGTTGTCGAGCCTTTACTCTTACCAAACACTATCACTTCGCCATCACTGATCTCTGATGCCTGCAGAACCTGACTATTCCCAACCGCAATACGCTTGATATTGCCAGCATTGAGAACCAAAGAGGCTCCTGTTTCCAACTCTATGGCTTGAGTTTCCTGACTGTAGGTAAACGAGGGAAATAATAGAAAACAAAATGTCAGAAAAGAAATAAACCTCATCATTCTGAGGTACTCATTATTTCTGTAGCAAAGTGACTCTCTAATTGCGTTACGGCAGCCTGAAGATCATCACCAGTCATACGGTCCCCGTACAAAATCGGCACTGCTTTGACGTTCGGAGACTCCATACCAAGCAATCCTGCAAGATGACCGCGAGCCATATTATTGATATTGGTATGCGACAAGGTGTCACTATGCTGAGCAAGGACCGCAGTGATCGTCCCCGTCTGACGTGCTGCCACTAGCTTTACGGCATCCTCTGGTGAGGTGGCAAGGGTTAGTGTTGCATAGTGATCCTGATGAGAAGCTAATGACTGATCGGGTAAGTTGAGCTGTCGGCCCGTGGCGAGCACTTCGATACCAGAAAGCAAAACCGAGGTGACACGCCTGCCCTGATGCTCAAAACTGACGTACAAGTCAATCAAATCAGCAGGGCTTACTAGTCCAGACAATGAATTGATCTGATCAACAGGAATAGTGATCGCCCGCATTCCAGGTGGTAAACGTCCAGATAAAGCAAGTGCCGGTTTTTCAGACGTATTAGCCCAATGCAGTAACTGTCCGGCCTTAAGGTCAACGCTTAGTTGTTTGCCAACTAAAGACTCTGCCTGGGAGACAGGTATCGCATCCGTAGTTGTCCACGCGGTCGGGAAATCGCGTGCAGCCAGGTCTTCCATTCTGATTATGGCTGCGCGTGGCAGATCCCGTGCAGCAACGATACGTTTGACGTGCGGCACGCGTGCATTCGATTCAATTTCACGAGTTTTAGTATCCAGATGCTGATTAATTGCGAATGCGGCAATCGTTCCAAAGAATAATGAAACTGTCATCAGCAGCCAGTTTTTGTGTTTTGAAACCCATAAAATCATTTTTCAATACTCATTACAGATATTCGTGTTTGAAATATTTTTTTTTGTAAATCAATCCTTACATGGCGATTTCCACAAAATGCCTCAAAAAGATTTGAGTACCCCAGGGAAGAACGATGAGGGTACTGAGCAAGACTGATCCAGCCGTATATTTTGAGTCGGCGTTCAACCAATGCACGTACTTCACTATAGCTAAGGCTAGAAATGTAGCCTTCGATTCTGGCCTGATTGACTCCACCAACTTTGTCACCCATTGAAAAAATTAATTTTGCATCATCGGGTAACCAATTAATTGGACAAGTTGTAGATTGAGTTTCTAAAGGCTTGTCCTGATTCAAAACGATTGAGGAAAGAATCCCATTTAATCTCGCTGACTCTACAGATGACTGATCTGTGATTAAGAAAACATAAGAAATATTCCTGACTAGCCAGCTTATTTGAAGGCCATCTGAATTCCTGATCAAAACCGAACCCTCTGGTATGAAAGAAACAATTTCATGGATGAACTCCTTCATATTTTTCTTAATAGTGAAGAATTCAGTTTTCATTAGCAACCCATTCAAACTTAAATTTTCAACGATATTTTCCCTCAACATCCAGTCTGGAAATGAATACTCATTATCCATAGCAGCAACATCCTTATTCTTGACAGAGCTTGACAAAGCATCAGCATGCAGAATTACGAGTGATAACAAAATACATACGCTAACAAGCTTCATTCACGGCGCCAGGACTTCAACAAAACGGGGGGGTTGCCCTTGAATATCGATAGGAGTTTGTCTGGGAATAACACCTTTCCATGGATGAATAAAATCAAGAGAAACTCTCGGACGATTCCAGGCTGAATCTGTTTTCGATGACAAGGCCTCAACACTACGGATAGATGCTGAGCTAATTTGATATGTATCGCTCCAAATACTCCTGGAACGTTCAATCCGCTTCTGTACATCACCATCACTGGCTGCATAACCATTACCAGATTCGATATATGAATGACGAAGAATATTAGCGTGACGCACCCTTGGATCGCCCGAAGAAGAACTCGCGGACACAAAACCAGGATCTGTCATAAACAATTCTGCATTCAACTTGTGAACCAGAGGAGTTATTAACGCGGTGCGTTGTAAATCTGGTGAAATTATTTTTATATCCTTCCCGACAGACTGACCCAGTGAAATCTCAAATACATTTTTAGTACTACTCACTAGCATTTGAAGAGTTGATAACTGCATTGATCCAGTTAACTGTATCGAGGTCAATACGATGAAAAGTATCGCAATGACGATCAGTGCTTCACTCATCGCCTGACCAAACTGCTTCTCGGTGAAAAACACATTGCAGGAAACTCTCATCGACTCACCAGTCGCGCATGCCAGTAGGGATGAAATAAACTTGGATGTTCATGACGGCTGTCATCACGAGGGCCAGGTCTTGAAAAATACGTAACGGAAGACGCACCTGCAGAAATGGAATCCTTTGAATCCAGCCCGAGCATCCTGAACCATCCTGAAAAACCATTTTTTTTAATGTGCTGTGATAGAAATCTAGATTTCTGGATGGTGTTAATGTCAAAACGAAACTCTGCTCTGGCCGGCTCCACATTTACAAACCCTGCTTTTGCTCTGGATTGCCAACTGATTTTCTGTGGGGCAGACCACGATTGAGCAAGTTGATTTGCAGAACCATTAAAAATATCCCACGTGGAATTACCCTGTTTTTTGACCCAATGCCAAAAGGGTTCAGATGAAAAACTCTGGCCTGCAGTGACTGAAGTCGTAAGACGATCCCGAGACTTATAAACATTTTCCAGTTCGCTAGTGCGCACGTCTGCTTTAACCTGCGCCCAGCCCATGGGGTACTCTCTCTGGTAACAGCCTATTGCCCGATTTGAACGGACAGCATGAAACGAAATCGTGTCATCTGATTCATATATTCCATCGACACCGACAGAAGATTGACCACGGCGCCTGAGTTCGTGGCGTTTATGTGGGCAACGTACATTGACGGCCCAAATATTTTGACGAACCTCATTACGCGGTTTTAGATAACCATAAGGCTCAATCACCTGTTCGAACGCACTTCTCCAAATAGGTGATTGATTAGATAAATACGAAAGCTTATCGGCAATCTCATCACGCTTGATTTCATAAGAAACACCCAATTCTGAAAGAGTGTTTCCGCTCATCATCGAACCACTATCCCCAAGATTTCGGATCAATACTCTTTCAAGAATCTGATTACGCGAAATACTTAAATCACGTAACAAGACGCGACGGGTCTGCTCTAGCATTTCAATAATCACCTGGTCGTGCTGCTGGAAGGCTTTCTCTAAAGCTCGAATAGACTGGCTATCACTGACCCCACCCGCTTGAGCAGCCAAGTACGAAGCTGCAAAAGTAGATCCGAAAAACATACCAATCAAAAAAACAGGCGGATTCATCCTCATGGATTGCAGAGCCTGAGTGGCTCTGAAACGCTCCTGTGAAGCCAGAGTCACAAGGTGAATCATTGCTAACTGATTCGCTAGCTGAGCTCGATTCAGATAAGCATGAAAATTCAATATGCGCGCTTGGGTTGTCGCCGCACTCATAGCGGCTGCATCCGTCGCTCTGATCAAAGACATTTTGTCATGGACTAAATGACCAATGTAATAACTTGAG
>JAUSCY010000085.1 GCA_030650995.1 Sheuella sp. | reverse complement strand
ACCACCAGCATTCATCTCGAAACCTATATCTTTCGCCTTGACGTGGCGGGTCAAAAAATACTGGACCATCTCACGCAAGCAGCTCAGCGAGGTATCAAAGTACGTGTCGTACTGGATGGGTTTGGCTCAGCCGAGCAGGCTCAGGACATACAAGAAAAACTTCAGACTGCAGGCGCACTCTGTCTCATATTCAGGCCAGAGCCGACGTCCTTCGGACTCAATGGTTTTGATACGCAGCGACTGCGCCGCCTGCATCGCAAGATAGTGATCGTGGATGGCTACACCGGATTTATTGGTGGCATCAATTTTGAAGACGACTATTCAGAAACAGATCCGACGATTCGTCACACGGATCCGCGTTTTGATTTCGCGGTGCAGGTCACGGGACCTGTTGTAGAAGACGCCATCCACGCGCTGGATCTGCTGTGGTTGCGACTGGTACATCATCAGCGAAAAATGCATCACATGCCTGCCTTGCATCAATTAGAGTATCTGCATCACTTGCGTCTGCGTCACCTCCACCGCAATCACCCAACAGACCAGCAAGGTACAGCACCTACCACTGGCAATATCACTGCGGCACTCGTGTTACGTGACAATCTGCGATTCAGAAAGTCGATCGAAACTGCCTATCTCTCTGCAATCGACACTGCTAAACACGATATCGTGATTGCGAATGCCTATTTCCTGCCTGGACATAAGTTACGCAAGACGTTGATTGCAGCGGCTAAACGGGGGGTGCGCGTGCGACTCCTGTTACAGGGAAAGATTGAGTATCACCTGCAGTATCACGCTACGCGCTGGATCTATGATCAGTTCCTCAAACAGGGCATCGAGATCTATGAATACATCCCAAGCTTTCTGCACGCGAAGGTCGCAGTAATGGATAACTGGTCAACAGTGGGCTCCTCCAATCTGGATCCCTTTAGTTTGCTACTGGCGCGTGAAGCAAATCTGATGATTCAAGATGCCGGGTTTGCTGCTGAATTACGGCAGTCCCTGGAGCTCGCCATGACACGTGGCAGTCGTGTGATTGAGCATTCGCTTTATTCCCGACGTGGATGGTTCACGCAGGCAAGCGATGCGGTTGCATATTTTTTATTGAGATTAGGTGTGGCACTGTCTGGTAAAAACGAAGACTACTAGCCCCAGTCAGGCTAAGGCAACTCCAGCTCCGCCAGAATCGGAGCGTGATCAGAAAGCTGTGTCCAGGGCTTACCGCGCAATACTCTCGCACTGCGCACAGCAAAGCCACGCTGATAAATACGATCGAGACGCAACCAGGGAAACGCAGAGGGAAATGTCCGTGGCGAGGGCATCAGATTACCTGCGCCCTCTGCTGATAATTGATTCACACGCGTGTGTTGCCTGCGAAACATTGCTACCCGGATTTGCTCGGCAGTCTCACCACGCAACACTCCACCGAGTTGCTGCATCGACTCACGCAATTTAGGCATCATCCCATGTGTGCGTGGGGCATGTGCAAACACCTCGTACACACCGAGCTGCTCGACAAACAATGGTGCAAGTCGATCTCGCCAGTCATTAAAATCGCCTGCAATCACCATCGGTGCGCCATCAGGCACCATGCGGCTGATGCGTTCGGCCATGACTTCGATCTGTCTGACGCGACTACCTGCAAACAATCCGAGATGCACGACAAAGCAATGCACCTCACGACCACCGACATCAATTACACCATGTAACAGTCCACGCTGCTCCATGCGGTGATCGGAGATATCCTGATTCTCAAAGGAAAGGATTTTGTGGCGAGAGAGCAGTGCATTGCCATGGTCGGTTTGCGTACGAACCGCATTACACCCGTAGGCACAATCCATATGCAACGCTGCTGCGAGTGACTCGTGCTGCAGGTGCAGAGAGCCGTGCTTGTCATTGCGTCCCTGCACTTCCTGCAGGAACATCAGATCAGGACGTAAACCATGCAGCCCAAGTCGCAGGTCACCCAAGGAATCACGCCCGGCAAGCGAGCGTCCTTTATGGATGTTGTAACTGACGACTCTAAGCAGCGACATGTGTGTCGAGGCGAGCGACTTAACTGGCTTTGACTTCTGGCTGACGCAAACGGATGTGCAGTTCACGCAATTGCTTTTCATCGACAGGCGATGGTGCTTGTGTAAGCAAGCATTGCGCGCGCTGTGTTTTGGGGAAAGCGATCACGTCACGGATCGATTCTGCACCGGTCATCATGGTGACGATACGATCCAGACCGAAGGCGATACCACCGTGTGGAGGTGCACCGTATTGCAACGCGTCGAGCAAGAAACCAAACTTGAGCTGGGCTTCTTCGGCATCGATTTTCAGGGCGCGGAAAACTTTG
>JAUSCY010000079.1 GCA_030650995.1 Sheuella sp. | reverse complement strand
ATATGACGCCGACCAATCATGCAGGTTTTGATGATCGCGCTCGCGTGATCGTCAAGATTGATGGTGGTAAGTGGGTATATCAGCCGGGCCTGTAATCCCTATTGATTGCAATACATCTGGCGCACTCTGTGTTTGAGAGTGCGCCTTTGTTATGAAAAGGTAAAAGATGGACTTCACAATCGCTTTGATCCTGTTGCAGGACGGCATCGTCAATGGTGCGATTTACGCCTTGCTCGGACTCGCCTTGGTGCTGGTGTTCGCCGTTACACGTGTCATCTTTATTCCTCAAGGTGAGTTCGTCGCATTTGGCGCGCTCACCCTGGCCATGCTGATTGAAAATAAAACACCCGGCACGATGTGGTTGCTGCCTCTGGCAGGGACGGTTGTTTTTCTGATGGAGTTGCGCGATACGCTGCGCACGCAAGACTGGCGTAAATTATTCAAGACTGCTTGCCTGTATGTCGTACTGCCTGTTGCCATGCTGTGGGTGATTCCTCAGCTTGCTGCAGCAAAACTTCCATTGTGGGTGGATGTGCTGATTTCCATGGCAATGGTGATTCCTTTAGGCCCTATGCTTTATCGCATCGCTTATCAGCCCCTCGCCGAGGCTTCTATTCTGGTTTTGCTGATCGTATCTGTGGCTGTGCACTTTGCCTTGACGGGCCTGGCTTTGGTGTTCTTTGGCGCTGAAGGCTGGCGCACACCTGCCTTTATCGACGGTACGATCGATTTTGGTATTGGCCCGTGGTCAGCGCAAAGTCTGTTTGTTGTGTTGACGAGCGCACTGATGATTGTGGCGCTGTGGCTGTTCTTCGGATACACGCTTTACGGCAGAGCGCTACGTGCAACTGCGGTGAATCGTCGCGGCGCGCGCCTGGTCGGTATCAGTACAAAAATGTCCGGGAGCCTGACATTTACACTCGCCGCGTTTATCGGTGCGTTGTCAGGCATGCTGATCGCGCCGGTGACAACGATCTACTACGACACTGGTTTTCTGATTGGACTGAAAGGCTTTGTCGCTGCCATTATCGGTGGCATGGCGAGTTATCCTGTTGCCGCGATCGGTGCGCTTCTGGTCGGATTGCTTGAGGCATTTTCATCTTTCTGGGCAAGCGCTTACAAAGAGGTCATTGTTTTTACGCTGATCATTCCGGTGCTGCTCTGGCGGTCACTCACCACGCATCACGTTGAGGATGAGGAATAAAAATGAATCATCGCAAATTTCTGGTGGCTTTTATAGCGCTACTGATCGCATTGCCACTGCTGCCGATCACCCCCGAGTTCTGGATTACTCAGCTTAATTACATCGGACTCGCTAGCCTTGTTGTGCTGGGATTGGTGCTATTGACGGGTGTGGGAGGCCTGACTTCGTTTGGTCAGGCAGCCTTTGTGGGGATCGGTGCATATACGACAGCCTGGTTTACGACGCGCTATGGTGGTTCACCCTGGATTGCGCTGATGATTGGTTTACTACTGACCGCTGGGCTCGCATTTTTTCTGGGGGCGATTACTTTACGCCTGTCCGGACACTATCTGCCGCTTGGCACAATCGCCTGGGGGCTTTCACTTTATTACCTATTCGGCAATATCGAATGGTTAGGCAAGCACGATGGCATATCGGGGATCGAGCCACTGTCCATCTTTGGGATTTCGCTGGCTCCAGGCCGCAATATTTATCTGCTGATCTGGTTGCTGGTGTTACTGGCAATCTGGGCAACCAGTAATTTATTGAATTCGCGTCCGGGCCGAGCGATCAGGGCGCTGAAATCCGGTGCGGCGATGGCCGAGTCCTTTGGTGTCAATACTGCTGCCTACAAAATCATCATATTTATCTATGCGGCTTTGCTGGCTTGTTTGTCGGGCTGGTTGTACGCGCATATGCAGCGCGCGGTGAGTCCGAGTCCTTTCGGATTGAACCATGGCATCGAATATTTATTTATGGCAGTAGTGGGCGGGGCAGGTTATGTGTGGGGCGCGATTCTGGGAGCAGCTTTGATCATCACACTGCGCGATCAGATTCAGAATGTGCTGCCTAAATTATTAGACACTACTGCGAATTTTGAACTGATTGTATTTGGTGTCTTACTGGTCATCATGTTGCAGTATGCACGTGATGGGCTATGGCCGATTTTTCTCGGGCTGTGGACACGTGTGTTTGGTGGCAACAGCACACAGCGTAATCGTCCTGCCCCGCCAGAGGCACCTGCTTTACCAATGCGGGCACGTCCGAAATCTGGCGAAACAGTTTTAGTGGTCGATGCGATTCGCAAAGAGTTCGGTGGCCTGGTTGCGGTCAATGACATCAGCTTTTCAGTACGTGCGGGTGAGATTGTTGGCTTGATTGGCCCGAACGGTGCTGGTAAGAGTACAACCTTTAATTTGATTTCCGGCGTACTGCCCTCCACGCGGGGAAGTGTGACGTTTATGGGATCTCGCACAGACTCCCTGACCGCCCGTGATATTGCCAAGCGTGGTGTTGGCCGCACGTTTCAGCACGTTCAGTTACTGGCCAACATGTCCGTGCTTGAAAACGTCGCGCTCGGTGCGCACTTGCGCAGCAATGTAGGCGTGATTGAAGGCACACTTCATCTGGACCGTGCGCGCGAAGCGCAATTGCTCCATGAGGCGGCCGTTCAGCTCAAGCGCGTCGGACTGGGTGATTATTTATATGAACAGGCGGGTAATCTGGCCCTGGGTCAGCAGCGCATCCTGGAAATCGCGCGTGCACTGGCCTGCGACCCGATATTATTGTTGCTCGATGAACCTGCGGCAGGCTTGCGTTACAAGGAAAAACAGGATTTAGCCAAAGTGCTGAGTGCTTTGCGCGAAGGCGGCATGAGCATCCTGCTAGTCGAACACGATATGGATTTTGTGATGCGCCTGACTAATCATCTGGTGGTGATGGATTTCGGAACCAAGCTCGCTGAGGGTTTGCCTGCTGAGATTCAAAATAATCCGGCCGTCCTTGAGGCCTATCTGGGTGGGATTGATGATGATCTGGATATTGATCCATCGCCAAAGAGTGTAGCGTCTACTCAGCATACAGGGGCGACAGCATGAGTCAAACTATGAATCAGAGGCATGATCAGTCTAAGCGTTTGCTTGAGGTCAAAGGCTTGACTGCACGTTACGGCAAGGTCACGGCGCTGACGCAAACCGATCTGATCGTACCTGCCGGCAGTATTGTGACCGTGATTGGTGCCAATGGTGCGGGTAAGTCGACCATGCTCAATGCAATCATGGGTGCCTTACCCTTAGTCGGGCAGGCGGCAGGAAGTGTTCTGTACCTGGGGCAAGAGGTGAGCACCTGGGAAGTGGAGCGACGTGTATCGGTAGGCATGTCTCTGGTTCCTGAAAAACGGGAATTGTTCTCCAGCATGTCTGTTCAGGACAATCTGATGCTCGGTGGTTTCAGACGCTATCGTGCAGGTGAGAAAGACTGGATGTCAACGCTTGATGAAGTGTATGAATTGTTTCCAAGACTGAAAGAGCGTTACCAGCAACAGTCCGGAACCTTGTCTGGTGGTGAGCGACAGATGTTGGCGGTCGGACGTGCCTTGATGGCCAAGCCTCAGTTACTCATGCTCGATGAGCCTAGCCTGGGGCTTGCGCCACGAATTACGCGAGAAATTTTTCATATCATCGCGCGACTGCGGCAGACGGGAGTGTCGATTTTGCTGGTAGAGCAAAATGCCCGCGCAGCGTTGCAAGTGGCGGACTATGGTTACGTACTGGAAACAGGCGCTGTGGTGCTTGAAGGCCCGGCTAAAGATCTGGCGGGCAATCCCAGAGTGATTGAGAGCTATCTGGGGCTGGGGAAACACGAAGAGTAATTTTTGATTCGTTTATATAGCCTTACCCCAGCCATCTTGCCCGATTTCCTCCAGGAGGTCGGGCTTTCTTTTTATATTTGCACGACTCCATAAAATGATAACGATCATGAGTCCCGCAACCGATAATCCAAAAAGCACCACGATCAGATTGATTGGAATTTCCAGCCAGAGCATGAGTGAGTAGAGCGAGACCATGAGCAAGATATTTAACTGTTCGTTAAAGTTTTGAACAGCGATGGAGTGGCCTGCCGATAATAAAACATGGCCGCGATGCTGAAGTAATGCATTCATGGGTACAACAAAGAAACCGGAGAGTACGCCGACCAGTAGCAACAGACTGTATACCGCCCAAATATTATAAATAAACGGCATCACCAATACGACAAGTCCCATTGCTACACCGACGGGTAAAACGCTGAGTGAGGCTTTAAGAGGCACGCGGGCAGCAGCGATTGCACCGACTACCGTTCCAAGTGCGGCCACGCCCATCAGGATTGAAGACTGATCCAGGCGGTAGCCGAGATTTTGACGACTCCATTCGATCACAATCAATTGGAGCGTGGCACCTGCGCCCCAGAATAGTGTGGTGACAGATAATGAGATCTGACCCAGTGAGTCACGCCACAAAATACAAATATAATTTTTAAAGTTACTGATCAGTCGGATTGGATTTTTAGACTGCACAGGGTAACGAATATGCGTATTAGGAATGAATAAATTCATGACTGAAGCCCCTGCATACAGGAAACTGATCATGAAAATTGCAGTCTCCGCAGGAGTGTTTAACCATCCACTTAAACTTGGGTGACTGAGTAAGAAATCAGAGACCACAGGGGAGATTAATACGCCACCGAGGACCGCGCCAATGATGATGGAAATCACCGTCATTCCCTCTATCCAGCTATTTCCGGCTACTAGTAGCCCCGGAGGTAGCATCTCAGTGACGATCCCATATTTCGCAGGTGAGTAGGCCGCAGCGCCCATGCCTACGATCGAGTAAGCAAAACAGATCAACATAATCTGGCCTGTGGTGGATAGTCCGAAAATGCCATAACAGAACATCAGCAGGCAGCCCACCACCTTGAGCGCATTGGTGATGAACATGACTCTGCCTTTGGGGTATGCATCGGCAAACGCTCCTACAAATGGAGCTAGCAAAACAAAGCTTGCCGCAACGCCCCATTTGATCATCGGTGGCACCCAGACAGGACCATCAAGTTGTTGAATAAGTGCGATAGCTGCGATAAATAGCGCGTTATCCGCTAGTGAGGAAAGCGTCTGGGCCGCAATGACAAGATAAAAGCCGCGGTTCAAGAGAGAAGATTTCCGTCTGAGTGCGTGGATGAGAAGGGGGTATGCAGAGAGCTATGTTCAGTCAGTAATGGCATCGCCATCAAAGCTTGCCCCATTTTGATGTGCTGTCCAGGGCTAATGTTGTCAGCTAAGGTAAAACCTTTTGGTGCGAAAACAATGATGGTCGATCCATGCTGAAACCATCCAAGCTCTTCGCCCTTTTTAAATTGAACATTGCAATTAAAGTTTTTCTCACCGGTCCAGCCAGAGCGGAACTGCGTGTCAATTCCGTGTAAACGAATGCTAGCGACCAGAATTGCTGCAACGGGAACCAGCGCAATCGGGTAACGCTGTTCGCCGATCTCCAGGGATAACAACGCTCGCTCATTTTTACAGAATAATTTTTCTATACGTTTGAGAGCGACAGGATTGACGTTCCATGTATCGCCAGAAATGTAATTCACACGAAGCATCGAGCCGTCATAGGGAGCGTGGAACCGGTGGTACATCGAAGAGGTCAGCCGTAAGGTCACATACTCACCATCTTGCCACTGGCTTGTGTCAGTTTCATGTCCAAACAAATCGCTGAGTGTGTAGGGAAAGCCTTTAGCCTGAAAAACCTGGCCGTTCACAACCTGGCCGCAAGCGCCAACAATCGCGTCACATGGGCTGGTCAGTATTTTTGGATCATTGTCGACCGGTCTTGCGCCAGGACGCAGTTCCCGGATAAAGCAATCGTGCAAGCTATCAAATTTATCTTTTTTAGCTTCACTTAAATCCAGTTCTGTAAAAAGTTTCCAGACATAAATTGATAGATCGCGAATCCAGGGCACTCTGATCTGACTGAACCAGCCGATGAAATGTGTCGCGGACTGCCTGGGAATACGGTTGGTCAGGAGGAAATTCAGATCCTCCTGAGAAAATATTTTTTGAATAGTTGCTCTGATGTTCATCAATCCGTCATCCAAGAGTCATAAAAAGGAGGTTTGAAAAGTAAATCACTCGATAAGGCGTAGCTATATGACCGTTTCATTTGTAAATATTCTTGTCGGTCTGGTGGTGCTTGCCGCATTCCTCCAGCTGATGCGCAAAGCATGGCAAAGATTGCAACTTTCGCTTGCAAAAAACCCTTCGCTTGGCGGTCACTTGAGATGGGCGAAACGTATTACACGTCGCATTCCCGGGTATTCCTACCCGGCTGAACGATGGTTTGATATCGATGGGGCACCAGCCGAAATCAGACAGAAAAGACAGCTTGGTTTGACCGTGCTCGGACAGGCGTTGACGCAACGCAGCCCTCTGACTTTGCGACAAACTGCGGAGTCCAAAAAAATGATTGCAGACTTGCAATTCATCAGTCAGTACCGTGTGCCATACCAGTTTCGTGATGTATTGCAACAACACATTCAAATTGGCAGTTATATGCAAAGTAGTAATGGCGTATGGCTTATCGATATGGATGGCGTGCGTCTGATTGATGTGACCGGTTCTTATGGAGTGAATGTGTTCGGTCAGGATTTTTATAAGTCCTGCATAGAGGAGGGCAGTCGTCGAGCCCACGCACTCGGCCCGGTACTGGGAGCCTATCACCCCTGTGTGCTGGAAAATATTCAAAAGCTGTGTGCAATTTCGAACAAAGACCAAGTTTCCTTTCATATGTCGGGTACAGAAGCTGTGATGCAGGCTGTGAGGGTTGCACGCTATCAGACCGGGCGAAATAAAATCGTAAGATTCACGGGTGCCTATCACGGCTGGTGGGATGACGTGCAGCCAGGGCCTGGAAATCCAATGCCACCGTCCAAAGATACGCTGACATTGCGCGAGATGCATGCGAACACCTTGCGTGTGTTGCGCAATCGTCAAGATATTGCCTGCGTGCTGGTGAACCCCTTGCAGGCCATGCAACCAAACCAATCGGCTCCGACAGACAATACGGCCATTGATGGCAGTCGCACCGCTTACTTCGACAGACAAGCCTATACCATGTGGCTCAAAGCCCTGCGAGAAATATGTACGGCTAAAAATATTGTTCTGATTTTTGATGAAGTATTTATGGGGTTCCGTCTCGCGCGGGGTGGGGCACAGGAATATTTCGGTATTGAAGCGGATGTGGTGACTTACGGAAAAACTCTGGCAGGCGGACTGCCGATAGGCGTTGTTTGCGGTAAAGATAAATGGATGACGCGATTCAGAAATGACCGACCTGCAGATATTTGTTTTGCCCGCGGGACGTTTAACGCTCACCCCTACGTGATGGGAGCGATGAACGTATTCCTCAATAGGATGGATACAGAGGCGGTCCGGCAGACCTATCGGGTGCTTGAAGAAACCTGGCTTACCAGAAAGGCCAGACTGAATAATCAATTCAAACAAAACGGGCTGCCATTGCGCGTTGAAGCGATGTCGACGGTCTGGATCATATTGTTTGACATACCGAGCCGCTACAACTGGATGCTTCAGTTTTATATGCGTAGTGAAGGCATTGCGTTGAGCTGGGTCGGTACAGGACGACTGATTTTCAGTTTGAACTTCACCGAGGAAGACTTTGATGCACTGACTGAGCGTTTCGTTCGTGCTGCTCAGCGCATGTCCGCGGATGGCTGGTGGTGGACACCTGCAGGTCAGACTAATAAGCATATCAAGCGCCAGATACTGAGAGAAATGTTGAGTCAGTACTGGCGCTAGACACTTAATGTGATTGCACGTGCGGCATGGGATCGATCAGTTCGCCTTTCATGAGATAGAGAGGCGAACGGTAATAAAGCAACACATCATGGAATGGATCGGTCAGGATTTTGATGACCCAGGCGAGTGCGCTTTTGAAGTCTTCCTTCAAAAATAATTGAATGGCTCTGAACAATAAGCCCGCAACGCCTAAAAACAGCCATGCCATACCGACTATGCGTATAAAAGAATCCTCGTAGGCCTCAGGCACTGCCCATGTCAGATACTGGGGAGCAAAATAAGCGATGATGGGTATAGCTGCCCAGATACTCAACAAAACAATCTTACGGTGAAGGTTGTAGCCTACTTTGATCATTTCCTTATGCGCATGGCTAGCCTGATTGACATGATCGTAGCCCCTTGGTTCAAAGAAAAAATGACCTGCCTGACGTGTTGTCATGGATACCAGCCATGCGAGTAGTGCGGCAATCACTGGATTAATAAACAATAAAACATAGGAAACTAAAAACGACAATGCGCTGACCAGATGCAAACTCTGGTTGATGCGACTATGGTGGTAGTAGCGATGATCATCCCAGCGCTGCAACCTGAGCGTCTCAAGCAGTTCTTTCATGATGGTCCTTTTTATAATTTCAGATTTTGATAGTTCGAATGTTGGCATTGAAAAATCAGATGAAATTATTTCAGACCAATGCTGCGTAAACATGAATTTTTAGTGACATTCATATTGCTGTTATTTGTCAAAAATAAGTCAGTCAATAAAAAAATATGATTGTCATTGAAACGTTATATTCATTCATTACAGTTGGAGCATCTCAGCAAAAAGAGCAAAGATGTCGGATTTTGATCCCCTCCAGATTGACCGTTTCTATCCCGCACAACCCAGCTTGAGAATAGCAGTCGTGACTGAGACTTATCCTCCAGATATCAATGGGGTGGCTCATACAATTTCAAAAATAGTAGAGGGGTTAAGGGCGCGCGGGCATAGCTTGATGCTGGTCAGGCCTAAGCATCGCCTGGATGGCTCGCCTCTGATGGAAAATGGTTTTCAGGAAGTGCTCATGCGTGGTGCTCCTATACCAATGTACAAACAATTGCGCTTAGGCTTGCCTGCGCAAGGAGCATTGCAGAAGCTTTGGCTTAAGCAGCGTCCAGATCTGGTTCATATTGCGACTGAAGGACCGCTGGGATGGTCTGCGGCACGTGCAGCCAGAAAACTGAATATTCCAACCAGTTCTGACTTCCGCACGAACTTTCATGCTTACAGCCAGTTTTACGGTTTCGGATGGCTCAAGGGCGCTATTGTTTCCTATATGCGTAAGTTTCATAATTCAACGCACTGCACAATGGTGCCTACACAAGGCCTGATGGCTGAACTATCAAAAATCGGATTTGAAAAGTTAATGGTTGTACCCCGTGGTGTAGACACCGAACATTTTTCACCAGAATTTCGCTCGCAGGCCTTGAGGGATAGCTGGGGCGTGACGCCTGATACTCAGGTTTTGTTGTCAGTAGGTCGACTTGCCGTAGAAAAAAATCTTAATATGGTCATGCGATGCTTTCATGCGTTGCAGGCTAAAAATTTACCCGTCAAACTAGTCGTTGTAGGTGATGGTCCACTCAGACATGCGCTTGAGATAAGTTGTCCTGAGGCTATATTTACGGGACAGAAAACGGGTAAATCCCTGGTGGAACACTACGCAAGCGCAGATTTATTTATATTTCCAAGTTTGACAGAAACCTTCGGCAACGTAACGATTGAGGCGATGGCGAGCGGCTTAGCAGTGATTGCTTATGATCATGCTGCCGCAGGGCAGTTGATTCAGCACGAACATAATGGCATGTTGATTAGTATCCAGAATGAGCAAGGCCTGGTCGATGCTTGCACGCGTGTCCTGCAGAATGTTGAGCTGAGGACAAGGATTCGCAATCAGTCCCGTCAGACAGCTGTTGACCATGACTGGAACTCTGTCGTGGCACGTACTGAAGGAATTTTTAGATCGCTGGTGGGGATCCCTACGATTTAAATTTTATAAAAATTAATCAAATAGCAACGCGATGCATGATGTTCAGATAGTGATCTAGTGCTGGGGTCAGTGCACCCGGTATTTTGGCCGAGTCGTCATAGCGACGCAATCGAATAGCGTGTTGCCCATAATTACTTGCCTCAAAATTCAAGGCTTCTTGATCAGAATAAATCCCACCCTGAATCTCAAGACTTTTCTTTGAAGCTTCTGAAAGTGTCGACCAGTAGCTTTTATCCACCGCACATAGATATTTTTTAGCATCTACATGCAGCTTGATTGGTTCAAGCACGGCATCAGAAAACAAAGTTCGAATAAAAGGCAGTGCGATGTATTGATGCAGATCATCGGTTGAATCAGTACTAGATATCAAAGCACTACTCAGCGTAATGCTTTTACCTGCAGAGAGCAGATGTCCAATGTCATGCAGCAGGGCAGCAACAATGGTCTCATCGGACTCCTGCGCGCATTCGGCGAGGTACGCACATTGCAAAGCGTGCTCTAGCTGAGAGACCGCTTCGCCTCCGTATTGTTTATCGCCTTGTGTCGTGAGTAAGGTCGTTATATCGTTGAGTGTCAGAGCCATGAGTGATGATCCTCTTAAATAAGTGCTTTTCTGATCAGTGAGGAAACCAGGTCGATCACGGTAACAGTCAGAATGATGATGATGATGACCGCTGTGGTTTGTGCATACTGAAAGCTGCGCATGATGTCCCACAGGATGACACCTATACCACCCGCCCCCACCATGCCAACGACTGTGGCAGAGCGTACATTTGACTCGAAGCGGTACAGCGCAAAAGATACCCACAGGGGGATGACTTGTGGGATCACCCCGTAAATAATCTCGTGCAAAGCGCTTGCACCTGTCGATCGGATCCCCTCGACAGGTTCAGGATGGATGGCTTCGACTGCTTCAGAAAATAGTTTGGCAAGGATGCCGGTTGTGTGGATCCATAATGCGAGCACACCTGCAAAAGGTCCGAGTCCAACGGCCACGACAAATAGCATGGCAAATACCATTTCATTTATCGCACGGCAACCGTCCATGAGTCTTCTCATTGGCTGTGTGACCCACACAGGAGCAATGTTCGAGGAGGCAAGTAATGACAGTGGAATCGCTGTTACGACTGCGAGAGCAGTTCCCCAGAGGGCGATCTGAACGGTGATAAGCATCTCGTCGAGATAGAGGCGCCAGTCACTAAAGTTGGGTGGAAAAAAATCGCGAGCATAGGTCGCCATGTTTCCCGAGTCGCGTATTAATTCCATTGGCCGCATCTCGGCACCTTGCCAGGATGCGGCTAACAGTAAAACGACAACTACCCAGGTTAATTGCCAACCCCAGTTACGTTTGACATGGGGAGAGTATTGAGAAATTGTGTGGGTAGCTGGCATGATGATTATTTCTTTAATGCTTCGAGTTTGACATCGATTTCTGCGGTTTTGGCCTTTTTATCGTTGTCACTGAGTATTGTGTCAGCCTCGATTTTGTTACGCTGACTGAATAACTCAAGCTGACGAATCGGGATCAGTTGAGCGTCCGTTGATTCTTTGAAACCCTTGAGATTGCCCATCTTTACTAATACAGCCTGTTCTTCAGGATTAGTCGTGCCGTAATTAAAGAAGAAGTCTTTGATTTTCTTTTTCGTGGCTTCTGGCAGATCTTTACGCATAACTAGCGGGTCTAAGGGAATCAGCGGTGAGGTCCAGATAATTTTGATTTGATCAAATTTTTCAGGTGCTCTTTTTTTCAAGATATTAAGGTTTTCGCTATTGTTAGTTGCTACATCAACTTGCTTGTTGGCAACAGCCAATGCATTTGTTTCGTGGTTTGCACCGCGTACAACTTTAAAAAATGTTTTTGGATCAATTTTGTTTTGAGCAAAAACATAAAACCCTGGAACCAGATAGCCTGAAGTTGAATTAGGGTCTCCATTGCCGAAGCTGATCGACTTTCCAACTTTGAACATATCATCAATATTATTGATATTGCTGGCTTTGTTTACGATCAGGTGTGAGGTATAGCCCAGCGAGCCGTCTGCGTTGACTTTCTGTGCAAAGACTTCGCCATTTGAGCGATCGACTGCTTCCATCGCCGATTTGTTACCAAACCATGCGACTTGAACTTTATTAAAGCGCATACCTTCAATAATGCCTGCATAGTCTGAGGCGAAAAAGGCTTTCACCGTCAGACCAGTCTGCTTTTGCAACGCATCTAAAATTGGCTGCCATTCAGCTTTCAGGTTCTGCGATGACTCTGTTGAAATAAAACCAAAATTGATGTCTTCAGCCAGAGCAATCTGACTGGTAGCCATCATCGTGAATCCGAGTATCGAGGTAAATAGTATTTTTTTGATCATGAGATTTCTTTGATAAAAGTTTATAAATCAAGCAACTTGAACAAGTCGGGTTACTTCTTTGTCAAAAGGCTGCGAATGTGCTGCGGGTTTTATTGGAGTGGGCGTATGGAGGGATTGGGTGCTTAAGATCTCATCTACCTGCACGCCATACAGGGAGCGCAGTAAATCCGGTGTAAGGTTCGACGAAGGGCCATCATAGACAACGCTGCCTTTATGCAGAGCGATGACACGTGGGCAATATCTGATCGCGATCTCAACTTGGTGCAGTGAAACAATCACTGTGCTGCCATCTTCACGATTGATGCGTGAAAGGATGTCCATCACATTGCGGGAAGATTCAGGATCCAGAGAAGCGATGGGCTCATCGGCCAGAATAAGATCCGCACCTTGAACCAGAGTTCTTGCAATGGCAGCCCTTTGTTGCTGGCCACCTGAGAGCGTCGATGCACGCTGCGCGTGGCATTCCGCGATACCTACACGCTTTAATGCATCGTAAGCTTTCGCTCTTTCGCTTGCGTTAAACAGTCCAAATAAACTCCTCCAAAGCGGAAGGCTGTGCAGTAGTCCTATCAGTACGTTGGTGTGAACGGGTAGTCTATCGACCAGATTAAACTGCTGGAATATAAATCCTACACGTTTACGGATATGCCGGATCTTATTGGAAATCTTTCCTTTTTCCTGTGCGCATTCACCGTTAATTCTGATGCATGAGACGGAGTCGGAATCTGCAGGAATCAAGCCTGCGATATGTCTTAATAACGTTGATTTTCCTGAGCCTGATGCACCGATCAGTGCAATCATTTCACCGTGATCGACGGAAATATTGATCTGATTAAGCGCTGCTCTGCCTGGAATAAAACGTTTATTAAGCTGTTCGATTGAGAGCGCTGTGCCCATGGCGAACCTCACTAGTTGAATAGATATTCAGTATGCTCAACGCATGTGACTGTGTGTTGACAGTTAAAAGACAGATTTATTGCACAGAGCAGCAGCAGAGATGCAATTAAATAATTTGTTGCCCTTTTTTCCATACTGTTTTGATGACAGCCTGCTTGCCTGTTTGAGGGATGTCTACCATGCGCATGCGAACAACATCAGCACGCAGTCCGGTTTCAATTAATCCACGATCATTGAGTCCTGTAGCGCGGGCAGGGTTGGTGGTGACAGTCGCAATAGCTTCTGGGAGAGTAAGAGTTTGATCACTCACCAGTCTAGATACTGCGCTGATCAGACTGCCCGGAACATAGTCCGAAGAAATAATATCGAGCAAATGATTACGCGCTAAATCCGATGCGGCAACATTGCCAGAGTGAGATCCCCCGCGTACAACGTTCGGCCCACCCATGACGTTGAGCAACCCTAACGCATGCGCAGTTTGCGCAGCTTGCATGGTGGTGGGGAATTCAGACATGCTGGCGCCTTCGCTATGCGCCTGTCTCACATGCTCAACAGTTGTATCGTCATGGCTCGCCAGATGAATATTATTTTTCTGGCAGTACTCAACAAAATATTTTCGATGAGGCTCGCTATACATTTCCTGTAGTTTGAATGCATGCGATACCTGATGCTCAAATTTAGCCTGACTCCAGCCCTTTTTACCTGTGTAATAGGTTCTGGCTTTTTCTACATCTTCCCATTGCCTTTGACCGGGTGTATGGTCCATCAGCGAGATCAGTGAAAGTCTAGGATGATCAATGAACGCTTCAAATAACTCAATCGTATTTGGAGCGGGCAGCTCGCAGCGGACATGAATGTAGTGATCCGCTCGAAGGAGATCCTCATTGGCGCAATTAGTCAATGCGGTGAGTACCTCATTCCAGCCCTTGCCCCGGACGTTGTCTGTGTCCGCGTCTCCAACTCCCAGCGCATCAAATACTGTTGTAATTCCAGCAGATGCAATTTCTGCATCGTGCGCAAGGAGCGCTGGAATTTCAGCCCAGCTCACCTTTGGACGCGGCATGAGATGGCGTTCAAAATTATCGGTATGCATTTCTACCATGCCAGGCATGAGGTAATCGCCCTCAAAATCAATGCCATGCTTACTTGTGGTGTTACCCGAATCAATTGAATCAATGATGCCGTTGGTGCTTGAAAGCGAGCCTAATATCACTTCATCTTTCAGAATGATGCGTGCGTTTTTAAATATAATCTGACTACTCATGTTTGTTTCCTGAAAGTGTCCAGACTGATGTGGCGCGTAGCAACACTATTTCCTACCTTCTGGTCGTGAAAAATTCCGATTGCAGCAGTACCTGCAGCTACTGTTTCCTGAATCATCTCGATGACTGTCTGTGTATTGTCTGGATCAAGCGAGGCTGTCGGCTCGTCCAGTAAAAGTAGTACCCGCGGTTTGATCATGCTGCGCGCGATATTGATACGCTGCTGCTCACCACCAGAAAAAGTTGCTGGGGGCAGATCCCATAATCTTTCTGGGATCCTCAGGCGTGTGAGCCATTGCGCTGCTTGATCACGGGCATGTTTTATCACTGCCGCAGTGTTGTCCGTATCCTCAGTCAATGGTTCCGCGACCACATCCAATGCGCTGACGCGGGGGATGACTCTTAGAAACTGACTGACATAGCCAATAGCAGATTTTCTGAGCTGTATCAGCTCTCTTGCTTTTGCCTGGGTTAAATCAATGGGTGGACATGCGTGGCGATTTAAAATGATATTTCCGCGAGTCGCACGATAGTTCGCATAAATCAATTTTAATAATGTACTTTTCCCCATTCCGGATGGACCATCAAGTACGACACACTCGCCTGCATCGACGCAGAAGTTCACCTCTTCGAGGACATTAAGCGTCACGCCATTCTGGTTATGCAAAGTAAAGGACTTAGCGACATTGCTGAGTTGGAGTAGGTGTTGTGTCATGCTTGAAGTACCGATGAAACCAGCAGCTGTGTATAGGGATGTTGAGGATCATCCAGCACCTGATCGGTGAGGCCTTCCTCAACAATATTTCCGTTTTGCATGACGATCATTCGATGCGAAATGAGTCTCGCAACTGCGAGATCATGCGTCACGATCAGTGCTGAGAGGTGCATGGTCTGAGTGAGCTTTCTCAGTAAATCGAGTAATTTCGCCTGAACGGACACATCGAGTCCAGAGGTCGGCTCATCCATGAATATCAGTCTGGGCTCTGTTACCAGATTGCGCGCGATCTGAAGTCGCTGTCGCATACCACCTGAGAATCCCGTTGGCGTGTCATCAATCCTGGAGGGATCAATTTCAACGCGTTCAAGCCATTGCTGCGCGATTGTTCTGAGTTTGCCATAGTGCCTTTCGCCTAACGCCATTAAGCGCTCGCCCACATTTGCCCCGGCCGAGACATCCATACGCAAGCCATCCGCTGCATGCTGATGGACAAATCCCCAGTCCGTTCGTGCGAGAAGTCTTTGCTGTGCAATACTCAGCCCATATACGTCGAGTGCCTCACCGTTTCTATTCATAAACTTCACTTCGCCGCGGTCAGGCATCTGTCTGGCAGAAATGGCATTTAATAAGGTCGTTTTTCCTGAACCCGACTCTCCGACTATCGCCAGGACCTCGCCTGGCCATAAGTCGAAACTTGCGTGGTTAAGTGCTACGCGTTCGCCGTAGCTTTTTGCAATACCCCTGACTTCGAGCAGAGGCTGGCTATGCTGGTTATTCATAGCTGTGCCTGACTATGACTGACTTGCTGTTCGTCTTGCCTGGTCTGACAGTAGTCAGAGTCTGAGCAAACATGAATACGCGTACCTTGATCATCTGTAATGACTTCATCGAGAAAGCTGTCTGACGCCTGACAGAGCTCACAGACTGCATCCCACTTCTGTATTTCGAAGGGATGGTCTTCAAAACCCAGACTTTCTACTTTTGTGTAAGGCGGAACAGCATAAATACGTTTTTCCCTGCCAGCACCGAATAGTTGTAAGGCTGGATTCATATGCATTTTGGGATTATCAAATTTCGGGATAGGCGAGGGCGACATGATGTAACGATCATTGACGAGTACGGGATAGTCATAAGTTGTAGCGATATGACCGTATCGTGAGATGTCTTCATAGAGCTCTACGTGCATGAGCCCATACTCTGCCAAGCCATGCAAGGTACGTGTTTCACTCTCGCGCGGCTCTAACCACTGCATGGGTTCAGGGACAGGAACCTGATAAACGAGGATTTGATTTTCGTTCAGTGGATGTTCAGGTATCCGGTGACGGGTTTGAATTAATGTTGCTTCTGATGTGCGTGTCGTGATCGACACTTGCGTTGTACGTTGAAAAAATCGACGGATATTCACAGCATTGACCGTATCGTCAGACCCTTGGTCAATGACCTTCAGCACGTCTGACTGACCGATGATTGATGCTGTGACTTGGATACCACCAGTGCCCCAGCCGTAGGGCAGAGGCATTTCACGCGAACCAAAAGGGACCTGATAACCCGGAATCGCTACTGCTTTAAGGATGGCACGCCGGATCATGCGCTTGGTGCGCTCGTCCAGATAGGCAAAGTTAAAGCTATCCCCGACAAAACTATCCTCGCCTGTAGCCTGAGTATTTTCGGAATTCAATAAATTAGGCATTGCGCTCAACCTCATTATCTTTATCTGATTGCTGGGTTGAGTGGGCACGCATTTTTCTGACTAAATCCAGTTCAGCCTGAAAGTCGACGTAATGCGGCAATTTAAGATGCTGTACAAAGCCTGATGCCTCGAGACTATCGCTGTGCGAGAGAACAAATTCAGGCATTTGTGCTGGTGATTTGACTTCTTCCCCGAGCTCCGCAGCTCTGAGAGAGCGATCAACAAGGCTCATCGCCATTGCTTTTCTTTCGCTATGACCAAAGGCTAGTCCATAGCCGCGTGTGAATTTCGGGGGTTCCTTTTTACTGCCTGCGAATTGATTCACCATTTCGCACTCGGTCACTTCAATATCACCAATAGAGATAACAAAGCCAAGCTCTTCGGGTTCAATTTCAATCTCTAATGTTCCTAGTCGGATTTCACCCACAAAGGGATGGCTATGCGCATATCCTCTCTGTGTAGAGTAGGCCATGGATAAGAGGAATCCTTCGTCACCTCTTGCGAGGTTTTGCAAGCGGGTCGCACGGTCTGCCGGGAATTTCACGGGTTTGCGTGTTAAATCATTTGGGGCGGGATCACCAGGAGGTACTGGATATTTTTCAATCAGATTTTCCTGATTGAGTAATTCGATTACTTTTGTTGCAGTAGTTTGTTTGCACGCCTCTACATGTGATTCTTCTGCTGACGCATGGTTGATGTTCTGCATTTGATTCGCTACTGCTGCTTGTGAAGAAGCAATATCGTCTTGAGACGCGAGTAGAGAGAAATCCAGTAATCTTTGCGTGTAATCGTAAGTAGGCCCAAGAATCTGGCCACCAGGCAAGTCCTTGAATGTTGCAGAGATGCGCCGATCAAGCTGCATCTTTCCTGTATTGAGGGGTTTGGTTGACCCTAAACGGGGAAGGGTTGCGCGATAGGCCCTGAGCAGAAATATCGCTTCTATCAGGTCTCCGCTCGCTTGTTTAATTGCGAGCGCCGCGAGTTCCTTGTCATAAACAGAACCTTCTGTCATCACACGATCAACAGCAAGTTTCATCTGCTGCATGATTTGGGCAATGCTTAATTCCGGTACAGTCAGATCACCCCTGCGTTGTGTTTCAAGTAGGCGGTAACTATTGAGGATGGCTTGTTCACCACCTTTTACGGCAACGTACATATTCAGCCTTTATTGAATGGAGTCGATTCAGTCCGCGACAGATGTACTGTTCGCGGCAAACCTGCAATTTGATGGGGTGCACAAAGAAAAACATCTACTCCTTTTGGAAAGAGCAGTTTGTTGGCACGCCACTGGCTGAGAAAGTGATTGAGTTGTGTAATAGAAACAGAACCCAGGGATAGTTGGCGGGTGTCAGGAATTCCCGGTCCCTGTAGTGTCAAATTCTGTTGTGCGTCTGTATCGCTTTCAAAGCCGGTAACATTGATCAGACAAGTCGTTGAAAGTTCGGGATACTCATCTGTACCTTGATTAAAACTGCTTAATTCTGGTAAGTCTTCTATGCTTTCAATCCATGCAAAGTCAGCCTCGGCAGGGTTTGTAACAAGCTTGCAATTAGTATGAAAAACAATCCAGTGTGCTGTGTCACTCGCAGCGATAGTCGGCGTTGTCCATAGGCGACTATCTGAATCGAGCAGTGCAAGCAATAGTGCGGCAGCACTTGGTTGAGTGTGTTTCAGGATTCCTTTGTGGATTGTTAGTCCAACAATCTCTCCGGGATGGGATAGAGCCTGAAGAGAATTCCTGAAAACCTGCTGACTGTCATGAACTGGATCATTAAATCCCGCGCCGACTTTTGATAGATCAATGGTTGGCATGCTTATTCCTCTGACTCATCATTGGTGCCGGACTCTCTCGCGATAGTAAAAAACTCGACTTTGCTTGTTGCAGTACGTCGCTCGCGGCTGGTACGCTGTTCCTGCAGATGTTGTTTGATTGGAGCGAGTATTTTTTCTTTGGATGACGGATCAGCCATCGTCAAAAACATGGCATCTAGCATGGCTGCCAGCCTGGCGTGTTTGTGTGAGCGTCCCAGTACATAGGCAATGCCAACAGGAGCATCAGCTCGGCTGTCATTTAATCTCAATGCACATCTGGTAATACTGATCTCGCCAAGATTAAACCGCTCTCCTGTACCGCCTGCTCTGGCTTCTATCATCATGAGACCGGTTTCCGGTTTTCTCAGCCACTCAGGTTGCTCATCAGATTGATCTCCAAGCGCTTGTTCAAGAAGATTGATGGGAGCCCGTGCGAGTAGTGCTATCCATTGTGAGCGAGTCTCACTGCAGGTTTGAGTCGTGCTGTCAGCAGATTGCAACATAGGCCTGATATTGTTTAAGAAATTGAGTTCATTGCGGTTACAACGAAGTCAACCATCTTAAATATCCAGTGTGTATGTTTAGTGACAGTCACATAACAAATAGATGACGCGGTTATTTCATTTATATGACACGCGTTTGCCTTAAATTTTCAAATCTGATGACTATGTTAAAAAATATTTATCGCTATGCAATTTATTTTGCGCCTCAATCAGATAGTGATTGGTGGAATGCTGGCAGCCATTGGCTCGGGCGTTGTTCGAATCGACAGCTTGCACTGAGCCAGACATGCCCAGCATTGATCGCACCCGAAAAGTTCAGCCAGCTGACCTCTGCACCGCGCCGGTACGGCTGGCATGCCACGATGAAGGCTCCTTTTTCTTTACGTGCCGATGCAAGCTTTAAGCAACTCCAAGATGCCTTGGTGATGATCTGCTCGCAAATCAAACCTTTCAGATTACCTAAATTACATGTGAGTCGACTGGATGATTTTCTGGCACTTACTCCGGCTGGAGATGTCACCGATATTTGTAGAGTTGAAAGAGCATGTGTGACGCAGTTGCATACTCTTTCTGCACCTTTGCCACCAGATGAGTTGTTACGTCGTCGCACCGCCGGTTTGAGTCTTGCAAAGGACTCGATGCTGTTGAGATGGGGGTATCCACACGTCCTTGAGCATTTTCGCTTTCATCTCTCGCTGACAGGGCCATTAAGGGATTGTTCAGAGCTACAGATTCAGTCAATCATGCAGTGCGCGCGTGATCAGTTTGAATTTTTACCTGATTGCATGTTTGATTCTCTGGCTATCTTTGCTGAGCCTGAGCGCGGAGCTGATTTTGTACTGATCGAACACTGTAAATTTTCGGGCTGAGTGCTGTAGGGTCACTAAACCGTCACATAGGTGTAATGAGGTTGTCAAATAAACGGTTCAGCATTGATACTCATGAAACCACCTGAGCCCCATGAATTAGACCAACGTCCCATGCGTCACAGAGCGATATGGATTTCAGATATCCATTTGGGTACTTCAGGTTGTAAAGCTGATTATTTACTGGATTTTTTAAAGTGGAATGAATCCGACTACCTATATCTTGTTGGTGACATTGTTGACGGTTGGCAACTTAAGAAAAGCTGGTATTGGAAACAAAGTCATAACGATGTAGTACAGAAAATACTTCGTAAAGCCCGTAAAGGAACGCAAGTGACATACATTGCGGGAAATCATGATGAAGTGATTCGTCAATTCCTCGGTATGGCATTTGGTGATATAAAAATTGTTGACGATACAACCCACACATTGCTCGATGGTCGTGTTTTGTGGATCACACATGGTGATCTGTTCGATGGGATTATTCAGCATGCGAAGTGGTTGGCTTACCTTGGCGATAGTCTGTATTCGGTCATTTTGAATTTGAATAACTGGTTTAATCACGCCCGGCATAAGTGTGGTCTTTCGTATTGGTCTTTATCCCAATTTTTAAAAACTAAAGTAAAAAATGCCGTTTCCTTTATCACGGCTTTTGAAGAAAACCTGACTCACGAAGCCAGGCGTCGCGGCTTTGATGGTGTGTTGTGTGGCCACATTCATAAGCCAGAGATTCGTGACATAGATGGAATTTTGTATTGCAACGACGGTGACTGGGTAGAGAGTCTGTCGGCGATCATTGAAACTGAATCGGGTGAGCTTAAAGTTGTTTTCTGGCCTTATCGCACCTCGCACTCGCCAAAGGAGCTGGATGATGTCGCTACCAGTCATTGAACGTCTCCTGATTGTTTCTGACGCAGCAGCAACTCAGGTTAGTGGTGTAGTCAGAGCGATCAGTCATTCCATTGTGCAGCTTGAGAAAATGGGAATTGCTGTCGAATTATTAACGCCTGCGCAATTTAAAACACTGCCGTTTCCGCTTTATCCTGAGATGCGTTTATCTTTAACGACCTCAAAGCGCGTCGAGATCATCATTAAAGAGTTTAATCCTGATGCCATGCATATTGCGACGCAAGGCCCTTTGGGTTGGGCAGCTCGTAAAGCGGCATTAAAAAATGGATGGCAATTTACCACTACTTACCATACGCATTTTGCTGAGTTTATGCACGCAAGGCTGGGCATCCCTACATCCTTGATCTATAAAATATTTCGTAAGTTTCATTCTGCATCATCAGGCGTGCTTGCACCGACTCCGACGATCAAAAGGAATTTGTTAAAAAATGGTTTTTCTAATGTGGTGCAATGGGCGCAAGGAGTGGATCATTCAACTTTTTTTCCCCGCCCCATTCAAAAATCAATTAATGCGCATGAACCAGTATTTTTATACGTCGGTCGTCTCGCGATAGAAAAAAATATTGAAGCTTTTTTGAAACTTGATTTACCTGGACAGAAATGGGTAGCTGGTGAAGGTCCTCTGGCACTTAAATTGCTACATAACTATCCGAGCGTCCGTTATCTGGGTGTGTTGACCCAGGATGCGCTCGCTGAGTTATATAGCCAGGCAGATGTTTTTGTTTTCCCAAGTGTTACTGATACCTTTGGTCTGGCCATGCTTGAAGCGTTGGCTTGTGGGTTGCCTGTTGCGGCTTTCCCTGTTGCTGGTCCTCTCAATGTCATTGGTGAAAGCTCTGCTGGCGTACTTGACGAAAACCTTCATCGGGCCTGTATAAAGGCGCTGCGTCTGAGTCGTTCCTCGGCGCTCGACCAAGCGAAGCTATTTTCGTGGGAGACCGCTACCCAACGCATGATTGATACGTTGGTCTGGTTAAAAAATCCAAGTCCAGATGAAATATTTAATCAGGTCTCAAAGCGACTGGATACGATATCAGTCAAATCTGTTTGTTCCCCTGATATCGCAGGCAGTCGCTAGGGATGTGGTCATTATTGGCCAAGTGACCTTAGCGGCCACCCGCCACATCGAGTACGGATCCGTGTGTATAGGACGAATCGTCTGAAGCTAACCAGAGCACGGCTTTTGCAACTTCTTGCGGTAAGCCTGTGCGACCCATTGGGACTCCGGTCTTGGCTAACTCGTGCATTTTTTCCAATCCCCCTCGTGGCGCATGAATTTCTGTATCAATTAATCCAGGTCGAACTGCGTTGACCCGGATGCCCTCTAACGCGACCTCTTTTGCCAGCGAGTGATTGAACGCATCCATGGCACCCTTGGAGGCGCAGTACACCGTCCCACCCGCTACAGCCGCCATGCGTGCGGCAACTGAGGACATATTGATGATGATGCCTCCACGACCACCGTGCGCAGTAGACATACGCCTGACAGCTTCACGTGAGCAGTAAAAGGCGCTGAAGACATTAGCTTCGAAAGTTTTAATCAGGTTCTCTACGTCCAGATCGTCAACACGATAGCTTGCAAGGATGCCTGCATTATTTACCAATACATCCAGCGTACCGAGTTGCTCATCCAGTTCTTTGAACATCCGTGTCACATCGTCAGTGTTTCCGGCGTTTCCCTGAATTGCGACCGCTCTGCTACCAGAGGCCTGTATCTGTCTGACAATCTCCATCGCAGCGTCTTTGCTGTGCTGATAATTCACCCCGACGTCATAGCCGGATTTGCCTGCGAGAAGCGCGATCTGCGCACCAATGCCGCGACCTGCTCCAGTTACCATCATGACTTTATTCATTTGTCTCTCGATATTTTTAGATTAAAAAAAATCCGGACGAGTACAGGCGGTCCGGATTTTTTTATGCATGCGCAATTAAATGATTCAGAAGGAAACTGTCTGGCCTTCTGTCATCGGTACGATTTTGATCGTGCTGCCTTTCATTGCGGCAGTGAATTCAGCCAGTGTGCCTGGGGTCAGTGGATTGGAGTTGTAATGCATGGGAATGACGACTTTTGGTTTGATCCAGGTTTTAAGAGCAAAGGCTGCATCTTCTGGGGCCATGGTGAAATTGCCTCCGATCGGGATTAAGACCAGATCCGGTTTGTAATGCTCAGCAATAAATTTCATGTCGCCAAACAAGCCCGTATCACCCATATGCCAGATTTTGAAGCCATTCTCCAGCTCGATGATGTAACCCATCGCTTCACCTGCCGGGTGAGGTTCTGGTTTGTTGGTAGTAGGGTTTGGCAGTACTAACAGCGAGGAGTGTTCTGCCTGGACAGCCGTGACTTTAATGCCAGGTAAGGGTTTGACTGCACCAGTCTTGTTAAATCGATGTCCTAACTCAGCAGGTAGGACTCCAAGCAAAATCAGTGGTGTCACCATATCTGCAGGGCCGTAGAGTTTGGTGTTGTTGATCTTGGCGAGTTCAGGCGCATCACCCAGATGATCGACGTGGGCGTGGGTGACAAGCAGCAGCTCAATCTTACCTATCGAAGCAAGATCGGCTTTGTAGTTCGCAGGGGCCTTAGGGCCGCCCTTGATCCACGGGTCGATCACGATCAGTTTGCCACCGGGTGAGGTGATACGAAAACCAGCCTGACCCAGCCATTGCATTTCAACCTTTGGTTTGGCGACTGGCGCAGCAGCAGGTGCTGCTGGGGTTTGAGCCTGCACTGCAGAGAGGCTGAAAGCAGACAAAGATGTAATGGCTACTGCAGCAACGCTGAGTTTAAAAAGATTTCTAATATTCATCTGAATTCCTAGATGGCTCAAGCCTGATTGATGTGCAGTTATCTTATATAGGGTTTTCACGAGTTACGATGCGTGAATACCCTATGAGCAGAGTGCTTAGTCACCCCAAAAAAAACGCAGACCATTGGGTCTGCGTTCAATACGTTCAGATGCTTTCAGCTCGGATGCTTAATGATTCGCACCCGGTGCTGAAGATACTATGCCTTTACGGCGATCCATCCAGGCATTGAATTCACCAATTAATCCCTTACGGAACGCCAGTACACAGATGACGAAGATCAGGCCAATTACGATCGTGACAGATTCACCCAGACGGTTGAACCAGTCCAAGCCGGTCATCTTCGCTAACGATGCACCGAAATCACCGACTTTGTTTTCAAGCAGCACCACAATAAATGCGCCTAAAACCGGTCCTACCAAGGTGCCCATGCCGCCTACGAGCGTCATCAGAATCACCAGGCCCGACATCTGCCAGGTTGCATCTGAAAGCGTCGCTGAAACAAAAATCAGCATCTTGGTTGAGCCAGCGAGACCGGCGAGCATGGCAGAGAGTACGAAGGCCAGAAGCTTGAATCGCTCAACGTCGTAGCCAAGTGAAATAGCGCGTGGCTCATTTTCGCGAATTGCTTTCAGTACTTGACCAAAGGGCGAGTGGACCGTGCGCCAGATGACGAAATAACCAAAGATGAAGATTGCCAGCACGACATAGTACAGATTGAAGTCGCTCTTGAGATCCAGCAGACCAAAGAGCGTGCCGCGTGGAACGCCCTGGAGGCCGTCTTCACCACCAGTGAATTTAGCCTGCAGGAAAAAGAAGAACACCATCTGAGCCAGTGCCATCGTGATCATGGCGAAATAAATACCACTGCGACGAATCGCGAGCGCACCCATGGCGAGTCCGAGAACGCCCGCCATCACCACACCGAACACAATACCGGTTTCTGGTGAAAAGCCCCAGACTTTCATGGCATGTCCCGAAGCATAGGCAGCAGTTCCAAGAAACGCGGCATGGCCAAACGACAGCAGTCCAGTAAAGCCGAGCAGCAAATTGAATGCACAGGCAAACAGGGCGTAACACATGATTTTCATGGCAAAGACCGGATAAACACCGATCACGGGTACTGCCAGCAGAAAACCGAGGAAAACAATATATCCGAGCGTTTGACGATTCATTTTTCTTTCCCGAAGAGCCCGGCGGGACGCACGAACAGGACAATAGCCATAATGATGAAAACCACAGTGCTTGAGGCCTCGGGCCAAAATACTTTAGTCAAGCCTTCGATCACCCCCAACCCCAGACCCGTGACGATCGCACCGAGTATTGAGCCCATACCGCCAATCACCACTACCGCAAAAACCACAATGATCAGGTTAGACCCCATCAGTGGAGAGATTTGCAGGACAGGGGCGGCCAGCACACCAGCGAAGCCGGCCAGAGCCACACCAAATCCGTAAGTCAGCGTAATCATCAGCGGCACGTTGACGCCAAATGCCTCTACTAATTTTGGATTTTCGGTGCCAGCACGTAACAAGGCACCCAGACGTGTACGCTCAATGACAAACCAGGTAATCAGACAGACAACGACCGAGGCCAATACAACCCAGGCCCGGTAATTTGGCAGCACCATAAAACCTAGGTTCGTTGCGCCGCGCAATGCCTCTGGTGTTGAGTATGGCTGACCTGATACGCCATAAATGCTGCGCATCAGACCTTCAAGCAGTAAGGTAATACCAAACGTCAGCAACAATCCATATAGATGATCGAGCTTATAGAGATGCTTGAGCAAGCACTTCTCGATGACAATACCGAAAAGGCCCACCAGAATAGGAGCCAGCGCCAACATTAGCCAATAGTTCAAGCCAAAGTAGGACATTCCCATCCAGGCCAGAAAGGCGCCCAGCATGTAAAGCGCGCCATGGGCAAAATTGATGACGTTGAGCAGACCAAAAATCACGGCCAGGCCAAGAGAAAGAATGGCGTAGAACGATCCGTTGACCAATCCCAGGAGGAGTTGTCCGAGGAATGCCTGGATCGGAATTCCAAAAATTGTAGTTATCATATTTGAGTCAAATAGAGTCTGGTAATGTCAGAGTGGGTTTCCCGCGGTCTAGCAGGAAACCCGACTGCTCAAAACTTATTTTTTGATGAAAGAGCAAGTTGACTCAGCAAGGCTTGCGTAGACTTTGTCGCCCGGCAGTGTTTCGATGATTTTGTAGTAGTCCCATGGTCCTTTCGATTCAGCTGGTGTTTTCACCTGCATCAGGAACATATCATGCACCATACGGCCATCTTCGCGCACATAGCCATTGGTTGCGAAGAAATCATTGATCTTGTTCGATTTCATCCACTTCATGATGGTGTCTGCGTCATCGGAACCGGTTGCTTTGACCGCATTCAGATAAAACGAGACAGCAGAGTAATCGCCAGCTTGAAGCATGGAGGGCTTGCGTTTGATTTTTTCTTCAAACTTTTTTGACCAGGCACGCGAAGCATCGGACTGATCCCAGTACCAACCATCGGTCAGATACATGCCTTGGGTCGCTTTCAAGCCCAGAGCGTGAATGTCGTTGATGAAAATCAGCAGGCCTGCGAGTTTCATCGTCGCTGTGACTCCAAACTCATTGGCTGCCTTGATCGAGTTGATGGTGTCGCCACCCGCATTCGCTAAGCCGAGAATCTTTGCGCCGGACGATTGAGCCTGCAGCATGTATGAAGAAAAGTCACCGGTCGACAATGGCGCGCGGACCTGACCTTTGATCTCACCACCCGCTGCTTTCACAACTGCTGCTGTATCACGCTCAAGCGCATGGCCGAAAGCATAATCTGCCGTCAGGAAAAACCATGTCTTACCGCCGTCTTTTACAACAGCGCCGCCGGTGCCGCGCGCCAATGCTACGGTGTCATAGGCCCAGTGAACGGTGTAAGGGGTGCAGGCTTTGTTGGTCATGTCTGACGAAGCAGAGCCAATCGAGATGAATGGTTTTTTCTTGTCAGCAGCAACGGCAGCCATCGCAATGTTCGTCGCCGAGTTGGTGCCACCAATCAGCATGTCGAGTTTTTGCTGGTCAAACCATTCGCGTGCTTTGGATGATGCGAGGTCTGCTTTGTTTTGGTGGTCGGCGGTCAGTAACTCAATTTTTTTGCCGTTGATCTCACCACCAGCATCAGCGATTGCCATGCGAATGGCTTCAACACCAGCGGGGCCATCGACGTCAGCGTAGACGCCAGACATGTCGGAGATAATGCCAATTCGAATGACATCATCAGAAATCGCTGCAACAGAAGGTTGCGCAACAACGCCAAAGCCGGCCATCATTAAGGCTGCAAGTGTTTTTAATTTCATGTGAAGCTCCAGAAGAAAATCAGCAAATAATTTATTTGTGATTAAAGTAATTCAATATTCTCAATTGTCTGATCATGCGGCGATCAGCCGCATGTAATCACACACCCAGCAATTCGTTTAAGACAGACTGTTTCTCTTTTAACTCCGAGGCTTCGAAGTGCTCGACAATTTGTCCGTGTTCCATGACATAAAAGCGATCAGCTAAGGGCGCTGCAAAACGGAAGTTTTGCTCTACCATCACAATTGTGTAGCCCTTTGATTTAAGCATTTTGATCATGCGTGCGAGCGCCTGGACGATGACAGGTGCAAGACCTTCGGAAATCTCGTCGAGCAACAGCAGATTGGCACCCGTACGTAAAATACGCGCAACGGCTAGCATCTGCTGTTCTCCGCCAGACAGGCGCGTGCCGGGTGAATTCCGGCGCTCGAGCAGATTCGGAAACATTTCATAGATTTCAGACAGCGACATGCCACCACCCAGAGGTCCGACTGGAGGCGGCAGCAACAGATTTTCTTCGCAGGACAAACTGGCAAAAATCCCCCGGTCCTCTGGGCAGTAACCTAGACCTAGGTGAGCGATTTTGAACGTTTCCATATCAATGGATTCGGTGCCGTGAATGCGGATAGAGCCTTTACGTGAACCCGTCAATCCGAGGATCGCACGCATGGTTGTTGTGCGGCCAGCGCCGTTTCGCCCGAGGATCGTGACAACTTCGCCTTTATTAACGGAGATATCCACGCCGTGCAGGATGTGCGATTCGCCATACCAGGCGTTCAAGCCTGAAATTTCAAGAGCGGGAGTGCTCATGCATGTGCTCCTTCGAGTTCACCGTCAGTGGTACCCATATAGGCTTCCATCACGGATGGATCGCGAGATACATGGGCATAGTTACCTTCTGCCAGAACCGCACCACGGGCAAGTACTGTAATGGTGTCAGCAATCGAAGATACCACGCCCATATTGTGTTCGACCATCAAAATGGTGCGTCCCACGCTGACACGTTTAATGAGCTGGGTCACACGGTCAACGTCCTCGTGTCCCATGCCCTGAGTCGGCTCGTCGAGCAGCATCATTTCTGGTTCCATCGCCAGTGTGGTGGCGATTTCGAGCGCACGTTTACGCCCGTAGGGAAGGCTGCCGGTAATCTCATTAGCAAACTGACCGAGATCAACTTGCTCGAGAAGCTCCTGGGCCCGATCGTTGAGCTTATTTAAAATGTTTTCGCTTTTCCAGAAATGAAAAGACAGTCCAGTCTGGCGCTGCAGACCGATACGTACATTTTCAAGTACGGACAGATGCGGAAAAACGGCTGAAATCTGAAATGAGCGGATAATGCCGCGCCGGGCAATTTGCGCAGGCTTATCACCAGTAATGTCTATGCCATTGAAGGCAATTTTGCCACGCGTAGGCGACAAAAACTTAGTCAGCAAGTTAAAACAGGTCGTTTTGCCTGCTCCGTTGGGGCCGATCAGCGCGTGAATATGTCCGCGTTCTACACGTAGTGACACGTTATTAACAGCTACAAAGCCACGAAACTCTTTCGTCAGGCCGTCCGTCTCAAGAATGATGTCTTTCATTCGGAATCTTATTCGAGGATTTAAATGATTTTTAATGCGAATTAGGATTATTACGCACCTGCAACAAAAACCTCAATGGGGGTTTGTCATAGGTACGTGCAGTTATTTTTTTGTTTTTGCCCTGAATTCACACAAATCTGAGATGCCGCACTGTGTGCATTTTGGCGAGCGGGCAACGCAAATGTAGCGACCATGCAAAATCAGCCAGTGATGCGCATCGATTTTGAATTCAGTAGGGATGAACTTTTCCAGCCCCTTTTCTACAGCGACAACATCCTTTCCCGGGGCAATTTTGGTGCGGTTTGATACTCTGAAAATGTGTGTGTCGACTGCGATAGTGGGGTGTCCAAAAGCAGTATTAAGCACGACATTGGCTGTTTTGCGCCCGACTCCTGGTAAAGCCTCGAGTGCTTCGCGGTCCTCGGGTACTTTGCCATTGTGCTGTTCAATCAGGATTTTGCAGGTGGCAATGACGTTTTTAGCTTTGGTCTTATAAAGGCCAATGGTCTTTATAAACTCGGCCAGTTTGTCTTGTCCCATTGCAAACATCTTTTGCGGTGTTTTGTGTGTGGGGAAAAACTTGCGCGTGGCGATATTAACGGCCTTATCTGTGGTCTGGGCCGACAATAGCACCGCAATCAGCAGCTGAAAGTCATTGCTATATTCCAGCTCAGTTTGTGGCTTTGGATTTGCCGCCCGAAAGCGGGTGAATATCTCGCGTCGTTTTTGTGGATTCAACAGTGACTCCGTGAAATCTTGCCCTGTGCGACTAGGAGGGCGAATCGTTGTTTCGAGGGATAAAGTTAATTCAGTGCTGTACGCTTGCTAGGGCGCACTGCGTCTTGCCCGCGCACGCGCCAGAGCTTGAGCAATGGCTGCCTGTTTGTCTGTTTTTTCCGAAGCTGAAATGTTGGTATCAGGTCTTGGGGAGTCCGCCTCAACGCAATGTTCTGTCCCACTATTCACAATCGCCTCGTTACGGATATTGGTTGCTGTCATCTCAGCTATGCGAGCCTGGCGGCCCTCATAGCGCAGCCGGGCTTGCGTCGCATCGGCTGTTGTCCATAGTCGGGCGGATTCGACCGGAACCATCTTGATACAGTCTACGGGACAGGGAGCGATGCACAAGTCACAGCCAGTGCAATCTGAGGCGATCACCGTATGCATGAATTTGTTTGCACCAAGGATTGCGTCGACGGGACAAGCCTGAATACAAAGCGTGCATCCAATACAAAACTGTTCCTCAATCACGGCGACCTGCAAGGGCACGTGTTCACCACATGTTGTATCAAGTTTTAATAATGGCAATTCTAGTAGCTGTGCGAGTTTCTCAATCCCTGCGTCACCTCCTGGCGGGCAACGATTAATCGCAACCCCATCATTGGCGATCGCTTGGGCGTAAGGCTTGCAGCCTTGATAGCCGCACTTGGTGCACTGCGTTTGTGGCAGAAGTTGATTGATACGATCAGCAAGCATCGGGTGCAGCGAAAAAGGAATGAATGTGTTTAAAAAAATAAACGGGAGCACGAGGCCCCCGTTTTTCAGATTTTCATTCTAAAGAATTAAACCCGACGTATGAACTCTGCAATTTTAGGGCAGATCGTCGTACGCCAGCGGCGGCCTGAAAAAATACCATAATGACCGCATTCAGGTGCTGTGTAGTGTTGCTTATGTTTGGCAGGAATGCCTGAACACAAGTCGTGCGCGGCGCGCGTCTGTCCTTCGCCTGAGATATCGTCTAACTCGCCTTCGATCGTGAACAGCGCTACGTTCTTGATGTCGGCTGGTTTGACGAGTTGACCATCAACGACCCAGGTTCCATTTGGCAGGTCAAAGTCCTGGAAGACCATTTTGATTGTATCGAGATAGAAATCCGCCGACATATCCAGTACCGCGTTGTACTCATTGTAAAAACGGCGATGAGCTTCTGCATCATCATCGTCTCCACGCATCAGATCGAGATAAAAATCATAGTGCGCTTTGAGGTGGCGATCTGGATTCATTGAAATGAACCCGGCATGTTGCAGAAATCCTGGGTAGACACGACGACCTGCACCTGGATATTGCGAAGGTACAGTGTGAATCAGTTTTTCTTCAAACCAGTCAAAGGGTTTGTTGGTGGCGAGTCGGTTGACCTGTGTTGGGGAGCATCGAGGATCGATCGGTCCGCCCATCATTGTCATACTGCGCGGCAAACAGGGGTCTTTGCTGCTAGCCATCAGAGAGATCGCGGCCAGCACAGGGACAGTCGGCTGGCAAACAGACATGACATGCAGGTCAGGGGCCAGGTGACGAATAAATTGCTGTACGTAGCGCACGTAATCATTCAGACCAAATGATCCGGCCGCAAGCGGGACCATACGGGCATCAGTCCAATCCGTGATGTAAATCTCATGATTGGGCAACAGCGCGCGTACGGTATCGCGTAATAATGTTGCGTGATGACCGGACATTGGTGCAACCAAAAGCAACTTGGGATCTGCGGAGCGGGCCTTTTCAGGCAGGTCTCGTTTGAAATGCAGCAAATTACAAAATGGCAGAGATAGAGAAATTTCTTCTGTTACGGCGACGGATTTTCCGTTGACTTCCGTAAATGGTAATTGCCACTCTGGTTTTTCGAATTTTTTACCCAGTCTGTGCACTAACTCATAGCCTGCAGCTAATTGCCTGGCCATCGGAGTGTAAGCAAAGGGACTAATCGCGTGGGTGAATAATTTGGATCCAACATCTGTGAATGCCGCAAGGGGAGACATCATGGCCCGATGCATTTCATGCAGTTGATAAAGCATGTAAGCGTTCCAATGGTTGTTCTGGAGAATTAATTATCGCCAGATAATGGTTAGACTCGAGTGATTAGGCTCTAGTTTCAGCGAATGTTCATGTTGCATTGCAGCAAATGTAGCATATCTGCCACGTGATTCACTAGAACTTGGGTCATATTCAGACAAGATACCTATATATGGTGTCTAAGAATCAGCTAGCGATGGGGTTTACCAGTAGTTTTCCACAGCTAAATTTCCCGCTACACCGCGTCTGCCCGGTGCAAAGCCCATATTGCTTAAGCTCGCACGCATAGTAGTCACCATGGCTGGATTTCCACAGAGCATGACGCGCGAGCGGGAGGGATCCAGTGAGATGCCGATCCGATGCTCCAGTTCGCCATTATCAAGCAGGGTCGTGATCCGTGCAGGGGGCGTGAGAGATTGCAGGGCAGGTGAAAGCTTAGGCGCCGTGGGTTCCTGGGAGGTAATCGGTATGTATCGCAATTGACCTGGAGCGTGCTCTGCCACCATTTCAAGAATTTCATCCCTGTATGCGAGCTCATTAGCGTATTGCACGCCATGAATCACGACCACGTGTTTAAAGCGCTCCCAGGTCTGTGGGTCGCGCAACATGGACAGGTAGGCTGACAGTCCTGTGCCTGTGGCGATCAGCCAGAGATCCTCACCGTCCGTGAAACGCTCAAGGGTCAGGAATCCAAAACTGGTTTTATCAATCCAGAGTGCTTCGCCAGGCTCTAGGCGGGCGAGTGCGGGGCTGAATTTTCCGTCTGGAACAACGACAGAAAAAAATTCCAGTTCGTTTTGGTCCGGATGCGAAACCATGGAGTACGCACGCCATTCTGTAGGCGTCTGCGGTTGGTCCGGATCAAGTGCAAGCCCAAGCCGCGCGAATTGACCAGGTAAAAAATTGAAATGCTGATCACGCGTGACACGAATTGAA
>JAUSCY010000078.1 GCA_030650995.1 Sheuella sp. | reverse complement strand
CTGCCGCGCGTCTGGCGATGAAGCTTGCCGACAAGCTTGATCCTGTCGATGCGCAATTACTGGAGCGCGCCACCAATACGATCGTCAACCAGGTGAGTTCGCTCAAACACATGGTCGATGATTTCCGCGAGTATGCCCGCAAACCTCCCGTGTCGATGGTTCCGGTTGATTTCAACGCGCTGGTCGATGAGGTGTTGGCGCTGTATGGCTGGAATCCGAGCGATACACAGGCGCCTGATGGTATGCATGGCTGGCGACTCGAGGTGTCACTGGCGCAAGACTTACCGCTCATTCTGGGGGATCCGACCCAGTTGCGACAGGTCATTCATAATCTGCTGGCCAATGCCCGTGATGCCTTGTCAGAGGTATCTGACGGTGGTTTGATTGAGGTGACCACGCAATTGACCGATGCGGGTAATAATGAAAGCGGGGCGCTGTCTGCGGTCAGATTCACCGTGTCGGATAATGGCCCAGGATTCTCTGCGCAGGTCCTGCAAAGGGCTTTTGAGCCGTATGTCACGACTAAAGCGCAAGGAACAGGCCTCGGCCTGGCGATCGTGCGTAAAATCATAGATGAGCACTCTGGTCGTATCGATATTTCAAATCGTCGTGATGGCGGTGCCAGAGTTTCGATTTTGCTGACGCAGTTAACTGCCTCAGTGGACGCAAAGTCATAACAGAACGATAATGTACGCTTGTAACAGGTAAAAGAAATTTATGGCCCGAATTTTAGTTGTCGATGATGAGATCGGAATACGCGAGTTGCTTTCCGAAATTTTGTACGACGAAGGACACACGATAGAGCTCGCCGAGAATGCTTCTCAGGCCCGTGCTGCGCGTCTGCGCATCCGGCCTGATCTCGTTTTGCTTGATATCTGGATGCCTGATACGGATGGGGTGACGCTCCTGAAAGAGTGGGGCTCTCAGGGCTTGCTCGACATGCCCGTCATCATGATGAGTGGACACGCCACGATTGATACCGCGGTTGAGGCCACTCGAATTGGTGCGATTGATTTTCTTGAAAAACCAATTACGCTGCAGCGCTTACTGAAAACGGTTTCAGCAGGTCTGGCGCGTGGCCGCATGCCGATCGTGAAATCAGTGGCTGGTGGTCCGATCCAGAATACAAACCCTGCTCCAGTTTTGATGCAGGCACCGGAGACTGTGCCAGTTGAGCCCGTTGCGGTGGTGGATCGCAGTCTGCTCGGCGATATCACGCTTGACCAGCCCTTGCGCGAAGCGCGCGACGCTTTCGAGCGGGTGTATTTTGAATATCACCTCGGTCGCGAAAACAACAGCATGACGCGCGTCTCTGAAAAAACCGGTCTCGAACGCACACACCTGTATCGCAAGCTTAAACAGCTCGGGATTGAATCTCGCAAGCGCAGTACTTAACAGCAGTAGTTTTTATTTAACTGTTTGGTACGCGACTGCCAGGTGGCCGATCCAGGCTACCTACGCGCAGATCTTCAAACTTTCTTCTGACTTGTACCAACTCTGCGGCAATCGCTACGGCGATCTCCGCAGGTGTCCTGCTGCCGATGGCTAGGCCGACCGGGCCGTGCAGGCGATCGAGGTCTTTTTCAGTCAGATCAAAGCTGAGTAAACGTTCACGTCGTTTGCTCTGGTTACGCACGGAACCGAGTGCGCCTACATAAAATGCCGGGGAGATGAGCGCTTCGAGCAAGGCCATATCGTCCAGTTTCGGGTCATGTGTAATCGCCACGATTGCCGTGCGGGAGTCGGTCTGAATAGCGCCAACGGCATCATCGGGCATGCCCGCCTGTAAGCGCACACCAGGAAGGTCCCAGTCCGCGGTAAATTCTTCGCGCGGATCGCAAATGATGACCTGGAATTCCAGCATGATGGCAATGTGTGCAAGCGCGCGCGCCGTCTGGTTCGCGCCAATGATCAGCAGGCGCCAGTGCGGACCGTAGACAAAATGACAGCCTGTTTCGTTTACTTCGGTCAATTGACCGGGACGGGCATCGGTGAGCGTGGATACCCCCGATTTCAGATCCAGCCAGCGCCCGATCAGTTTCTGTTGAGCGGTCGTTTGAACGACTTGATCCAGCCAGCTGCGCGCTTCAAGCGGCTCGATCACGAGCTTGAGTGTGCCCCCGCAAGGCAGTCCAAAGCGTGCCGCTTCTTCCTGGGAGACACCGTAGAGAACGAGTTCGGGTTGCGAGGGTAAGCGGCCTTCCTGAGCGCGAATAATGAGGTCGTCTTCTATGCAGCCACCGGAGACCGAGCCGACCACATGACCATCCGCCCGTACGGCAAGCATGGCACCAGCCTGTCTGGGTGCAGAGCCCCAGGTTTTGACGACGGTTGCCAGATGGACCTGATGTCCGCTTGCGCACCAGTCGAGTGCGTGTTTAAGAACTTCTGTATCGAGAGAATCCATAAGTCGATGCTACATGTGTGGCGGGCTAGTCGGAGTGTTGACCAATCAGTATACTGATCCACTTTCCGAACGTACAGATTGAGATTGCGCAAATGGACCCGTTGTTTATTGTTTTCCTGGCTATATTAGGCTGTGTGACCGGATTTGCTGCTGGTTTGCTAGGGATTGGCGGGGGCATGCTGCTTGTGCCATTCCTCACGCTGTTACTGACCTGGCAGGGTCTGCCGACGCATCTGGTGGTGCATGCCGCGATCGCTACATCGATGGCTTCTATTTTGTTTACGTCTGTATCCAGTGTCCGGGCACACCAGAAAAAGGGTGCTGTACGCTGGGATCTGGTGCTGGCTTTTACTCCAGGTATTGTTTTGGGCGGCCTGCTCTCAGGCGGGGCGGTTTTCTCTGCGCTGAAAACTAGCTGGTTAGCGCTGTTTTTTGCTATTTTTGTAAGCTATTCCGGCTATCAGATGCTGCGTGATAAAAAGCCCAAGCCTTCACGCCAGATGCCTGGACCAGTGGGGACAGCCGGCGCGGGCGCGGGTATTGGCTTTCTGTCAGGCCTGGTGGGGGCGGGCGGTGGCTTTGTTTCCGTGCCTTTCATGCTCTGGTGTAACGTACCCTTGCATCAGGCGGTTGGTACGTCGGCCGCCCTGGGGTTTCCAATCGCGCTGGCCAATACCATCGGTTATGTCTGGTCAGGTATGAGCCAGTCTGATTTGCCGCCCCTGATGGTTGGCTACATCTACTGGCCCGCGTTAGTGGTGCTGGCGGTCTTCAGCGTGATGACGGCACCGATTGGTGCGCGTGTGGCGCACAGTTTGCCAGTTAAGACTCTCAAACGTATTTTTGCCTTCCTGCTGTTCGGTTTGGCCGCTTATATGGGCAGCAAAGCTTACGCCGCGTTCATGTAACTCCCGGCAGTTGTGACAAAACCCGCATGTCACCGTTACCCGTATGTCAGCCTTACCCACGTGTCAGCGTTAGCCAGCGGATTTTCGCTGGATGGCGCTGACACTGATCTTTGTCTCGCCAGGCGCCGACCGAAGCGTGCCAGTGCGCCAGGCGTGTCCATAAGCAACTTCAATCGTTAAATGAATATTTCCATCCGGACGGCGTGCAGACTCTAGTGCACGGAGCAGTCGCTCTCGCCAGCTTTTCCCGACGAGTCCTGCTCGCCTGCCTGTCGCAGGATTACCACCAAGCGCCCGGACGTCCTCAAGCAGTTTTTCCGGACTTGTATAGGTAAAAGTCAAAATTTCCTGATCCATGACCGGATCAGCAAAGCCCTTTTCAATCAATAAGTCACCAAAATCATGCATGTCGACAAAGCTTGGCGTCATGGTTTGCAGTCCGGCCGTGGTTAAGGCTGTGCGTAATTCTTGCATCGTTGCCGGACCAAAACAGGAAAAAAAGACCAGGCCGTTGAGCTTCAGAATCCGCCCCCACTCAGCCAACACATCATGTGGCGCCGGGTGCCAATGCAAAGCGAGGTTAGACCAGACCAGATCAAGCGACTCAGGCGCCAGACCCGTTTGAGATAAATCGCTTTGAATAAATCTTGCTGCCGCTTCGATGCCACGCTGTTTGTTTAGCCAGCTGCGCAGGGCACCGGGCATGAAAGAGCGCAACCGGGTTTTGGCGTAAGCGAGTAAGTCAGGGTTGTGATCCTGTCCAATGTAGTTCGCCTGCGGATAGCGCGCGTGTAGCAGCGGGAATTGTTGTCCCGCCCCACAGCCTGCATCCAGTAAAGTAGTTGGCTGCAAGCGGATCAGACGTAATCTATCGTCCATGCGACGGGCGATTTCGCCATACAAAAACTGTGCGTCAGCTAGGTCCGCTCGCCTGGAAAACTGGCGTGCAACGTTTGCTGTACTGATTGGTAATGTGTTCAGGGTGGACATTTTGTCATCATAGCCATGAAAATGCGCGGCCTAAGCCGTCAGACTATGCGCGCAGGAGAAACCAAAATGTACTCTATTCACAACCTTTTTCGGCAAGTACTCACAGCCGCATGCCCTTTGTGCGGGCTGACTGCAGGTGCGGGGGATTTATGTACGGGATGTTTGCGCGACGTGCTGCGTATGAATCAAGACGGGCGATGGTGTATGCAATGTGCCGTGCGTGTCTCGTGCGCAGCGCGGCTTTGCGCGCAGTGCCTGAATACGTGTCCTGCCTTTGACCGGACGGTTGCGGCGATTGACTATGCGTATCCCGGAGCAATGCTGATCCGTGGACTGAAAGAACGTGGGCAGCTTGCGCAGGCCAATATGTTTGCGCGTTTTCTTACCCGCACGATCAACGCGCATCCTCAATCGTTACCGCGGCTCAACGCCCTGGTGCCTATTCCTTCGAGCGCTGCCTCTCTTCGCAAGAGAGGCTTTAATCCTGCGGCAGAAATCGCCCGGGCACTGCGTCCAGCGCTGCGCGTGCCGCTGCAGCAGTCTTGGTTGCGACGCACGCGTGAGAGCGATCTGCAAAAGACGCTTGACTTCGAGGCCAGAAGAAAAAGTGTGCAAGGACTGTATGTCTGCGACCAGGTGGTGCCACCCATCTGGATCGGTGTTGTTGACGATGTATTGACCTCGGGTAGCACCATGCACGAGGCGTCTCTTGCGTTAAAGCGTGCCGGCGCGCTCGGTGTCGTGGCGTTAGTCGCTGCGCGAGCGACCTGGTAAACGAGCGCCTGATGCTGAGCGATTGACGAGGATGATCGCGCCTTCAGGTGCGAACGGCGCAGGTCTGGCAAAATAGCGACTATGTTTCATGTGATCCTCGTTCAACCAGAAATCCCCCCTAATACCGGCAATGTCATCCGACTCTGTGCCAATACGGGTGCGCACTTACATCTTGTCAAACCTCTCGGTTTTGAGATTGATGACACCAGGCTACGCAGGGCAGGGCTTGACTATCACGAGTGGCAACCCGTTCAGGTGCATGACAGTCTCGCGCTCGCCCTGGCTGCGACAGGTGCTCCGAGCGAACGCATTTTTGCCCTGACCACCAAGGGCAGCAAACTCGTCGGCGAGATGACGTTGCGGGCAGGTGATGTGTTTGTATTCGGGCGCGAAACGGCGGGCTTGTCTGTCGAACAGCTCGCGCTGATCGGGCCGCAACAGCGTATCAGACTGCCCATGCTGCCAGCGCAGCGCAGTCTGAATTTGTCCAATGCCGTAGCGGTGGTTGTCTTTGAGGCCTGGCGCCAGCAAGGCTATGCTGGGGGCGTTTAGTGACTGACTGACTGATTGAGTGACTGAGTGATTAATCGAGTGAAATATGTAATCGATTGATGACAGCTTCCCATCGCTCTGTTTCCGTGCGCATCAGTTGCTGCAGTTTTTCCGCGCTCGAGCCTTGCGCAGTAAAGTGATTCCGTGTTGCGGTTTCCTTCATGTCCTGGCTTTGAATGATCGCAGTCAGTACAAGACTTAATCTTTCAAGTATCGGTCCTGGTGTTCCCGCCGGAGCAAGGATGGCGTTCCAGGACGTTGCTTCAAAACCAGCAAACCCCTGCTTTGCCAGCGGTTCGATCCCCGGGAGTGTTTCAACCGCCTCGAGGCTGGTGATTCCCAGTGCGTGTACTTTGCCAGCTTTTACCTGCGGCATGGCGATGGCGGGCACCATAAAAGCTGCTTGAATATCACCCGCAATGAGTGCGGTCATGACCTGAGGAAATCCGGAGTAAGGGACGTGGTTCATGTCAATGGATGCCTGATTTTCAAAGAGCTCCATTGCGAGTTGTGAGGCACTGCCCGTGCCGACTGACCCATAGTTCAGCATGCCCGGTTTCGCGCGTACTTGCGAAATGAATTCCGTTAAAGAAAGATCTTTAAATTTATTTCCTGCGACCAGAATATTCGGGCTGGTGGCAACTAGCGTGATGGGTGCGAAGTCTGTCAGCGGTGCATAGCCGAGAGTTTTTTTATACAGGGCCGGAGCGGTCACAAGCGGGCCGTTAATGGTGTAGAGCAGGGTATAGCCATCGGGCGCGGCGCGCGCAACCTGACGGGTGCCGATGTTGCCGCCTGCACCAGGTTTATTTTCAATCACAACCGCCTGTTTCAGTTCTTTACTCAGGGGGATCGCGATGTGGCGTGCCAGCAGATCGGGCGAGGATCCTGCAGGAAACGGCACGATCAGGTGTATGGGGCGTTCGGTGGGCCATTGCGCCTGGGCCGCGCAGGAAAGCATGGCGATCAATGCCACGAAGATATTGCGTGCGAAACGGGTTTTCAAGCTTGCTGTCCTGTCACTATTCTGTTGTCGCGTCGCGCGAAAGCAGTTGGGAAACTGCGACCTTGGGTGTGACATGATCAAAAAGCACTGCGCAGACAGCACTGGTGATCGGAAGGTCGATATGCAGTGCGCGTGCGCGCTTATGCACGGCGCGTGCGCAGCGCGCGCCTTCAGCCGTCAGCCCGAGCGACAGGATTTCCTCGAGGGTTTTGCCCTGACCAATCGCAAGCCCGACCTGACGGTTGCGTGACAGATCACCCGTTGCGCTCAGGACCAAATCCCCCAGTCCGGTTAATCCTGAAAACGTCGCGGATTGCGCGCCGAGGGTTTCACCAAACCGGATCATTTCAGCCAGTCCACGTGTGATGAGCGCGGCACGTGCGTTCGTTCCCAGGCCGAGTCCGTCTGCAATGCCGCAAGCGATTGCGATGACGTTCTTAAGTGCGCCACCGACCTCCACACCAATAACGTCCTGGCTTGCGTACACACGGACATTGCCGCCGTGTAGTGCTGAGATCGTGGCTTGGCGCAAAGCTTTGTCAGTGCTGGCAATGGTCAGTGCGACAGGCAGTCCTTGCGCGACCTCGTGCGCAAAGGAGGGGCCCGAAAGCACGCCGACCGCGAGTGTCGGACAGGTAGTTAAGGCCTCGCTGACGATTTCGCTCGGGAGTTTGCCGGAGTCCGCCTCCAGGCCCTTACACGTCCATACCAGGCCAGCGAGCGGGTGGTTGAGTTGCTGCAGTTTTTCAGCAACTGCAGCACATGTCTGACGTAAACCGGCCAGTGGAACGCCGAGAATGAGCAGGCCGGGTTCGGCACCACTGGTTGCGTGTTCCATCGCGCGATCTAGGTCTGCCGTGAAACCCAGCTGCTGTGGCAGATCGATACCCGGCAGGTAGCGAGTATTCTGGTGTGTGGCCTGGCACGCTGAGATGAGTGCTGGATCACGCGCCCAAAGTAATGTGGGCGCGTGCGCGCTTGCTGCCACTGCAAGCGATGTCCCCCAGGCCCCTGCGCCAAGAACTGCTACATGTTGTGCCTGGGTTGTATCGGGAGTCATGGGGGCTGCGTTGCAAGGTGGCAAATTAAGTGCGTGAGTGCATGGCTGTTACTGGCGTGTCATGCCAGGAGGCAGTATCAGACCTGACTCCTCATTGTGTGAGGCGACCTGGGGTGACTGTTGTGCGGCTTCGGCCACGCGCTGTTCAAACAAGGCCTGAAAGTTGACTTCAGCCAGGTGAAGCGCAGGCAGTGAGGTACGTGTAATCGCATCAGCCACGTTGGCGCGCAGATAGGGGTACAGCATGGTTGGGCAAACGATGCCCATCAGTGGATCGAACTGTTCTGCAGGGATGTTGGCGATTTCAAAGATGCCGGCCTGCGTTGCCTCAACCAGATACAACACTTTGTCATTGATACGGGTGGTAACCGTGATGGTGATGGTCGACTCAAATACAGTGTCTGCAAGCGCCTGACCACCTACATTGATCGCCACCTCAACTTTGGGACCTTCCTGTTCGAGGAAGATATTCGGTGCGTTCGGCACCTCGAGTGACAGGTCTTTCAGGTAGACACGCTGCATGTTGAATGTGGGGGCGTTATCGGCTTGTGAATTCTGGTCTGACATAAGTGATTCCGTATGATCTGTAGAGTAATTAAAAAGAGTGCAACGTGCCGAAAAGGGCTTGAGCGTTCGTGCTCAGCCGTTCAGTAACGCCGTCAGTTTACCTTCGCGATCAAGCGCCGCGAGGTCGTCAAACCCCCCGACGTGGGTGTCGCCGATATAAATTTGTGGCACAGTACGCCGACCGGTGCGCTCCATCATAATTGCGCGTTGATCGGTATCCACATCAATCCGGATTTTTTCAATTTCTGTCACGCCACGTTGCGTGAGCAACATCTCTGCACGCGAGCAGTAGGGGCAGTAGCCCGTTGTGTACATCACCACTTTATTGGACATTTTCAGACTCCGGTTTTTTTGGCAGTAACGGGCAGTCCCGCAGTAGACCATGCGCGCAGACCACCTTCAAGGATAGTTACTTCGGCTACGCCGAGTTTGCGTAATTGTGCCGCAGCGGCAACGGCCGAGCGTCCTTGTTCGCAAACCAGAATAACGGGTTTGTTTTTAGGTAGGGAAGAAATTTTCTTTTCGAATTCGGCAACAGGCAGATTGCGCGCCTGTGGGATGTGCCCGGCCTGGAAAGAGGCCGCATCACGGATGTCGACCAGCACAGCATGCTGGTGATTCATCATCTGGACTGCCTGGCTGGGGCTTAGGGCTGCGCCAGAGCGGCTTTTCTGAATCATGGGCCAGGCCAGCATCAGGCCTGAGCCTACAGCGACTGCGATCAGAAGGAGGTTATTTTGATTCAAAAAGAAATCCACGGTGTGTCCTGAAAGTCGTTTATGCCCCTTTTTTTGGGGGCAATTGGGTGATATTGCTCAGACAATTATAAAATGGTGTTTTATTTACACTTTTATCTACACTTTAACCTGTGTCTGCCATGTATAAACTTGTTCTGATGCGTCACGGCGAAAGCCAATGGAATCTCGAAAACCGTTTTACCGGTTGGACCGATGTTGATCTGACCGAACTTGGTCGGGATCAGGCTCGCCGCGCCGGTGAATTGCTCAAAGAAAAAGGTTTCACTTTTGATTTGGCCTATACCTCGGTTTTGACCCGTGCGATTCGTACGCTCTGGATCGCGCTGGATGCGATGGACACCATGTATGTGCCTGTGCAGAACCACTGGCGGCTCAATGAGCGTCATTATGGCGCGCTGCAGGGCCTGAACAAGGCCGAAACCGCCGCGCAGTATGGCGATGAACAGGTTCTGATCTGGCGCCGTGCGTATGCGATCGCTCCAAACCCGATCGACCTGGACGATCCGCGTCACCCCAGGTTTGATGCGCGCTATGCTGACCTGACTCCTGAGCAATTGCCTGCGACAGAGTGTCTGAAAGACACCGTGACGCGTGTTTTGCCCTACTGGAACGAGAGCATTGCTCCCGCGATCAAGGCCGGTAAAAAAGTGCTTGTCGCTGCCCATGGCAACAGCCTGCGCGCCCTGATTAAGCATCTGGATAATGTTTCTGATGACGATATTGTCCATCTGAATATTCCTACAGGTCAGCCGCTGGTTTACGAGCTGGATGAAAATCTGCGTCCGATCCGGCACTATTACCTTGGCGATGCGGCTGAAATTGAGGCAGCGATGGCCGCCGTGGCTGCCCAGGGCAAAGCTAAAAAGGACTGAGCTTGATGCGCATGCTTGTGACGGGCTGGTGTGCGGCACTCAGTTTTCTTTTGCTAGCCCATGGGGCCTATGCCAAGGATGCTGATGCCTCTTCACGGCAGACGCAAGCTGAGCACGACCAGACCGAATTGCGCGAACGCATTAAGGTTTTACAAAAGGAAATCGAATCGCGTGAGTCCTCTCGTAAAGAGGCTGCTGATGCACTGAAGGCCTCAGAAAGCGAGATTTCTGTTTCCAATCGCCGACTGCGAGAGCTCAATACACAGCTCAAACAGGCGCAAACCGAGCTCGACAGCCTCCAGGTACAGCTCCGTCGTCAGAAGTCGGTCATGCATACCCGCCGGGATGAGTTGTCCGAACAGCTGCGCAAACAATATGCCAGTGGTTTGTCCCCCTGGACGGCATTGCTTTCAGGTGACGATCCCCAAAAACTGGGACGTAATCTCGCCTATCTGGATTTTATTGCCCGTTCGCGCGCGGATGCGGTAACCGCCCTGAAAAAGGAAATCGAGCGTCTGGCTGAGCTGCAGACACACGCAGATCAGCGCAAACAGGAAATTGCGCAGGTTGTCCGGGAGACAACTGAGCAGAAAAACCTGCTTGAAGCACAGAAAAAAGAGCGTGCCACGATCCTCGCGAGACTTGAGGGTCAGCTGCAGGCTCAGCGAGCGGAGGCTGCGCGACTGGAGCGTGATGAAAAACGTCTCACGCATCTGATTGATGAACTCACCACCCAGATAGAGACTGCGCGTCGCGCGGCGCAAACCGCTCGTCGTGCTGAGGAGCAGCGGCGTGCGGAGCAGGCCAGACGCGCTGCCGAGGCACGCCAGCAGCAAGAGCTTAAGCGCCAGCAAGAGGCCGCAGCGGCCTCCCAGGCGGCGCGAGAGGCCGCTACCGCAGCTCGCCAGGCTCAGGCGGACCAGCAGGCACAGGCTCAGGCACAGTCCCGCCAGGCCGAGATTGAGGCGTCGCAGGCGCGGCAAGCCGCAAGCGAGGCTGCCCGCCAGGCCAGAGAGGCAGAGGCGACGAGTCGCAAGGCTCAGGCTGCCAGCAATGAGGCGAGTACACCTTCAGGTGCTGGCCTCAAAGCTGGTTTGCGCTGGCCGGTCAGGGGCTCCGTCATGGCCAGATTTGGTACGGATCGACCAGAGGGAGGCGTTTGGCGTGGCATTCTGGTACGTGCTGACGAGGGATCGACAGTCTCCTCGGTCGGGGCAGGCACTGTTGTGTACTCCAGCTGGCTGAGAGGTTTTGGTAATTTATTGATAGTCGATCACGGTCAGGAGTATTTGAGCGTTTATGCCTACAACCAGAGCTTGCTTAAGCAGGTTGGGGACGCTGTCAAAGCTGGTGAGGCCATCAGTATGGTCGGTAATACCGGTGGGCAGCTTGATTCCGCCCTATACTTCGAAATACGGCATCGCGGTGCGGCCGTAGACCCCATATCTTTATTGGCACGCTGAAATTCGTGCTTCTACTTCAATGCGTGATTAGTATCCAACACGGGAATGTGCATGAGCAGTCTTAAATTTCGCAATCTTGGCCTGATTTCAGTAGGCGTCGTCGCTGGCATTTTGCTCAGTCTTGGCATCACGGCTATCGCTCAGCGCGGCTCTCCGCTCCCCCTGGATGAGCTCAGACAGTTCTCAAGTGTGTTTTCTGCGATTAAAAATAATTACGTAGAATCTGTCGGTGACAAAAAACTGATTGATGGTGCGATTGCCGGGATGCTGTCAGACCTGGATCCTCACTCTGCTTATCTCGACGCGGATGCTTTCAAGGAAATGCAGTCGGCAACCCAGGGTGAGTTTGGAGGCCTGGGAATTGAAGTAGGTACCGAAGACGGTGTGGTCAAAGTCATTTCGCCGATCGAGGACACGCCAGCCGCTCGGGCAGGTATCCGTGCAGGGGATCTGATTGTCAAAATCGATAACACGTCCACCAAAGGCCTGACCTTGACCGAGGCGGTCAAGATGATGCGTGGTCCAGTTAAAACACCCATCACGCTGACAATTTCCAGACAAGGTGTGGCACAACCCATCGTCATCAAAATCGTACGTGACACGATCCGTGTGCGTAGTGTGCGCAGCAAAATGCTGGATAACAATATTGGTTATGTCCGTATCGCGCAGTTTCAGGAAAAAACCGGAGCTGATCTCGTACGTCACCTCAAGGAGCTTGGCGCCAAAGGCGCGCCACGCGCCTTGATTCTTGATTTACGAAATGATCCGGGTGGTTTGCTCAACAGCGCGATCGGTGTGTCCGCGGCGTTTCTCAAGCCAGATGTACTGGTCGTCTCAACCGATGGCCGCGCGCCGGACTCAAAGCATAAGTACATGGCCAATCCTGCCGACTATGCGCGTGGTGAGCCTGACTACTTGAACAGCGTACCTGCATGGGCCAAAACCGTGCCGATGGTGGTGTTAGTTAACGTTGGCTCAGCTTCTGCTTCTGAGATTGTGGCGGGCGCACTGCAGGATTACAAGCGCGCAACGATCATGGGTAACCGTACCTTTGGTAAAGGCTCTGTCCAGGTCATATTGCCGATCTCTGAAAATACCGCGATCAAGCTGACGACCTCGCGTTACTTCACACCGAATGGACGCTCGATTCAGGCTACAGGGATTGCTCCAGATGTGGTGGTGGCGGATACCTCCGAGGGCGATTTGTTCCGCGTTCCACGCGAAGCTGATTTACAGCGTCATCTGAGTAACCGTCAGACCGAAGCTGAACAAGCTAAAGAAGACGCTAAAGAAGCCGAGTTGGCCGACACCAATAAGATTTTCCAGTTTGGTACGCCCGAAGATTTCCAGTTGCAACAAGCTGTAAATTATCTTGATGGCAAGCCAGTTGAAAAAGCGGTGCTTCGTCCCAAAACAGCAGCCGCAGAGACCGCTACCGATAAAGCAGCGGGAGGCAATGCGGCTAAGAAATGAACGATGCTCAGTTACTGCGTTATGCCCGGCATATATTGCTTGACGAGCTGGGCATCGAAGGCCAGGAAAAACTGCTCGCTGCCACGGTACTTATTGTTGGCGCGGGTGGTTTAGGTTCTCCGGCTGCAATGTATCTGGCTTCAGCAGGCGTGGGGCGCATTATTCTCGCCGATCACGATACGGTTGAGATCAGTAATCTGCAACGTCAGATACTGCATCGTAACGATAGTCTGGGACAGCTTAAGGCCGAGTCAGGTCTTAAGGCCTTACTGGCGCTGAATCCGGAGATCGATGTGCAAATTCGCACGACTCGCATGGATCCCGCATCGCTCATGGCGCAAATCGCACAAGTTGATCTGGTGCTGGACTGCACTGACAACTTTGCGACCCGCCATGCGGTTAATCGTGCCTGCGTAGCGCATAAAAAACCGTTGGTGTCTGGCGCGGCGATTCGTTTCGAAGGGCAGGTCGGCGTGTTCGACACACGCGATCCGCAAGCGCCTTGCTATCACTGCCTTTTCCCCGAGGCGGAGGATGTTGAGGCACTGAACTGCGCAACAACAGGCGTATTCGCTCCGTTGGTTGGCATTATCGGTAGTATGCAGGCCGCTGAGGCGATCAAGGTCATTGCGGATATTGGTACGTCTTTAAAGGGACGTTTATTGATTCTCGATGCCATGGACATGCAATGGCACAGCGTGCGTGTTAAGCGCGACCCCGGCTGCCTTGTTTGTTCAGGCGTTGTGCCTGCGGCACCTGAGCTGTAAATCTCCTCACACAAACAGCCTGATCCGTTAGTTAGCCTAGGATGACCTTTAACTGTTCGTTGATGTGTTTGCCAGGCGAGGATTGCCAGCTGCTTTGTGCAAAGCGTAACCAACTGCCGATGACTAACTGCGTGAGCAGGCAGGCGATGGCTGTTGTTTGCGCGCTGGGATCCAGAGCGTTCGTCGAGACGGCCTGACGCAAGCATTGTCTGAATGTCGCGTCGATGCGGTCTGTGATCTGGCTGGCACGTGTTTGCAGCCTGACATCTTCGTTAACCAACGCATCGCCGCACAGCACACGCGTCATGCCGCGATTACGCTCGGCGAATGACAGCAGCATGGTTGTAATTTTTCTTGCCTGTTCAACGCCATTGGGTTCGGCGTCAATGATTTGGTTTGCCAGAGAAAAAATAGTGGATTCGATAAATTCGAACAGGCCTTCAAACATTTGGGCCTTGCTTGCAAAGTGTCTGTAAAGCGCCGCCTCCGATAGCTGCAGCTTCGCAGCAAGTGCCGCTGTAGTAATGCGGGCAGACTGGGGCTGTTCGAGCATTTCAGCTAAAGCTTGCAGGATCTGTAGTTTGCGTTCGCCAGTTTTGCCTGACATATTGCGTCCTGTCCTGAGAGGGATCGACTAAGGACTCGATTTGATATTTTCTTCAGCAAACCGAGCATTTTGAATAACAGTTAAGCATTAAAGTTTACAGGCAAGTCTGCTCGCAGCATGCTACAAAGTTGGACTTCACTTTAAAACTTTAAAGCTTCAATGTTCGGTTTGTTCCCGTTCCGAGTGTTTCCCATCCTTTGCTTATGCCTGGGAGGGGCGGTTCATGCCCAGTCAGAACTTGCCATATACGGCACGCTAGACATGGGCATCGCGGTGCAGAGCACTTCAGCGAGTACTTCGGACTTCTATCCGGGAGGCTCTAATTTTGGTGTGATCAGTGGCGGACAGTCTGATAACAGAGTGGGCTTCAGAGGTTATGAAGAGCTCGGCGGGGGTACGCGCGCGACCTTTGATCTTGAAAATGCAATCAATCTGGGTAATGGCACGCTTGATCAGGGTCAGAGGATGTTTGGGCGTCAGGCATGGCTAGGACTTGAAAATAAATCTCTCGGCTATCTGAGGTTCGGCAGACAACGCAATTTCGCCGATATTTACCTCAGCGAGCTGACGCCTTTTGGTCCAGGTGATTTTTCACAGGCCTCAATGGGTGTTTCTTTTGGCTCTGCGCACGCTGAAAGGCTGTCAAACACCATCAAGGTTGAAACGGCCATGATGGACGGGTTCCGGGTAGGATTGGGGTATTCATTTTCTGCACAAATGCCCTCGGTCTATACGACTCAGGGCCGCTTGCCGACGGAGCTAGGCGATACGGAAAATTATAATTACGCGACGAATAATAATATGCGGGTTGTCACCACGGGTGTTCAGTATTACAACGGGCCTGTATATTTAACTGCCACCTATGATGCGTTTTATCCGAATGCCGAAACAGCGCAGGGCAACTTCAAGGCGGTTACCTCCGCGATATTAGGCGGGATGTATGACTTCAATCTTTTCAAGGTTTCCGCAGCGTATGGGCAAACCAGAAACGGCTGGATGAATGCACTGCAGACGGTAAATGGGCTCGTACAAAACGCGTCCTTTGACAACACCAACAGCAGTATCGTTTTTGATAATCAGGTTTCTGTTAATTCATACATGATTGGGCTGACGCTCCCAACCAACGAGGCGAGTGATTTATTCCTCTCCTGGCAAATGGGTAAGCCTTCGTCTCAGATGCAGCAAAGCTCTGAGTTTGCGATTGTTTCTCAAAGTGTTTTCAGTCTGGGGTACGCGTATAAATTTACGCCTTTGACCAACATGTACATTTATGCCGGCTACGCGAGCAATTACTCGCTGGTTGAGGGCTTGACCAACTCAGCGTTCGGCATTGGTATCAGGCATCGGTTTTAATACCCGCCACGCACAGGATTTTTGCGCAGCAACAGGTGCCCGACATTTTTAATACGTAAATCAACAAAGTCGGGGCGACCATTTTTTCCGTGTGCAAAAGGGGTGCCCGGATGAAATATATGTACGGTCCGTAGTCCCGCTGAACGCGCTCCGCGGAGGTTTTCAAGCGTGTCCTCAACGAGAATCGCCCGCCTCGGGTGGATGCCTTCGTGGGAAAGAATATGCCGCATCATCGTGATCGAGGGTTTTGGACGAAAGTGACCATGCAATCGCATCTGTTCGACGCCCCACAGACTGTCAAAACAACGGAGAATCCCCAGGTGTTTAAGCACCGCACGCGCATAATGCAGGGGAGCGTTGGTGACGAGGACTTTTCGGCCTGGCAGCTGGTTTAATTTGAAGGCAAGGCCACGCTCGGCCCGAATCAGCGGGCCCACATCAAAGCGATGGCTACGATGCAAAAATTCGTGCGCGCTGATCCCGTGATGCCGCACCATACCGATCATGGTGGCGCCATAACGTTTCCAGTATTGAGTGCGCAATACATTTGCAGTGGACTCGTCAACATCCAGACTTTCCATGACGGCCGCAGTCATGCTGATATTGATTTCAGGGAAAATTTTGTACGAAGCGTCGTGCAAGGTATTGTCCAGATCAAACAGCCAAACAGGCGGTTGAGTCTGGACTTCTTGCTTGCGCGCGTGGTGTGCCGAGTTGACCTGCGCTGAATGAACACGCGCCCGTCGGATGCGCACTCTGGGTAAGTGAAGGGTGCGCGCGGATCTCACCTGCTTATTATTCCGACGTAATCATCGTACCGACACCGCGATCCGTAAGGATTTCGAGCAGTAAGCAATGCGGTACACGACCATCGACGACATGGACAGATTTGACACCTTTGCGTGCGGCGTCCAGCGCAGAAGAAATCTTCGGCAGCATTCCGCCTGAGATCGTGCCATCCGCAAACAACGCATCAATCGTTGTCGCTGACAGCGCGCGTAAAAGTTTGCCGTTTTTATCAAGTACGCCAGGGGTGTTGGTCATCATCAGCAGTTTTTCAGCACCGAGGACCTCAGCCATTTTGCCTGCGACGATATCGGCATTAATGTTGTAGGCCAAGCCATCTTCCCCATAGCCGATGGGAGAAATCACCGGAATGAACTGGTCATCCTGGAGCGCTTTGACGACCGCAGGCTCAACCCGGGCAATGTCACCGACAAATCCAATATCGATTGGTTTGGAGGGGTCTTCTTTATTCGGAAGCATCTTTTTGACCGCCTGGATCAGGCAGCCGTCTTTGCCGGTCAGTCCAACGGCCTTGCCGCCAGCTTCGTTAATCATCATGACGATGTCTTGCTGGACCTGACCGCCGAGTACCCACTCAACGACTTCCATCGTTTCAGCATCTGTGACGCGCATGCCCTGGATGAAGGTGCCTTGTTTACCGATCCGGCGCAACGCTTCATCAATCTGAGGTCCACCACCGTGAACCACAATGGGATTGAGACCAATTAATTTTAAAAGTACGACGTCGTGTGCAAAGCTGCGCTGCAGGGCTTCTTCGGTCATGGCATTGCCACCATATTTGATGACAATGGTTTTTCCGTGGAAACTCTTAATGTATGGCAGGCTTTCTGATAATACTTGGGCGACGACTTCAGGTGACGTGGGTGCGGGTTGGGGCTGGCTAGTCATGTGCGCAGTCTATGGTCTGAAAAGTGTGGATAAAAATGGTTTAACGCGTGTTTGAATTCACGCGCACGGAAAGAGTACGGCTTGAAGGGCTCAACCCGCAAGTGCTTTTTCGAGTGTGGCCCTAAATTCAGCCTTGTCGTATTCACCTACATAGCGTTTGAGAATATTGCCTTGTTTGTCGATCAGAAAAGCAGTCGGAGTCAGTTTGACATCGCCAAAGGCGCGTGCAGCCTGTCCCATCGTGTCGAGCGCAACGGTGAAGGGGATTTTGCGCGTATCAACAAAATTCAACACATAATTGGCAGGATCGTACTGCATGGTAACTGCAACAATTTCAAAACCTTTGTCATGGTACTGATTAAAATTTTCGATGTTGCCTGGCATTTGTGCTACGCAGGTCACGCAACTAGTTGCCCAGAATTTAACCAGAACAACTTTGCCGCGTAATTCGGACAAAGGGAGTTGCTTTCCAGTCAGTGTCGAGAAGGTGACTGCAGGCGCCTGGGCCATTGGACGGGAGACTAGCCAGTAGCCCCCGGCACTACAGGCGACCAAAAGAAGTAAGGCGAAGAGCTTTTTCATTTGATCGGCATGACCTCAACAGCCCCCGAGCCAGGTGCGGCAGCAGGAGGGAGCGCACCTTCATTGATCGGTGCAGATTCGCCCAGCGGTGTGCCTGTGCCCTTGGATGCCCCGGTCATGCTGTCGAGTTTGTTCGCTTCTGTTGGTGAAATGATCTGAAAGAATTTCTCGACACGCTTGACGCCACTGACCTGTGCAGTGGCTGCCGCAGCCAGGTCGCCTTCGCGCTGCGTGACTAGTCCCATCAGATAAACCACGCTACGGTCGGTTGTGACAACGATGGTGCGCGAGGGAATTTCTTTGGTTGTGGCCAGTGTGGTCATGACTTTTGACGTAATCCACGCGTCATTGGCGATGACGGAGAAAGGCGAAATTTCCTGAACCACGACCACCTGATTGGAGACGGATTTGACATTTTCAACCTTGCTCGCGATCTCCCCGGCCTGTGCTTTGATTTCTTCAATCAACGCTTCGCCAGTGAGCAACACCACGGCCTGATAGACCGTTGAGTTGATCCGTGCGGTGTCACCAAAGCGCGTACGCATGTGGTTATTGACTTTGAGTTCGATCAGTTTGTCATCGGCCTGTTGCGCCGTGGTACGACGATCCACCACCACCAGTCCGGTCGCCGCAGCAGCGCCAGTCAGCGCAATACCGATACATCCTTGCAGCATTGTTGTCATGCTCGCGAGCATGACAACAAACAAAACAGGACGTATCAATTTAATTGGGTTTCTCATGCAGAGTCTCCGAGTAGAAGTGCATCAATGCCATCGCAGAGCATGTGAAGCAAAAGAATGTGAACTTCCTGAATGCGCATTGTGCGATCGTGCGGAACACATAGATGAATATCGTCTGGCATGAGCATGTCACCGATCGTGCCACCCCCGCGCCCGGTCAATGCAATCACCTGCATGTCGCGCTCGTGCGCAGCCTGAATCGCGAGCTGTACATTCGTGGAGTTTCCGCTGGTAGAGATCGCGACGAGAATATCGCCTGGCTGACCCAGCGCCATGATCTGACGTGAAAATATCTGATCAAAGCCGTAGTCATTTCCTACTGCTGTAAGAATGGAGGTGTCGGTGTTGAGCGCGACGCCTGCAAGTGGCAGACGGTCACGCTCGAAACGTCCCACCAGCTCGGCAATAAAGTGCTGCGCATCGGCAGCCGAGCCGCCATTGCCGCAGGCAAGGATTTTGGCGTTATTCGTGACGGTTCCAAAGCACAGATCAATCGCACTGAGCATGGGAGCGCAGAGCGTTTGCATGCTGCGTTGAGTCGCAGCAATATTGTCTTCGAAATGGGCGGTCAGTTTTGAGGCGAGATCCATAACGATGGCTGGTGAAGTCCATAAGTTCCAATACAGCCATTATCTCACTTATCTTGTTCCACGCGAATGACATCCCGCAGCCACTGCAGGCGTCCATGATCGAAGGTTATTGCGTCGAAACGGCAGGGAGGGGTTAATCCGCTGAAGAATCGACGTGTCAGGGTCGGTAAGTGCCATTTTGCTGTGAGAATCAGTCTGGTTTGCTTTTTTCGGGTGATGCTTGCGGCGGCGGTGCCGTGCGTTATTTTCGAGCGAGCCCGGACCTCGACAAAGATGAGTGTGCCCTGATCACGCAGTACCAGATCAATTTCTCCTCTGGGGCAGGAGAGTTGTCGTGCCAGCAGGGTTAAGCCCGCACGTTCCATATGCAGGCAGGCGAGGTGTTCGAAACCATCCCCTCTGGATTGCCTGGCAGAGCGGTTGGTCGGTACGCAGGGTGAGGGAGGTTGCGTTTTTCTCTTAACCCGCCGCTGGTGGTTTTTGACCGCGCGAAGTTGCGCTGCATGCGCCTGTTCGAAAATTTGAAAGTGGCAGGTAGTCAATTGATCCATGCTGTGGGGAGCCAAGAGCGTGTTGAAGTTTGCTCTACACTGACAGATATTCTGACTAATGTGGTTGATCCATGACTGAAAATGTCCCGCTTCAAGAGGTGCCCGATGCATGGAATCGTGTCAGCGAACGGGTCGATACGCAGTCCTGGCCCGAGCAGGCCTTGTATGTCGTGGCCACACCTATCGGTAATCTGGGGGATCTGACGCTGCGTGCCTGGCAGGCGCTCAGCCGGGCCGATATTATCGCGGCTGAGGACACGCGCGCGACACGCATCCTGCTTGATGCCTGGGGAGTTTCCACGCCCTTGATGGCATCTCATCGCCATAACGAGCAAACATCAGCCGTTGCAATTGTTCAACGACTGCAATCAGGGCAGCGCGTGGCACTCGTGTCTGATGCGGGTGCTCCTGCGGTCAGTGATCCGGGTAGTGTTGTGGTGCAGGCAGTGCTTGCGGCAGGTTTGCGCGTGATTCCATTGCCGGGTCCGAGCGCAGTCATCGCCGCACTGATGGCCACAGGTGTCACGACCGATGCGAGCCCAGGATTTATTTTTGCCGGTTTTTCACCAACAAAGTCGATGGCCCGTCAGCGATGGATGCGTCAGTGGAGCAGCTTGCCTGCGGCACTCGTTTTTTATGAGGCGCCGCATCGCATTGCTGCCAGTGTGCAAGACTTGCAAACTGTTGTCGGGCCGACACGCCGGGTCGCTTTTGCCAGGGAACTGACTAAGCGCTTCGAGGAGGTCGCCACCATGCCACTTGCGCAAGCACAGGCCTGGCTGGCAGAGGGCTCGCACCGTGAGCAGGGTGAGTATGTGGTGATTCTGCATCCGCCAGAGGTTATCTACGATGAAGCTGCCGAGCTTGAACAATCTGCCGGTGTGGATGCCTGGCTTGAGGCGCTGCTTGAGGTGATGTCCGTACGAGATATTGCCCGTGTTGCCGCCCGGGTGACCGGGCAATCACGCGATGCTTTGTATGCACGGGTCCTTGCCATGAAGGCAAAAAACTCAGGGTAATGAGAGACTGGGTGCAACACCCGTCGAATTCTGAACTGGGGTGAGCGCTTGCATCGCAGCATCGCGACTTGCGAAGGGTCCAATTCTCACGCGGTACAGATTATTGGCGTTTTGGTCCACGAGTACGGGCGCATCCAGTCCAGAAGGCATTTTTTGCATCACCTGTGTGGCCAGTGATTGCGCTTTGGCAGGATCACTAAACGCGCCCAGTTGCAAAAACATGCTCCCGGCAGGGACTGGGCGCGCCTGTTCCATTGAAATGTTTCCAGGCGATTGGCGAGTATTCGTATCCGCATTGGACTGAGCGGGGGCTGCGGGAGGTGGGGGAAGGGGCGTGGGCTCGCTGGGGGATGCACGTGCAGGTGCTGACGTGGTGCTGTTTGCAAGGGATGGTGCGCCAGCAGAGGTTGCGACGGCCATGGTCGTGACAGATGACGAGGTCGGCAAGACTGATGTTTGATCTGCCAGCATTGTTGATGCGTTTTGCGGTTGCCAGTTGCGAATCTGGTCGGGCATGATGCGTTCGACTTGCACTTCACCACTGCCGGGCCCCAGCATGCCGAGCTTATAGGCTGCGACATAGGACAAATCAATAATACGATCGCTATGAAAAGGTCCTCGATCATTGACGCGCAATACGACGGATTTGCCCGTTGAGACCCGCGTCACACGTACATAGCTTGGGATGGGTAATGTTGTGTGCGCGGCAGTCATTCCATACATGTCATAACGCTCGCCGTTTGAGGTCGGGTTGCCATGGAATTTTTTTCCGTACCAGGAGGCGCGACCCTGTACTTTGTAGGGGCCTCCGCTTACGTCCGGGGTGTAGGAGCGACCAAATACGTTGTATGGTTTGTTCGCGCCACTGGCAAGCGGCTCGATTTTGGGAACGGCATCTGGCACTTTGTCCAGATTGGAAGGAGGGTTTGCCTCGGGTCCGTCATCTTTGTAATAGCCGCCCTTTTTGGTTCCTGAGCAGGCCGCAAGCAGGGCCAGCAGCAAGCATGCAATCAGCATGCGCCATCTTGGCATCGCTTGAATAGACATCACACGAACTCTGGTCGGCTGCGATGCCGCAGCAATAGCGGTTGATGATCCGCAAAGCGCAGGCCGAGTGTTTCGACCACATACACAGAGCGATGTTTGCCGCCCGTGCAGCCAATCGCCACTGTTAAGTAGCTGCGGGTATCCTCTGTGTAACGAGGCAGCCACTTGCGAATGAATGACTCTATATCGTCAATCATTGCGCCGACATCATTAAAACTTGACAGCCAGCTGGCGACGGCCTGATCACGTCCAGTCAAGGGACGCAGCTGGGGATCGTAATGCGGGTTTGGCAGACATCTCACATCGAACACCAGGTCCGCATCTCTGGGCACGCCTTGTTTGAAAGCGAACGACTCAAAGGTCAGGATCAACGGACTGCGATCTGCTTGAACCAGGTCTCTGATCCACGCACGTAATTGACCTGGTATCAGGCCCGAGGTGTCAACTACATGCGCTTGATTACGTAACGGGTCGAGCAACTCTCGCTCGTGGCTCACGCACTCAAGCAGTGAGGGAACAGTCCCAGTCTGACTCAGACGGTCTGAGAGAGGATGCCTTCTGCGTGACTCAGAATACCGTTGTGTCAGTGTTTCATCATCCGAGTCCAGAAATACGACGCGCAGTTGTGTGCCCATTGCGCGCAAGGCTGTGACCACATCGGGCAGTTCGTCCAGATCGCCGGGTGAGCGCACGTCAATTGCAACGGCAACGCGTCGCGCAGGGTCATCGCGCATAGAGGCGATGAATTCGTGTAAAAACCTGACAGGAAGATTGTCAACACAGGTATAGCCTGCGTCCTCCAGCATGCGCAACGCAACGGATTTGCCGGATCCAGAGATCCCGGTAATCAGAACGACGTTGAGTGCAGCCATCAGGTGTTGCTCCTTAAAATAGCCTGAGCTTGCTTCTCCATGAATTCGGAAAGCGTATCGATCCCCCGCAGTTTAAGAATCGTATTGCGAACGGCAGCCTCGACTAAAACTGCGAGGTTACGACCCGCGGCGACTTGCAGCATAACTTTACGGATCGGGCAGCCCAGAATTTCCTGGGTCATGTCCTGCAGCGGTAGCCTCTCGAATTTATCCTGAGCAGTCGCACGTACTAAATGCACGATCAGTTTGAGTTTCATTTTGCGGCGTACGGAGGTTTCACCGAAAATAGTACGAATGTTCAGTAAACCGAGTCCCCGTACTTCGAGCATATTCTGCAGCAGTTCCGGACAATGACCATCAATGACGTTGGGTGAAGTCTGCGCCAGATCAACAGCATCGTCAGCGACAAGGCCGTGGCCGCGAGAGATCAATTCGAGCGCGAGTTCACTTTTGCCCAGGCCTGATTCGCCGGTGATGAGCACGCCAACCCCCAGTACGTCCATGAATACACCATGCACGGTTGTTGTGGGTGCAAGGCGCCGACTGAGATAAATACGCAGCAGGTCGATCAGCTTTGCTGTGGGGATGGTTGTGGCGAGCAGGGGGACGTGATGGAGTTCGCAATGCTCAATCAGATCGGGCGTTGCCTGCAACCCATCGGCGATCAGCATGGCCGGCACGCCACCAGCGAGTAACTCGTCAACATGGTGCACCCGGCGACGCACATCAAAGCGTTTGTAGTAGTCCATTTCTTCGCGACCAAACACCTGAATTCTTGAGGGGTGAATCAAGTTCAGGTGGCCAATCAGGTCTGCAGCGGCCATGCCGTTATCAGGAATGAGACGGTCGGCAGCGGATTGGCCGGCGACCCACGTGAATTCTATATCTTCAGTGTTGTCGTCTACGAGGTCCTGGACTGTCAGCATATTGGCTCCGAAGTGTTGGGGTGGGTCAGCGCAGCACCAAAGCGGTTTTCAGGCAGAACCCGTGGTCAGCAGTCGATGCACAATCACGGGATCCGTTTCGATTGCGAGGCGTTGACGCACGCTTTCGTCAGACAATCTCTCAGCTACTTCGGCAAGTATATCGAGATGCTCTTGCGCAGCAGACTCGGGCGCCATCAGACACAACAACTGATTGACGGGTTTGCCATCTGGCGAATCAAAAGGAATTGGCTGATCAAGACGCAAAAATGCGGCCACTGAATGATTGATTCCCTTGACCCTGCCGTGAGGAACGGCCACGCCGCCTCCCAGGCCGGTTGAACCGAGACGTTCGCGTGCGAACAGGCTCTCGAACACTGCTGCCCGCTCAAGCCCGTTGTTATTTTCAAATAAAAGACCAGCCTGTTCGAATGCCCGTTTTTTACTCGTGGCAGGCAAATTCAACAAGATGTTGTTCAAAGGCAAAATACGCGACAAAAGTTTCATCCCTTGATTATAGGGGTGTAGTGTTTGTATATCCATGTATTCGTCTGTAACGCGTCTGTAACGCGTTCGTAATTCGTCTTTAACACGCGTGCTGCTTGATACATTAAAAAACCCGCCACAAGGCGGGTTTAGCTGCGGGAAGTTTAGAAACCCCGCTGATGTTTAACTTGCTTGCAGTCAGGCTGCTTCGAAAATCTGCCGTTTCACAGCGAGATGGCCGTGGTTTTGGGTACGGTCTTTATGCTGGATGACTTTTCGGTCAACTTTATCGATCAGCAGATCAATGGCCGCATAGAGATTTTCTTCAATTGCTTCGCAGTGGATGTCTTTACCGCGTACATGGAGTGTAATTTCCGCCCGGTGCCTCAGAGGCTCTACCGATAGCATGACCTGTGTGTCGATAACATGATCAAAATGTCGCAGAACGCGGGCCATTTTGGTATGAATATATTCCCTGATAGCGGGAGTAACGTCGAGGTGGTGACCAGTGATGCTCAGGTTCATATGTAATCTCCTTGAAAGGAAAAAATGTTGCGCGAATTGCGCGTAAAGAACGTCTAGGCAAACTCCTTTAATAATTAAGTAACAACTTTAGTGTAGTGACTTGACGCAGGAAATCAATACCCAATGGTTGATTTATTGCAAACCTGAGCAATGTTTTTATTGTGCGCTGCGCCATTTTCCATGGCGCGAGATCCGTGCATGTCGAGACTTGAGTCTGCATGCACGGCTGGAGTTACATTTTGAAGTGTTCGCCCAGATAGACGCGACGTACCGACGGGTCGTCAACAATTTGGTCGGGTTGGCCGCTGGTCAGCACCTTGCCGTCACTAATGATGTAGGCCCGATCACAAATGCCTAGCGTTTCGCGGACATTATGGTCAGTGATGAGTACGCCAATTCCACGACTTTTCAGAAAGCGTACGATTCGCTGGATTTCGATCACTGCAATGGGATCAACACCGGCAAAGGGTTCATCAAGCAAAATGAATCTTGGACGTGTGGCCAGTGCGCGGGAGATTTCCACCCGGCGTCTTTCGCCACCCGAAAGTGACAGAGCGTTATTGGAACGGATATGAGAGATTTGTAACTCGTCGAGCAAGGCGTCAAGCTGCTCTTCGATTTTCGTTTTTGAAAAGCGACGCCCATTTTCGTCAAACTGCAGTTCAAGTACTGCGCGGATGTTTTCTTCGACCGTCAGCCGCCGAAAGACGGATGCATCCTGGGGCAGATAGGACAGGCCTTTGCGCGCACGTTGATGAATCGGCATGCTGCTGATGGAGTTTCCATCAATCTCTATGCGACCCGCATCCGCCGCGACCAGACCGACAATCATGTAGAAACTCGTGGTTTTGCCTGCGCCGTTTGGCCCGAGCAAGCCGACAACCTCGCCACTGTTAACCGAAAGCGAAACATCCTGGACCACCATGCGTCCACCGTACGATTTGCGCAGACCCGTCGCACTCAGACTGCCGGCAGGCATGACGGGTTGAGGGGCGGCATTGAGAGTAGGCGTTGATTGCATGCTTGGGTATCTGGGGGGGAGGTCTGAAAAAGGGATTAGTTTTGAGTGGGGTTAGCGCGAGGAACCGGTAAGGGGGCGGCGGGCGCCTTGCTTGTTGGCGCACCCTGCTTGGCCCGACATGCAGCGACGGCAGCGTCAGTACGTGCGCGGGGCTGTGCCACCGAGCGCACGCGACCACCCGTGTTGGCCGAGTTCGGCCCGGAAAATGCTTCATAGGTGTCGGTTTTCTGGCTGTAGCGAACTCTTTCGCCACTGACGGTATCGAATTGCTGGCCGCAGATGAATCGCGTAACAATAGCCTGACCGATTAAGTCAAAAATCTCATCCCTGCCGTTATATTCTGCCCGCTGACCCACCCCTTCGAGGACCTCGAAAGTTTCAGGGCGCTCCTGACGGATAAATACGCGCTTGCCGGGTGCGACCGTGGCCGTGCCAAATTGTGCGCCATCACTCTCTTCTTTGAGTATGAGTGTGTCTGAGTTCATGGTCATCAGCCCGCGCGTCATCACGACATTGCCAGTAAAGGTGCTTTCGCGCTTGATGTCATCGTAGTGCAGAGTGTCGGACAGAATCTGTGTGCTGGGTTGCTCAACAGGCGCGGCAGGTGCCGCAGGTGTGGCCTTGCTCTGTGCGTGCGCGATGGGCAAGGCACTCATGCAGATCACAGTGCCGATGACGATTGCCGACAGCATGTTTAAGGTATGTCTCTTGGAGATTCTGATCATGGTTTTGCTTTTTGAGCGGGTTCAGAGTTGTTACGGCTGTCTTTTGCTGCGATATCTACATCTGTTGATTTCTGGACATCAAGCGTCTGCGATGCATTGTTGTAACGCATTCCCACACCACTCATTCTAGAACGCCCGCTGACCGCTGTTGCAGGAAGGTCAGTGTACGTGATGTCTTGCTTAACCAGCATGGTCAGCTCGTCGCTGCGGAAATTCAGTGGCGCACGCTCTTGATCGCCCATACGCAAAATGACCGCATCACCGTGCATAACAATACGGTCACCATTCTCATAAATTGTGGCTGTGCGTGAAGTCGCAATGATGAGCGGGTTTTGCGGGCGTAAAACGAAGGCTCGGGGTTTGAGGATTTCGTAAGAATCATCATCCGGGAAATGCTCCATGAGGTCGCCCTCAAGCCTCTGGAATACTTGTCCCTGCTGATTAGTACGGAGCAAGACTAGTGTTTTTGCCCAGTTGTCAGGCTCATGCGTCAGACGCGAAGGAGGGTCGATATCCACGGCTCGCTGGGCGTAGTCAGCGGCCCACCAGGTGCTGGCCACCAGAATGAACAGAATACCTACGGAAATAATCAGGGCGAATCTTTCTTTCATGCCTAACCTTATTGCACTACGCCGGGGCCGAGCAAGCCTGGCTGGAAAAATTGACTCAGGCGCTGTTGCGCGGCCAGGATCAGATCGCAGCATTCGCGCGCAGCACCCTGACCGCCTGAGCGAGTTGACACCCAGTGTGCGGCTTGTGCGATGTAAGAGGGCGCTTCGGGCACTGTCGCTGCAAAGCCGGCTAATCGCATCGCGGGCAGATCGATCAAGTCATCGCCGATAAAACCAATCTGGTCGAGTTTCAGGTGGTGACGTTTAGCCAGTGTCGCAAGCGCAGCCCCTTTGTCGCGTACATCCTGCAGGACATCACCCAGACCAAGTTCTGCCGCACGTCTGTCAACGATAGGCCCCTGCCTGCCGGTGACGAGTGCGACTTTGATTCCGCTGATACTGAGCATTTTCAGCCCGTGTCCGTCATGCACGTTGAATCGTTTGAGTACTTCGCCATTTTCACCGTACCAAAGACTGCCATCGGTCAGCACGCCATCTACATCAAACACCATGAGGCGCAGGTTTGTGAGGCGTTCGCGCGTAGAGGGCGGTATGCGCGAAAGAATGAGGGCTTCGGCGGGATGGCTGAAAGTGTCGGTTTTTTTCATGTTTTATTCAGACAACCTTGGCGGCCATCAGGTCATGCATATGTGTGGCGCCAACCAGTTTTCCCTCGGAATCAGAGACAAGTATCTGATTCAGCCGGTGGCTGTCCATGATTAATGCCGCATCCACAGCTAATGCATCAGCACGGATATGGCGGGGATTTTTAGTCATCGCATCAGCAACTTTTACGCCACGTACATCACCAATTCGCTCGATCAGGCGACGCAGGTCGCCATCAGTGAAAATTCCCGTCGCATAGCCTGAGGCATCGACGACCGCAGTCATACCCATGCCTTTTCGGGAGATTTCTTCGAGCGCTTCGAAAATCGTCGCATCTTGACCGACAGTCGGGAGCGCAGCGTCTTTTTTCATGACATCGGACACTCTGGTGAGCAGTTTGCGCCCGAGTGCACCACCTGGATGTGAGCGTGCGAAGTCTTCTGCGCCAAAGCCCCTGGCCTGCAGACAAGCTACTGCCAGGGCGTCGCCTAGTGCGAGTGCAACCGTCGTGCTGGAGGTTGGCGCCAGATTCAGTGGGCAGGCTTCCTGGGATACGCTGGCATCGAGGTGGACATCGCACAAGCGGGCAAGCTCGGATTGCGGATGCCCGGTCATGGCAATGACTTTGACGCCTAGTCGGTGTGCTGCAGGCAAAATACTCAGGAGTTCCTGGCCTGCGCCCGAATAGGACAGTGCAACCAGTAAGTCCTGCGGGCCAATCATACCGATGTCGCCGTGAACGGCTTCCGCAGCATGGAGGAAAAAAGAGGGCGTTCCCGTGGAGGCAAGCGTGGCCGCGATTTTGCGGGCAATGTGGCCTGTTTTCCCAAGGCCGCAGACCACCACGCGGCCCTGACATTGCAGCATCAGGGAAACCGCGCGACCAAACTCGTCCCCAAGCCTTTGCTCAAGTTCAAGAATAGCTTGCGCTTCGAGTTGCAGAGTCTTGCTGGCAGACGTCAGTGCGTTAGCGAGCAAATCAGATTCATTTAATGACATTCGACGATTTTAATCGCTTCACGGCTCAGATGGGCGAGAGTTGCCAGTCAGTGCATCATGTGGCACTCTTGACAGGTTATCGGTGCCAGACACCAGAATTGTTCAAACTAGGACTCTGCTATGACTTTTGCTTCAATACCTGCGTATGCGCCCACTCTCGGGACTCCCCTCTCAGACACTGCATTGCGTGTCATGCTGCTTGGGTCGGGTGAACTGGGTAAAGAAGTCATTATTTCCTTGCAGCGCCTGGGTGTAGAGGTGATTGCCGTGGACCGTTATGCCGATGCGCCGGGCCATCAGGTTGCGCATCGCAGTCATGTGATCGCCATGACGGATCGCGAAGCCTTGCGCGCGCTGATTGAAAAAGAACGTCCACATGTCATTGTTCCTGAAATCGAAGCGATCGCGACTGATCTGCTGGTCGAGCTTGAGGCGGCAGGAATAGTGCGCGTCACGCCCACGGCGCGCGCAGCACAACTCACGATGAATCGCGAGGGTATTCGCCGCCTGGCTGCTGAAACGCTTGGTTTGCCGACGTCTCCTTATCGTTTTGCAGATTCGGTAGAGTCCCTGGGACAGGCCACTGATGCAATTGGTTTTCCTTGCCTGGTCAAGCCTGTCATGTCCTCTTCAGGCAAGGGCCAGTCCGTGTTGCGCAGCGCAGCCGATGTGGCCAGCGCCTGGGCGATTGCCAGGCAGGGTGGGCGGGTCGGAGCAGACCGGGTGATTGTTGAGGGATTTATCGACTTCGAGTACGAGATCACGCTGCTGACCGTGCGTGCCCGGGCAGCTGATGGTTCGATCGAAACCAAATTCTGTGAGCCGATCGGTCACTTGCAGGTGGAGGGCGATTATGTCGAGAGCTGGCAGCCACAGCCAATGTCCGCGCAGGCTTTGGCGCGTGCCAGACAGATCGCCCTGGATGTCACGACTAGCCTGGGAGGACAGGGGATATTTGGTGTTGAATTATTTGTGTCGGGTGACGAGGTCTGGTTCTCCGAAGTGAGTCCGCGCCCACATGACACCGGTCTGGTGACATTAATCTCCCAGGGTCAGAATGAGTTTGAATTACATGCGCGCGCCTTACTTGGGCTGCCGGTCGATACAAGCCTGAGGGCTCCTGCGGCAAGCAGTGTGATTTATGGCGGCGTTGACGCGAAAGGTGTTGCGTTTGAGGGGGTTGCCCAGGCCCTTTCTGAACCAGGTACTGATATTCGTTTGTTCGGTAAGCCAGAATCTTTTAAAAAGCGACGAATGGGGGTGGGGCTGGCAACAGCTGAAACCGTCGAGGCCGCGCGAGCGAAAGCCAAACGCGTATCGTCTGCGGTGCGTGTCCGATGAGCAGCCTGCCGATTGTTCCGAGCCCTCTTCAACAGTCACTTGACTGCGTGCGTGATCTGATTCGTACCGTACCTGACTGGCCAAAGCCTGGTGTCATGTTTCGTGACATTACGCCGTTGCTGCAGGACCCCGCAGCGTTTCGCTCGCTAATCGATTTGATGGTGTACCGGCACATGCGCCAGCGCATCGATGTCGTGGTGGGAATCGATGCGCGTGGTTTTATTTTAGGCAGTGCGCTGGCGTATGCCTTAAATGTCGGATTTGTGCCAGTACGCAAGAAAGGAAAGTTACCCCACCAGACCGTGGCACAGTCTTATGAACTCGAATATGGCAACGATACCGTCGAGTTGCATATCGATGCTGTCAAACCCGGTCAGCGTGTGCTCCTGGTCGATGATCTGGTTGCGACAGGGGGCACGATGGTTGCTGCGATCAAGCTGTTACAGCAGCTTGGCGGCAACGTGGTCGAAGCCCTGGCAATCGTTGATTTGCCAGAGCTGGGCGGCTCGAAACTGATTGCCAAGACAGAGACGCCTTTTTTCAGCTTATGTCAGTTTGCAGGGGACTGATTGCTTGCCCCGATCCCGCGTACTCGCTTTGATCCAGACTCAGATTACAGAAATAGCTTGTAAGCGGGATTTTCGCTTTCGTTCCAGTGCGGATACCCCACTTCGTCCAGAAACGCCTTAAATGCTTTTTTATTGCCTGCAGGGACTTGGATGCCAATCAGGATCTGGCCGTAATCCGCGCCTTGATTGCGGTAGTGAAACAGACTGATATTCCAGTCTGGTTTCATTGAGTTCAAAAAACGCATCAGCGCACCTGGCCGCTCAGGAAATTCAAATCGGTACAGCAATTCGTTGTCGGCCATGCTTGAGCGTCCGCCGACCATATGGCGCAAATGTGTTTTGGCCATTTCATCGTGACTGAGGTCGAGCGTGGCAAAATTATTTTTACGGAATATCGACGCGATCTTTTCGGACTCGGCAGGACTTTGAACCTGAACGCCTACAAAAACATGTGCCAGGCTGGAATCCGAAATGCGGTAGTTGAACTCAGTGACATTGCGATTGCCGACCAGTTCACAAAATTTGCGGAAACTACCGCGTTGCTCGGGTAGCGTTACTGCGAATACCGCTTCGCGAGACTCGCCAACCTCGGCACGCTCCGCAACAAATCGCAGCCGATCGAAATTCATGTTTGCCCCGCAAGCGATCGAGACCAGGGTTTTGTTTTTAAGTTTGTGATCCAGTGCGTACTGTTTTGCACCGGCAAGTGCCAGCGCGCCCGCTGGCTCAAGCACGCTGCGCGTATCCTGGAATACGTCTTTAAGTGCCGCGCAAATTGCATCGGTATCGACCAGAATGTAGTCATCGACGTACTCACGAGCGAGCCTGAAGGTTTCAATCCCTACTTGTTTGACGGCCGTGCCGTCAGAAAATAACCCGACATCGGCAAGCTGCACACGGCGTCCCGCTTTGATGCTGCGTGTCATTGCGTCAGAATCAACGGTTTGTACGCCGATGATTTTGATTTCAGGACGTAATTGTTTAACGTAAGCCGCGATGCCGCCGATCAGTCCGCCGCCGCCGATCGCGACAAAAATCGCATCAATGGGGCCCGGGTGCTGACGCAAAATTTCCATACCAATCGTGCCTTGTCCTGCAATCACGTCCGGATCGTCAAAGGGGTGGACAAAGGACATGTGATTTTTTTTCTCGAGCGTCAGCGCATGCTCGTAGGCGTCGCTGTAGCTTTCGCCATGCAAGATGACCTCTGCGCCGAGGGCACACACGGCATCGATTTTGACGCGTGGGGTCGTGGTGGGCATCACGATTACGGCTTTGCAGCCCAGTCTTTTGGCAGACAGGGCGACACCCTGGGCGTGGTTGCCGGCGGAGGCGGCAATGACGCCTCGTGCAAGCGCGGCAGCAGGCAAATGTGCCATTTTGTTATAGGCTCCGCGCAGCTTGAAACTGAATACGGGTTGAGTATCTTCGCGCTTGAGAAGCATACGGTTGCCAGTACGTGCCGATAACTGTGGGGCGAGTTCAAGCGGTGTCTCGACCGCGACGTCATACACTTTAGAGGTCAGAATGCGCTTGAGATAATCTGTGGACATGATGTTCCTGATGGTGAGGCGTCGTCTGATTGCCCGATGTGACATTATCCCACGCAGCAATATCGTTGATTCATTCAGCATTTAACCCGGCATGTTTTTAACGCGCCTGATTTGTGAAAGGAGTTTGTTCTGGAACACCTCACTGAGACGTTACTCAACTGGCTGGCCTTGCCTGAGTTCGGGCTGGGTGCCATTTTTCTGGTGAGTTTGCTTGCTTCCACACTGTTGCCTCTGGGCTCGGAGCCCGCGCTACTGACATACGTGGCGCTGACTCCTTCAGCCGTCTGGCTTGCGATAGGTGTGGCGACAGTTGGAAATACGCTTGGTGGAGTGATTACCTACTGGATGGGATTGGGAGCCAGGCTGGCTCTGGCTGGCCCACCTGAAGACTCTAGGCCCGCCATGGCCGCTCAGTCTGTTGAGGACGTTGTGCCGGCAAGTGAGGCAAAGTCCGCCCAGCCAGGCCGCTGGCAGGCGCATGCCGAGTTTCTGGCACGCCGCTTTGGCGCACCTGTTTTGCTGTTTTCCTGGCTGCCGCTGGTAGGAGATCCGCTTTGTGGTGTGGCGGGCTGGATGCGGATGCCTTTCTGGTCCTGCCTGTTTTATATTGCAGTCGGCAAGTTTGCCCGCTACGCTGTCATTTGCGCGGCGATGTTGCAATTCTTCCCTGGAGGCTGAAGCTCTTTCCTTGATTTTATAGGGTTATTACTAGTGGAATCATCCGATAGCTTAGAATGATAGGTCCATGGCAACCCCTATCTGATTAAGCCTATGAACGCTCCGTTTGCCAGCCATCTTTTAAGTTCCATGCCACCTGCTGACCCTCAGTCTCGGTTGCGTGAGATTCCCTATAACTACACCTCTTTTTCTGATCGAGAGGTGGTGTGCCGGCTACTGGGCGATGATGCATGGACCTTATTGTCTGATTTGCGCGGCGAACGCCGCACAGGGCGATCTGCTCGCATGTTGTATGAGGTGCTGGGCGACATTTGGGTCGTACGGCGCAATCCATACCTTCAGGATGATTTGCTGGACAACCCTAAACGTCGCAAGCTTCTGATTGAGGCGCTGCAGCACCGTCTGGGCGAGGTCCATAAACGCCGTGTATCCGATGATGTCGAACGCGATGAAAAAGTAGCTAGTTTGCTTGAGCGGGCTTACAGCGCGATCCAGAGCTTTGAACAAAGTTTTGAGCAGACTGCCCGCTTGCGACGCAAGGTCAACAAAGTGCTGGGTAAGCTCACTGCCCGCGATAACATCAAATTTGACGGCCTTTCGCGTGTCTCGCATGTCACGGATGCAACCGACTGGCGTGTGGAGTATCCCTTTGTCGTGCTGACACCGGATACGGAACAAGAGATCGCCATGCTGGTGCGCGGATGCATCGAGCTGGGCTTGACGATTGTGCCGCGCGGGGGTGGAACCGGGTATACGGGGGGCGCGATTCCTCTGACCTGGAAATCGGTTGTCATCAACACTGAAAAACTCGACACACTGGGTATCGTTGAGACTGGGCCCATGCCGGGTGTCGCGACACCTGTTGCGACCATCCGGGCCGGTGCTGGCGTTGTGACCAAGCGTGTTTCAGAGGCTGCTGAAGCGGCGGGTCTTGTATTTGCAGTGGATCCGACTTCTGCAGAAGCTTCCTGTGTGGGCGGCAACGTCGCCATGAATGCAGGAGGCAAAAAAGCCGTGCTCTGGGGGACAGCGCTGGATAACCTCGCCTGGTGGCGCATGGTTGATCCTGATGGTAACTGGCTGGACGTAACGCGCCTGGATCACAATCTTGGCAAAATTCACGATGCAGCATTGGTGCGGTTTGAGCTGCAATGGTCTGACGGTGCCTATCCTGCAGGTACCCGCCCGCTGCGCAGCAAGATGATTGAAATCGCGGGTTCGCATTTCCGCAAAGTTGGATTGGGTAAAGACGTCACCGACAAGTTCCTCGCGGGCGTGCCTGGTGTGCAAAAAGAAGGCTGTGATGGATTGATTACTGCGGCGCGCTGGGTCTTGCATCGCATGCCCTCGTACAGCCGTACGGTCTGTCTGGAGTTTTTTGGTCAGGCACGCGAGGCGATCCCCTCGATTGTCGAGATCATTAATTATCTGGATACTGCCGGCCGTGCGCGTGGTGCTTTGCTCGCAGGACTGGAGCATCTTGACGAGCGTTATCTGCGCGCCGTGGGGTACTCCACTAAAAGCAAGCGCGGTGTGTTGCCCAAGATGGTGCTGATTGGCGATATCGTTGGTGATGATGACGCTGCCGTTGCGGCCGCCACCAGCGAAGTTGTTCGATTGTCCAATACGCGTCACGGCGAAGGCTTTATCGCTGTCAGCGCAGAGGCACGTAAAAAATTCTGGCTTGACCGTTCGCGAACTGCTGCGATCGCGCGGCACACCAATGCTTTCAAAATCAATGAAGACGTGGTGATCCCGCTTGGCCGAATGGGCGAGTACACCGATGAGATCGAGCGCATCAATATTGAACTCTCGACGCGCAACAAACTGAAATTACTCAATGGCTTGCAAGCGATGCTGGCAGGTACTGCGACATTGCCGATTGCCAAGCTTGACCGTTCGACAGAAGAAGGGGTCTCCATCGAGGCCGCGCTCGACGAAAAACGTCGGCTGGCCATTGAGGTCATCGAGCGTGTGCGAGTGCGCTGGCAGTGGGTGCTGGATCAGCTGGATCTGCCCTTGTCGCAAGCGATGCCTGTTCTTTCAGAGCTCGGCCTGGATGCGCTTGTGCCTGAGTTGGCCGCACGATTACTGACGCACCCTGAGGCGAGGTTGTTTGATGTTGTCCAGGATCGCACGCTGCGCGTTTCCTGGAAAACCGAAGTCAAAGCGGAGTTGATTGGTTTGTTCGGCGGCACGGATTTTGCCCCTGTGCTGACCGAACTACAGGCGATCCATGATCGTGTGCTGAAAAGCCGAGTCTTCGTGGCACTGCATATGCACGCCGGTGATGGCAACGTCCACACGAATATTCCCGTTAATTCTGATGATTACGAAATGCTGCAGGAGGCGAATCAAGCCGTAGAGCGCATCATGCAAATTGCCCGCGATCTGGATGGCGTGATCTCGGGTGAGCATGGCATTGGTCTGACCAAATATGAGTTCATGACTGAAGCTGAACTCGCTCCATTTCAGCAATACAAGCGGGAAATCGATCCTAACGATCATTTCAATGCTGGCAAGCTGATGCCGGGCGCAGACTTGCGTCATGCCTGGACGCCTAGCTTTGGCCTGATGGGACACGAGTCCATCATCATGCAGCAAAGCGATATTGGTGCGATCAGCAATTCAATTAAAGATTGCCTGCGTTGCGGTAAGTGCAAGCCTGTTTGTGCGACGCACGTCCCGCGCGCAAATCTGCTTTATTCACCGCGCAATAAAATTCTCGCGACCTCGCTTCTGATTGAGGCCTTCCTCTATGAGGAACAAACCCGGCGCGGGATCAGTCTCAAACACTGGGAAGAGTTTGAAGATGTGGCCGACCACTGTACGGTCTGTCACAAGTGCTACAACCCCTGTCCGGTCGATATCGATTTTGGTGATGTCTCCATGAATATGCGGGCATTGTTGCGCCGTATGGGACATAAGTCTTTCAATGCGGGTACAACTGCGGCCATGTTCTTTTTGAACGCCAAAGATCCTGCGACGATCAATGCCACGCGTAAAGCAATGGTTGGTGTCGGCTATAAATTGCAGCGTGTGGCCAACGACTTTCTGTCCAAGTTTGCGCGCAAGCAAACTGCGGCACCGCCAGCCACAGTTGGCAAGCCTGCCTTGCGCGAGCAGGTCGTGCATTTCATTAATAAAAAAATGCCTGGTGGTTTGCCTAAGCAGACGGCCCGTAAGCTGCTCGATATTGAGGATGCAGACTATGTGCCGATTATCCGCAATCCGCAGACTTCGGCTGAAACAGAAGCTGTCTTTTACTTCCCGGGGTGCGGGTCAGAACGTCTGTTTTCGCAAGTAGGCCTGGCGACACAGGCGATGCTCTGGCACGCAGGTGTTCAGACGGTCTTGCCCCCGGGTGCCCTGTGCTGCGGGTATCCTCAGCGCGCGAACGGTATGGCTGATAAAGCTGAGCAGATCATTACGGATAACCGGGTGCTGTTTCACCGCGTGGCGAACACCTTGAATTATCTTGATATCAAGACGATCGTGGTGAGTTGCGGGACCTGCTATGACCAATTGGCGGGTTATGAGTTTGAAAAAATATTTCCTGGATGTCGTCTGATTGATATCCACGAATACCTGCTCGAAAAAGGCATTGCGCTAGAGGGCGTGGGTGGTGTGCGCTATATGTATCACGACCCTTGCCACACGCCGATGAAATTGCAGGATCCGATGAAAACAGTACGTGCGCTGGTGGGCGATGCGACGATCAAGACAGACCGTTGCTGTGGCGAGTCAGGCACGCTTGCCGTCACGCGTCCCGATATTTCGACGCAGATCCGTTTCCGCAAGGAAGAGGAGCTCGACAAAAATAATGCCACATTGCGTGCAGATGGTTATAGCGGCGAAGTCAAAATGCTGACTTCCTGCCCCTCCTGTTTGCAGGGGCTGTCGCGTTTTGAAGGTGATACCGGAGCGAAAGCAGATTACATCGTTGTTGAAATGGCGCGACTGATCCTGGGTGAAAACTGGCTCGAAGAGTATGTTGCCAAGGCGAACAATGGTGGAATTGAACGCGTACTTGTTTAAGGTGGGTCTCTGATGCAATATATCCCTGAGTCGCAATCCTCTTCGGTTGTGACGCATGAAATGGCGTTTGAGGCGATTCGTGAGGCGCTGATTGCCGCTTGTTCCGAGTCGGGCAAGGTATTTCCTGCGCTGATTGCGCATGGCTCGGATGTGAATAACCGGTTTTCAGTCAAGTCAGGGGCAACTGATACTCTGGCTGGACTGAAAATGGGTTTTATCTGGCCTGGCAATGCTGAAAAGGGCAAGCCCACACATAACTCTGTCACCGTCTTGTTCAATCAGGAGTCGGGTGGTGTGCGCGCAGTAATCGAGTCGGGTGTGGTCAATGCTTTTCGTACTGCGGCAGCAGACGCTGTCGCAACGGATCTGCTTGCGCGCAAGGATGCCCGCATCCTGACGGTATTCGGTGCTGGAAATCAGGCTGGTTACGATTGTCTGGCCATTGCAAAGATTCGACCACTTGAACGGGTTCTGGTTGTTAACCGTGACAAAGTGCGCGCTGAAAAATTCAAGCTGCGTCTCGCCGCGCACGGTCTGGCAGTCGACATCGTCTCGGCAGAGGAGGGCTGCGCTCGTGCTGACATGATCGTGACTGCCACGCCTTCGAGGTCTCCCTTATTTACCCTGTCAATGGTTCACCCCGGTACGCATATATCCTGCATGGGGGCGGATGGCGCAGGCAAGCAGGAGCTTGATGCCCAGCTGCTTGAGCAGGCAGAGCTTTTCTGTGACCTGCCTGCGCAATCCGTCACGATCGGCGAGTTTCAGCATGTGGCCGCCCAGATCGGATCGGGAGATCTCAGCTTAACGGCGATCGGACAGGTGCTGACAGGCCGCGCAAAGGGCCGTTCCAGCGATCAGTCGATCACCGTATTTGATAGCTCGGGAATTGCGTTGCAAGACCTGCATATCGCACAGCGAATTCTGCAGGCCTGCAGCCTTTAAACGCCGACTTCTATGCCCGCTGCGATCAGTGCATCGCGAATCGCCTTGGCAAAGGTTGCTGCGCCAGGCTGATCGCCATGAATGCACAGCGTATCCGCACGGACGTGAACAGTCGAGCCATCGACGGCCGTGATGGTCCCCTGCTGAACCATTTGCAGCACTTGCTTGATTGAAACATTTACATCTTCGATCATGGCGCCGGGTTTGTTGCGTGGACTCAGCGTCCCGTCTGGCGAGTAAGTCCGATCACCAAAGACTTCGCTGGCTACTTTCAGGCCCATGGATTCAGCAATATCCAGCATTTTTGTGCCGGCCAGGCAGAAAAACACCAGATCACGATCAACGTCGTAGGTGGCCTGGGCTAACGCGCGCGTAAGCCCTTCGTTATTGACTGCCATGTTGTAGAGCTGACCATGTGCTTTGACATGCCGCAGTTTCGCGCCTTGCGAGGCTGCCACGCCAGCGAGTGCGCCGATCTGAACAACCATCATGTCGTATGCTTCCTGATCTGTGATGGCCATGTTGCGGCGTCCAAAGCCTTGCAGATCAGGCAGACCGGGATGCGCACCGAGTGACACGCCATTTTTAAGTGCGGCGGCAACAGTTTTACGCATGGTCGCGGGATCACCTGCATGAAAGCCACAGGCGATGTTTGCCGAAGACACAAAAGGCAGGATAGCTTCATCGTTGCCCATTTTCCAGGCGCCAAAGCTCTCGCCCATGTCGGAATTTAAATCGATACGCAATGTCATAGTGGCCTCGGTCGTTCTGTCAAAGAGTCAGTGATAGTGATGGAGCAAGTGCGTACGCACTGGAGCGAGCGTTTTAGCCAGTGCAGCGAAAGCTTTGGTGCGCAATGCGTCCATTGCCTGCGCCTGCTCAAGCGTGATGATTTCAAAGCCAAACGTGTCGCCAGGTCCCATCTGCGCAAGCATTGGTAAATCCACGGTCGCAACGTAGGCAATTTTTGGGTAACCCCCGGTCGTCTGTCGGTCCGCCATCAACACAATGGGTTGTCCGCCTGCGGGAACCTGGATGGTGCCAAAAGTAGCCGCTTCCGAAAGCATCTGCCGGGGCTTGGTCAGTTTGATCTCGGGACCCTGCAGCCGATAGCCCATACGCTCGGAGTCAGGACTGATGCGAAAGGTTTCATGGGCCAGCGCATGCTGACTCTCTGGCGTGAAATCATGAAATTGTTCGCTGGTGATGATTCTGGCGCGCGAACGCACATTCTGTACGAGTGCTGCGGGCAGATAGATTTTGATCGACCAGAGTTCGAGCGCAAGATCTTCCAGATTCGCATCATTGAGCGAGGCATTGAATTCAATTTTGTCCCCGCGTTTAAGTGCACGCCCTTGCCAGCCGCCCATCGCGCTACGCATGTGGGTGCTGGTGGATCCGAGAACAGGCGCAAGTTTGTAGCCCCCATGCATTGCCAGGTAAGCACGCGTGCCGGACTTTCGGGCGCCAAAGCTGAGCGTGTCTTGTGCACGGATGACGATCGGCCGGTTCATCGCGAGGGGCTGACCGTTAAGCGTTGGACTTAAATCTGCACCAGTGAGCGCGATACAGCAGGGCTGTGTGAATTCCAGTGCCGGACCCGTGAGGGTTATTTCCAGACTGGCCTGATCGGTGTCGTTGCCCACCAGTAAGTTAGCGAGCTGATGCGCGCGTGCATCCATGACACCTGAGACAGGGACACCTAATTGCTGATGACCTACGCGCCCGAGGTCCTGAAAACTCGAGAGCATGCCTGGCTTGAGCACGATCATGCTCATGTGTCTGTTCCTTGATGCTGTTCTGCAGCGATTCGTTCGTACTCTGCGAGCGTAATCGGTACGAACTTGACACGATCACCTGGCAAAAGAAGGGTAGGGGGCGAGCGATTCATATCGAACAATTTGAGCGGAGTCGCTCCCAGAACATGCCATCCCCCTGGCAGTCTGTTGGGATAAATCGTTGATTGTCTGTTAGCGATAGCAACTGAGCCGGCAGGCACCGCAGTTCTGGGTACATCGCGTCTGGGTAAGGCTAACAGGGGGTCATGGACACCAATGTATGGGCTGCCCGGCGCAAAACCAAGCATGAAAACCATGCTGCCTGGCGCAGTGTGCAGGGCAATCACTTGCTCTGGGGTCAGGCCTGTCGTTTGCGCGACATCGTTCAGATCGGGACCATGCTCCCCGCCATAACAAACTGGAATTTCGACCTCTCTGACTTCTGTGCTGACGGGTGGTATGCCACTCTGGATCAGTGAAGTGATTGCAGCGAACAGATGATGAAAGCTCGCCAGGTCGTCGGTGGCGCGGGGTTCGTAGTGAAGTGCAACAGACGTGTAGGAAGGCACGATGTCGGTGACACCCGGAAGTTTCGCCCGCAGTAATGCCTGGGTGACAGACAGGCATAACAACCCCGTCTGCACATCGATTTCATTGCCGAAATCAATGCTCAGGCAGCGATCGCCCTGCGCACGGATTTTGAAATGTGGAGGGGAGTCTGGGGCGGGGTGTTGTGCGTCTGCCACGGGTTACTTTGCAAACAAAGAGTCCATGTTTGCAAACGCTTTGAACTCAATCGCATTACCCGAGGGATCCATGAAAAACATGGTGGATTGCTCGCCGACTTCACCCTTGAAACGGGTATAGGGTTCGATAACAAATTTTGTACCAATCGCCTTGAGTTTCTCTGCCATGACTTCCCACTGTGGAATGGAGAGTACTGCACCGAAATGGCGCACGGGAACCTGGTGATCATCTACGGCGCTGGTTTGTTTATGACCGCACTCGTCTGGGGCAAGGTGGGCGACGATCTGGTGGCCATAAAAGTCAAAATCTACCCAGTCAGGGGCGCTGCGTCCTTCGCCACAGCCGAGCACGCCGACATAAAACTGGCGGGCTTCTTCGATGTCGCGAACCGGGAAAGCCAAATGGAAAGGGGGCATAGAAGCAGCTTGTGAAGACATTTAATCACTCCGACATGAATCAGGTTAAGGCAATCAGTTCCTGATTGCGCAAGATGCAGCAGTTATGCATAACGTCTGAGTTTATGTCTTAATTTCAAAGAGTGAAAGTTGATTTTGTGGCCAACCCGCTCAGGAGGCTTTCAGCACGCGATCTGGTGCAAAAACGAGACTAAATGTGCTGCCTTGCCCCAGTTTGCTTTGAATATCGAGTTGCGCGTCATGGCGCATCGCGACGTGTTTAGTGATCGCAAGTCCAAGACCCGTTCCGCCCAATGCCCGGGAGCGGCCACGATCAACTGTGTAGAACCGCTCGCTCAGACGGGGCAGATGCTCGGAGGCAATACCGATACCTGTGTCAGTCACGCTGTAGCGTGCAGAGCCGTCTGGCTGGCTGCACCATTGAACGGTGATGGACTGACCATCCGGTGTGTATCGCACAGCGTTTGTCAGCAGGTTGGTGATCGCTGAGCCCAGTTCCGTCTGGTTGCCAAGCAAATTCAGGTCGGGCTCGATTGCCCAGTTGAAGTTGTGCCGACCGCCCGACAGAATTTCCGCCTGTTGCCGTGCGCTTTCAATCAGAGGCGCCATCTGAATCGTATCCCGGTCTGCACTGAGTGATGTTTCAAGCGCCGAGAGTGTCAGCAGATCTGCCACCAGTGCTTCCATGCGTAAGGCCTGTTCATGCATCAGTTTTAAATATTGATGCGTTTGCTCAGGCGAAAGTGCGTCTTTAGGCGCTTCCAGCATGGTTTCCAGAAAGCCTGACAATACCGTGAGAGGCGTGCGCATCTCGTGCGAGACGTTCGCAACAAAGTCACGCCGCGTCGTCTCTAGTTTTTCTATGTGGGTCAGGTCACGCGTAATGAGTAAGAGCTGATCATCCGCATAGGGGACGAGTCGCATCATGATGCTTTGATTCTTACCCTCAAGTGAGAGTTTAAGAATCACGGGTTCTTGCCATCTGGTTTGTTTCGTATAGGCGACAAAAAGTGGCGAGCGCAAGAGGTTGAGCAAGTTTTGTCCGATGTCCTGGTCTGATTTGAGGTGCAGGGTTCTTTTAGCGGCTTCGTTAAACCAGCGGATCTGAAAGTCTTTGGTTAGGGTGACGGCACCGATTGGCAGTGCCTGCGCTGCAGACATGACCGCATCATTCGTTTGTTGCAGGTTGCGCAGAGCCATCGCCTGGCCGCGCAAGTGCTTGTAGAGGCTGGCCACCATATCTTCCCACTGCCCGACGCCGGCAGGAGGGTCCGCCTCAGGGTGGGTCGCCCAGACAGCCACCCGATTGGCCTGGTGCCTGCGCAGGGTGAGGATAATCCCGCACGCGAGAGTGACGAGTATCCAGCCCGCAGAAGTATCCCAGCAATACTGGGCAGTGGCTGCCAGTATGAACCAGAATAAAAACCACAACAAAGTGCGTGACCAACTCATACTTGTTATTTTCGCATCAGATCAACATCAGTACTACGCAAGACAAATTTTTTTTATATTTTCGGGATCTGGGAGGTAAAGCGATAGCCGCTGCCTCTGACCGTTTCGACGTGCAAGTCGTGTCCGGTCGGCTCAAGTGCTTTGCGTAATCTGCGAATGTGAACGTCGACCGTACGTTCTTCAACAAAAACGTGATCGCCCCAGACTTGATCGAGCAACTGCGTGCGTGAAAACACTCGCTCCAGGTGGGTCATAAAAAAGTGCAGCAGGCGGAATTCGGTGGGCCCGATGGCCAGAGGCTGGCCGCGGCCACTTAATCGATGCGAGATTGGATCGAGCTTTAATCCATCCACCTCAATCATGTCATCAGTGAGCTGTGGCGCACGGCGGCGCAACACGGCTTTAATCCTCGCCATCAGCTCTTTTGGGGAGAAGGGCTTAGTGATGTAATCATCGGCGCCTGCCTCCAGGCCATCGACCTTATCCTGTTCCGAGCCTTTCGCCGTCAGCATGATGACGGGAACAGTTCGCGTGCGTTCATCACTGCGCAGTTTGCGTGCCAGCGTGATGCCTGAGGCGCCTGGCAGCATCCAGTCCAGCAAAATCAGATCTGGCAGTTCGGCGCGGATCAGCGTTTCGGCCTGGTCCACATCAAAAGCGCGCAGAACTTTATGGCCTGCAAAGGATAAATTCACCGCAATCAGTTCCTGAATGGCGGGTTCGTCTTCGACAACTAAGATGGTGCTTGACATATTGGTGAGCCGGTTAAGTGTTAGCCTGCACAATGACTATGTTGCGATAGTATGGCGTCAATGTGTCATGTTTATGACAGTGCCTGTCCCCGGAATGTAGATTGCGCTGTGATCAACTGCCATAATGGGACGTTCCCGCCTAGAAAATTGCCAGGTAATTTTGAATGTCTGATGAAAAAACACACTTCGGTTACCAGACCGTAGCCGAATCTGAAAAAGCCACTAAGGTGGCCGAGGTCTTTCATTCTGTTGCTTCGCGTTATGACGTCATGAATGATCTGATGTCTGGAGGTTTGCACCGGATCTGGAAGGCTTTCACGATCGCACGTGCAGCGATACGGCCTGGCATGCGCGTGCTCGATATCGCTGGCGGCACCGGCGATCTGGCACGAGCCTTTGCCAGGCAGGCTGGTCCGCAAGGCGAGGTGTGGCTTACAGACATTAATGACTCTATGCTTCGTGTCGGACGTGACCGCCTGATGGATGACGGGCTGATTTTGCCTACTGCAGTGTGCGATGCGGAGCGTCTGCCTTTCCCGGATAATTATTTTGACAGGGTGAGCGTGGCGTTTGGTTTACGCAACATGACACACAAGGATCGGGCGTTGGCCGAAATGACGCGTGTACTCAAACCTGGAGGCAAACTTCTGGTTCTGGAGTTCTCTCGCGTCGCTAAACCTTTAGCGCCCATTTATGACTGGTATTCCTTCAAGATACTGCCCTGGCTAGGTCAGAAAGTTGCAGGCGATGCTGACAGCTATCGCTATCTGGCGGAGTCGATACGCATGCATCCTGACCAGGAGACTCTTAAGAATATGCTGGGAGAGGCCGGTCTGTCCCGCGTGCAGTATTTCAATCTGAGCGCAGGCCTGACGGCGTTGCATGAAGGCGTCAAACTGGGCTGAAAAAAGGGCATTGAGGAACTATTTAAAAAAATTCCGGTCTACCCCTTTCATTATTGTTCAGCTTTCAGTAAGATTCAGCTTCCAGTAAGATTTCTGGACAAACATTTTTAAAAGCGAATTTTTCGCTCAGGAGCACACCATGTTTCGAACGCTTTCCCGTTTTCTAGTCGCTGCGGTGCTGACAGTGGGCGCTGCAGGCTTATCTGTTGTTTCCTTTGACGCTGACGCAGCGCGTGCCGGCAGCGGCAAGAGCGTGGGCAGTCAGTCATCTAACGTGACCTCTAAGGCTCCCGCTTCAACCGCGGCACCCTCGACCATGCAAAAAAGCGCAGCTGCACCAGCAGCAGCTGCTGGAGCAGCTGCCAAGACCGGCGCGTCTAAATGGTTAGGCCCACTGGCAGGTATTGCTGCGGGTCTGGGTATCGCTGCCTTGCTGTCGCATTTCGGACTGGGCGGCGCCATGGGTGATTTCCTGATGGTGGCATTACTCGCCGGTGTTGTGATTTTTGCCGTGATGTTCGTTGTGCGTATGTTGCGTCGTGGTTCAGAGCAGCCAGCCATGCAGGGCGCCGGTGCAGGATCGGTCCAGCAACCTTCTGCCACGCCGATGATGCGCGAAACAGCGGCACCTTCTACTACGCCGGGTAATGGCGCGTTATCGTCGGCCGGTTTTGGCTCGGATGCTGTGCAGCCAGAGCAAAACTGGTTTATCCCTGCTGATTTTGACAGTCAGCGCTTCCTGAGCGAAGCCAAGCAGCAATTTATTTCTATTCAGAAAGTCTGGGACAGCGGCGATGTATCGCAATTACGTAATTTCCTGACAGATGATCTGATGAAAGAATTGCAGGTTCAGCTCAGTGGTCGTACGGGTACTAATCAGACTGAAGTCGTGCTGCTGAATGCTGAAATGCTCGGAATCGAGCAAGTTACAGACGGTCATCTGGCGAGCGTGCGTTTTTCAGGCATGTTGCGCGAACAGGCGGGTGCGGAAGCTTTCCGTTTCGAAGAAGTCTGGAATCTGTACAAGCCTGAGCAAGGCGGTTGGTTGTTGGCTGGTATTCAGCAAATTCCAGTTGATCAGGCGGGCTGATTTGATTCAGATCAGGTCTTTTCTTTCAAAAAACCCGCCAAGTGCGGGTTTTTTGTTGAAACAGCTTGCCGCAACTGGCTTGAGTCACATGTTGTGAATGGAATACCCGTTAAAATGCTGTCTTTGCTCACGCCTGGCATCTCATGTACGTGAAACAGTTCACGCCCTCCGTTCCAGATTTCGCGACGTTGCACCCCGTGCGACTGATTGCTGCTGCGTTCAATTTGCTGACTGCTCAGCAGCCCTGGGCTGCTGAGCGTCTTGCCCGTCATGCGGGTAAGACTATCAGGATAGCACTGGGTGCTTTTGCTGTGACACTCACGATAGATGTCGAGGGTCACCTGACTCAGTCAGATGATGCGGTGGTACCGGATGTCACTCTCGAAGTCATCGCAGAAAAACTCTCGGTCGCAAGTATTTTTTCTTCGCGATCGCAGGCAGACATGGCTGAAATGATCAATATTTCAGGTCAGGCTGTGCTTGCACAGGTGGTGTCTGATCTGGCCAGAGATTTGCGTCCGGATCCAGAGGATGCAATGGCACATTTCATTGGTGATATTCCTGCACGCAAGCTGATGCAGGGTGCGCGTGGTCTGGCGCAGACGCTAGGAACTATCACGCAGGGTTTGACACAAAACCTTGCTGAGTATTTCGCAGAAGAATCCAATACGCTGGCAGGGCTTCCTTTGCTTGCCATGCATCGTCACAGACAGGCAGCGCTTGCTGACCGTATTGACGCATTAAATGCACGTCACTTAAATTTAATGGCTCGGCTTGACCGGTTAGACGCGAAAAGGCGTTCCGCATGATGTCATTGCCGCGCTTAGCCCGTATCGTGATGATCGTATGGCGATACAGGCTCGATGAGCTGGTTTTGTCCGGCATTAATCATCCCATGGCGTTTCGACTGCTCTGGCTGGTCAGGCTGGGTTCACGACCCAAGATGCCACGTGGGCAGAGATTGCGACTCGCGCTTGAGTCGCTCGGCCCAATTTTTGTCAAGTTTGGCCAGGTTCTTTCGACCCGCCGGGATTTGATTCCTCCCGATATTGCAGACGAATTGACCTTGTTGCAGGATCGTGTAGCGCCCTTTCCCTCTGCAGTTGCTGCAGCTTGCATTGAGCAAGCCCTCGGGAAGCCACCTTCAGTGCTATTTGCGCATTTTGAAGTCGATCCGGTTGCCTCTGCCTCCGTTGCGCAAGTGCATTTTGCAGTCCTGCACGATGGTCGTCATGTCGCGGTCAAAGTTTTGCGGCCCGCAATTCTGGATGTGATCGATAAAGATCTGTCCTTGATGCGTGTATTAGCAAAACTGATTGAGCGGCTGGCACCTGACGGCAGACGTCTCAAGCCCCGCGAGGTGGTGGGAGAGTTTGACAAGCATCTGCACGATGAGCTTGATTTACTGCGTGAAGCTGCGAATTGCAGTCAGTTACGTCGCAATTTCGCTCCAGGCACTGCGCGTGGTGAATTGCTCTGGGTTCCAGAGGTCATGTGGGACTACTGCGCGAGTACTGTTTTCACCATGGAGCGCATGTACGGCTTACCGATCAGTCAGGTTGACCGTTTACGCGAGCTGGGGGTGGACATTCCGACACTTGCGCGTACGGGCGTTGAGATTTTTTTTACCCAGGTGTTCACAGATGGGTTTTTCCATGCCGACATGCATCCGGGCAATATCTATGTGTCGGACCGTCCGGAAACTCTGGGCAGATATATCGCGCTGGATTTTGGTATCGTAGGCTCGCTTTCTGAATTCGATAAAAACTATCTTGCGCAAAATTTCCTGGCTTTCTTTCAGAGGGATTACCGGCGCGTGGCGCGGTTACATATAGAGTCCGGATGGGTTCCCCTCACGACCCGCGAAGAAGAGCTTGAAGGGGCGGTGCGTGCCGTCTGCGAGCCTTACTTTGATCGCCCTCTTGCGGAAATCTCTCTCGGACAAGTTTTATTGCGGTTATTCCAGACATCACGCCGATTTAATGTTGAAATTCAACCTCAGCTGGTTTTATTACAAAAAACCCTTCTGAATGTCGAAGGATTAGGTCGCCAGCTTGATCCGCAGTTAGACTTATGGAAAACAGCCAAGCCATATCTTGAAAACTGGATGCACGAGCGGGTGGGTCTGCTCGGGATACGTAAAAAACTTACACAGGAAGCAGGGCAGTGGGCACAGTGGATTCCTGAATTTCCGCGGTTGATGCACGCGCAACTGAGCCGTCCTGATTTATCTGCATCTGTTTTGTCCGAATTGCAGCGTATGCGCCTGGCGCGTGAGCAAGGCAATCGTTTATTAATGGCATTAGTCGGTGTGGCCGCAGTGGCCCTGGCCGTGGCACTCTGGACGCTGATGCGTTGAAATGCAGCTCCAATATTTAAGGCAATGAATATGCTCTACACAGAACTTTTTAAATCGATGGAATCCGTGCGCTGGAATATGGAGACGGATATCCCCTGGCAGGACTTTGATCGCAGCAAGCTCACAGATGAGCAAGCCCAAACGATCAAAATGAATGCCATCACGGAGTGGGCGGCTTTGCCTGCGACCGAAATGTTTTTGCGCGACAACCGAGATGACAGCGATTTTTCAGCGTTCATGTCGGTCTGGTTTTTCGAAGAGCAAAAACATTCCCTGGTCCTGATTGAATATCTGCGCAGGTTCGCACCTGATCTGGTTCCAACTGAAGAAGAGCTGCATAAAGTGCGCTTTGAGTTTGATCCAGCGCCTCCACTCGAAACACTGATGTTGCATTTTTGCGGCGAGGTGCGGCTTAATCACTGGTATCGTTGCGCGGCAGACTGGCATACGGAGCCTGTCATCAAATCGATTTACAAAATCATTTCCCAGGATGAGGCGCGTCATGCAGGCGCGTACCTGCGCTACATGAAGCGTGCGTTGACACAGCGCGGTCAGGAAATCGGTGAGCAGGCACGCATCGCGTTTGCAAAAATTGGTGTGCTGATGGCTTCTGCCCATCGTACGCCCCAAGCTTTGCATCCAACCAATCTGCACGTCAACAAAGCGATGTTCCCGGACGACACCGTTCAGTCCAAGCTCCCTGAGCCAGGCTGGCTCGAGCGCTGGCTGGATACGCAGATTGTTTTTGATAAGGAATGGGAAGGTAAAGTTTCAACCCGTATTTTGCACAACATGTCTTTGCTGTTCGATCACTCTTTCAAAACAGTCCAGGACCTGAATCGTTATCGCAAAGAGTTGATGCGCGCGGCGACCCCCGTCGTGGCACCCGTTTAATTCAATTCAGTCATCGCCGACACAATCTATGAGTGCGCGTTTCGAAAATAAAATCCTCTCACCCGAGGCTTGCGCTGCGCGTATTGCCTCAGGTGTGTGGCCAGGACCAGTCGTATTCACCAATGGTGTTTTTGATATTCTGCACCGCGGACACGTGACTTACCTGGACGAGGCGGCTCAGCTCGGTGGCTCGTTGGTTGTGGCGGTTAATTCTGATGCGTCTGCCCGACGTCTGGGCAAAGGCCCTGATCGTCCTTTGAATACGGCTCAGGATCGGGCCTCACTCTTGGCCGCACTTGCGTGTGTGACGGCGGTAACAATTTTCGATGAAGACACACCTGTTGAAATCATCGGGCTATTGCGGCCTGATCTGATTGTCAAAGGTGGCGATTACGACATGCAGACTTTGCCTGAAACAAAGCTGGTCGAATCATGGGGTGGACGTGCAGTGGCTATTCCGTTTGAATTCGCACGTTCAACCACTGCGCTCGTCACAAAAATAAGGCAGCCCCAGAAATAAGGGGACTGCAATTAAAATTTGAAATGCGATACGACAGGGCCTGTGAGTGGTTTGATCACAGTTTCAAACAGTGACGTCGTCTCAAAGCTGGCTGCAGTGGTTCGTGTAATACGGAATACAGTCATTGCAGGCGCCTGACCCACCACTACCACCATACGGCCACCAACACGTAACTGATATTTCAGCGCGTCAGGAATGCTTGGCAGTGAACCCGTCACCAGAATCGCGTCATATTCCGTGGTACCCCAGCCATTGCTGCCATCACCCGTTTCAACTTTAACGTTTTTGATTTGCGCCTGCTCGAGGTTGTTCTGTGCAAAGGCGACTAAGCGTGGATCAATCTCGATGGAGGTAATGTCGCGGGCGAGCTCGCTGAGCAAGGCCGCCTGATAACCGGAACCTGTCCCGACCTCGAGCACACAATCGTCCGCTTTCAAAGCCAGCAATTGTGCAAGACGGGCTTCCATTTTTGGACAGAGCATGACCTGATGGGTATCAGTCGTCTGGAGTATCAGAGGTATTTCAAGGTCAGAAAACGCCATGGCACGATATGCCACAGGCACAAAGCATTCACGACGTACTTTAAAAAGCGCATTCAGTACGTTTTCGTCTGAGACATCCCAGGGGCGGATTTGTTGTTCCACCATGTTGAAGCGGGCGATCTCGATGTTTGGCAAGTTTGATGCGTTCATGGCTCGATCAAAATTATTGACGTAAACCCTTATTGTACGGGCGTTTGTGCCCACCACTTGTAGAAGTGGTGAACGGGGCCGTGACCCTGGCCAACTTTAAGCTCATCTGCATGCAAAATTGCCTGGATCAAGTATTCTTTTGCGTTTTTTGCCGCTTCAGGAACACTTTCTGTTTGTGGCAGCAGTGCGGCGAGAGCGGCAGACAGCGTGCAGCCCGTACCGTGTGTGTTTTTTGTCGGAATCCGGTGCCCCGGTAATTCGATCATCTTGTCTCCATCGTGTAAAAAATCGATGGTTTCATTTCCAGGTAAGTGCCCACCCTTGAGGAAAACCCAACGATGTCCCGAATAAGACATCAGATTGCGCAGACGCTCGGCCACACTGCGCATTTCACGCACGCGCTCGACAGGGCGCTGCTCGAGGAGCACACCCGCTTCAGGCAGATTGGGTGTCAGGATGGTTGCTTGTGGGAGGAGTTGCTCACGTAATACTCCGATGGCTTTTTGCTCAAGCAGCAGGTTTCCGCTTTTTGAGACCATCACTGGATCGAGCACCACGTGTTTGGGCAGGAAATGTGCGAGCCGGTCCGCAACGGTCTCGATTACGCCAGCCTGACCCAGCATGCCTATTTTGACTGCATGAATTTCGACATCTGCAAATAGCGTATCAATTTGCTGGCGTACGAATTGTGGATTAACCGGAGAGATGTCCGATACAGTCTGCGTGTTTTGTGCGGTCAATGCGGCCACTACGGCGCAGGCATAGCTGCCAAGGGCACTCATGGTTTTAACGTCAGCGAGAATCCCTGCTCCCCCGGAAGGATCCATACCAGCGATTGTGAGGGTGTTCGGTGCGGTTTGGGACATGCCTGCCTTGTAAGGTGAAGATTATTTCGCAGCCGAGGGCGCGATCATGCCTGTGGTCGGTGAGCTGGGCGCGGCCTGATAGGTCTTGCGCGGAACACGCCCTGCCAGAAATGCTTCGCGACCGGCTTGTACGGCTTTTTTCATGGCGCTGGCCATCAGTACAGGTTTTTGAGCGCCGGCAATTGCCGTATTCATTAACACGCCATCACAGCCAAGCTCCATGGCAATGGCGGCATCTGAGGCTGTACCAACGCCTGCATCGACCAATACGGGGACGCGGGACTGGTCGATAATAAGTCGCAGATTCCAGGGGTTCAGAATACCCATACCTGAACCGATCAGCGAGGCCAGGGGCATGACCGCTACGCAACCGATATCCTCAAGCATACGGCACTGGATCGGGTCGTCGGTGCAGTACACCATCACTTCAAAGCCCTCAGCGACTAAGGTTTTAGCTGCAACCAGTGTTTCAGGCATGTTTGGAAACAGGGTGTGCGGATCGCCAAGTACTTCGAGTTTGACAAGCTGGTGGCCATCGAGCAACTCGCGGGCCAGGCGTAGCGTGCGCACAGCATCGTCAGCGCTGTAGCAGCCTGCTGTATTTGGAAGATAGGTGAACTGCGAAGGGGGTAAATACTCAAGCAGGCTGGGTTCATTGGCGTTTTGACCGATATTCGTGCGACGGATAGCCACGGTGATGATCTGCGCGCCACTCTGATCGATCGCTTCGCGCGTTTGTTTAAAGTCGGCATACTTACCAGTACCGACCAGTAATCTGGAATGGTAGGTTTTACCTGCGATAGTCAGGGGGTCGAGCTGTGTCATGTTCATTAAACCTTGAGAAATCTTTGTGTCGCCAGATTGTTGTCACGCAGGCACACAATTTAATTATTGATGTGCGCGATCGATTGCCGCACAGAGCGACCCTGCGGCCTCGATCAGACGCGGGCCGGGACGAAAGAGCACATCGGCTTCCATCATGAATACTTGTCCGTTGCGTGCGGCGGGCAATCCGACAGACTTCCAGTATGCCAGAGCTTGCGGGTCAGCTACGGGTGCTGAGCCAGCGCCAGACCGGCCGACCAGGACGATGTCCGGTTTGGCCGCAATAACCTCTGAAGGACTGATTTTAGGGGTCAGAGAGTATTCCTGCGCAAATACGTTGAGTCCGCCACAGAGATCAATGACATCAGACAATAAGTGATCACCGCTCAGGGTAAGGTCTGGCTCGGGTCCCGCCTGAATGAATACTCTGACAGGCCGTTGTTGCGCGCTGCGACTGGCGTTGGTGTGGATCAGCATGTCAATCGTCTGACGTAATAAGTCCGCGCGGGGTCTTGCGATATTGGAGGTGCCTAACAATGCGCCAAAGGTTTCGACTGAGTCAGCGATTTCAGCAAGGGATTCGGGCGCACTGATAAACAAAGGGACGTTAAGCTCTTCAAGCGGATCGACTTGTGTGGAGAGCTGACTAATGATCAGGTCGGGCCGATAGGAGGCGATCTTGTTGTAATCAGGCTGCAAGCTTTCACCAATACGGGGCAGTTTAAGTGCCTCGGCGGGGAAGTCGCTGGAGTTGACCGTGGCTACGATTTTATTGCCTGCACCTGCTGCAAAGGCGATTTCTGTGACCTGCGAAGATAAGGTCACCACGCGTTGTGCAGGTGCTTTGAGAACCACGGCACGGCCGCTGTCATCGATCAGCTCTATTCCTTGCGCGCGGGCGGGCCCACCAACAACACACAGGCTGACTGCCCAAAAGCACAGGGGGATAAAGCACTGACGCAAAAATGCAGGCATGAGATCGCTTCAAAGACACCCGAATAGTGGGTTTCTGATGCTACATCCGCAGAGCAACGTTGACAAACACTATCGGTCATCGGATGGGCTTGGGCATGACCAAAGTGTAGGTCTCGCCCAACATAAGTGGATTATCCTCTAAAGAAGGTGTGTTTTTGGTACGATGACGGGTTGGCTCAAGACCATTTCCTCAGGTCTTCGCCCTTTATTTCTGGTCGGTCCTCACTATGTCCTATCCCAAGTTGCCCTATCCCCTTGAAAGCTACACCCGCGGTGCTGAATTCGCCCGCGCGCTGGGCAAGCGCATCATGATCCTGGACGGCGCAATGGGTACGATGATCCAGCGCTATAAATTGTCAGAGTCGGATTTTCGTGGGCCGCGTTTTCTCGGGCACGGTAAGGACGTCAAGGGCAACAATGAGTTGCTCACACTGACCCGCCCTGATGTTATCCGTGAGATTCATGAGCAATACCTTGAGGCTGGCTCTGATGTGATCGAGACAAACACCTTTGGCGCAACCACCATTGCGCAAGGGGACTACGACCTGCCTGAGCTCGCGTATGAACTCAACCTTGAGTCCGCAAAGATTGCCCGGGCAGCCTGCGACAAGTTCAGCACGCCTGAGCGCCCGCGTTTTGTTGCTGGCGCACTCGGCCCTCAGCCAAAAACTGCTTCAATTTCTCCCGATGTCAATGATCCGGGTGCACGTAACGTCACTTTTGATGAGTTACGTATCGCCTACGCTGAGCAACTCAACGGGCTACTCGATGGCGGTATTGATCTGGTACTGATCGAAACCATTTTTGATACGCTGAATGCAAAAGCAGCGATTTTCGCTGTCGAAGAAGTCTTTGAAATACGCGGCGAACGTCTTCCCGTCATGATTTCCGGGACGGTTACGGACGCTTCGGGACGAATTTTGTCAGGCCAGACGGTCGAGGCATTCTGGAATTCTGTGCGCCACGCGCGTCCGATCACGATTGGACTGAATTGCGCACTGGGTGCGGCGCTGATGCGCCCGTACATAGCAGAGCTGTCAAAAATCTGTGACACCTATGTTTGCGTATATCCGAATGCGGGTCTGCCTAATCCGATGAGCGAGACGGGATTTGATGAAACTCCTGCTGATACTTCAGCATTGCTCGAAGAGTTTGCCAAATCTCGTCTCGTGAATATGGCGGGAGGATGTTGCGGTACTACGCCGGATCATGTGCGTGCCATTGCAGAAAAAGTATGCGCATTGCCGATTCGTGTTGTGCCCGAGATCGAAGTCAAGACACGTCTGTCCGGTCTTGAAGCACTGAATTTTGACGATGCCTCCTTGTTCATTAATGTCGGTGAGCGTACCAACGTGACCGGCAGCAAAATGTTTGCACGTCTGATTCGCGAGGAGAAGTATGACGAGGCCGTCGCGGTGGCTCGACAGCAGGTTGAAAGCGGTGCCCAGATTATCGATATCAACATGGATGAGGCCATGCTGGATTCGCTGGCCTGCATGCATCGCTTCCTGAACCTGATCGCCTCTGAGCCGGATATCGCCCGTGTGCCTGTCATGATTGACAGTTCAAAATGGTCCGTGATTGAGGCGGGACTGAAGTGCGTGCAGGGTAAGCCGATCGTCAATTCGATCTCGCTGAAAGAGGGCGAGGAGCCCTTCTTGCGACAAGCACAGCTATGCCGTAAATATGGCGCTGCTGCGGTTGTCATGGCCTTTGATGAAAAAGGTCAGGCCGATACGTATGAACGCCGCCAGATTATTTGTTCGCGTGCTTATAAATTGCTGGTTGAGGTGGTCGGATTTCCTCCTGAAGACATTATTTTTGATCCAAACGTCTTTGCGATCGCCACAGGCATTGATGAGCACAACCATTACGCTGTCGACTTTATTGAATCTACCAAGTGGATTCGTGAGCACCTCCCCCATGCGCGTATTTCAGGTGGTGTCTCAAATGTGAGCTTTTCGTTTCGTGGTAATGAGCCGATGCGAGAGGCTATCCATACGGTATTTTTGTATTACGCGATTCGCGAAGGGATGTCGATGGGCATCGTCAATGCCGGACAGCTGGGCGTATATGCCGAGATTGATCCCGTATTGCGTGACCTGGTCGAGGACGTGGTGCTGGATCGTGCACAGCCTCTTGGACGTAAAGAGGCTGGTGACACACGAACGCCGACCGAACGACTGGTGGCCTTTGCCGATAGTGTCAAGGGCGGTGGTATCAAACGTGAGGAAGACCTTGCCTGGCGTCAGCAGCCGGTTGAGAAAAGACTCGCGCATGCGATGGTTCACGGCCTGACGAATTTTATTATCGAAGACACTGAGGAGATTCGTCAGAAGATCTCTGATCGGGGCGGTCGCCCGATTGAGGTCATCGAGGGTCCCTTGATGGATGGTATGAATATCGTCGGTGATCTGTTTGGCGAGGGCAAAATGTTTCTGCCGCAGGTTGTGAAGTCTGCGCGTGTCATGAAGCAGGCGGTCGGTCATCTTGTTCCTTTCATCGAAGAGGAAAAGAAACACATTGCTGCCGCGGGTGGTGATGTGCGCGCGAAGGGAAAAATCCTGATTGCGACGGTCAAGGGCGACGTCCACGACATTGGTAAAAACATCGTTACAGTGGTGCTTCAGTGCAATAACTTTGAAGTCATCAATATGGGTGTGATGGTGCCGTGCGCAGAAATTCTTGCGCGTGCCAAAGCTGAAGGCGTTGATATTGTGGGGTTGTCAGGACTGATCACGCCTAGCCTTGAAGAAATGGCTTACGTAGCAAGCGAGATGCAGCGTGATGAATATTTCCGCAGCCGCAAAATACCTCTCATGATTGGTGGTGCGACTACGAGCCGCGTGCATACCGCAGTCAAAATTGCACCGCATTACGAAGGCCCTGTCATTTATGTGCCGGATGCCAGCCGTTCTGTAGGCGTTGCGCAAAATCTGGTCTCGGAGACAGCTAACACCTATCTCGAAGAACTCACAGTCGAATACGAGGAAGTACGCCGCCGGCATGCCAGTCGTAAAGCGACACCGCTGATTTCAATCACGAGTGCCCGCGCAGCGAAGCCTGCGATTGACTGGTCAGACTATACACCGCCACGTCCCAAATTTATTGGGCGTCGTACGTTCAAGAACTTTGATCTGGCTGAACTCGCACGTTTCATTGACTGGACACCTTTCTTTCAGACCTGGAGTTTGTTTGGTCAGTACCCCGCAATCCTCGAGGACAAAGTCGTTGGTGAGCAGGCTAAAAAAGTATTCGCTGATGGTCAGGCCATGCTCAAACGTATCGTGGATGGGCGCTGGCTCACTGCGAACGGTGTGATGGCGTTCTATCCTGCCAATACCGTCAATGATGATGACATCGAAATTTATCAGGACGAGACGCGTCAGAAAGTTTTATTTACCTGGCGTGGTTTACGCCAGCAGGGTGTCAAGCGCGAAGGTGTTGAAAATAAGTGCCTGGCTGATTACATCGCACCTAAATCCTCTGGCGTGATGGATTACATCGGGCTCTTCGCTGTGACCGCTGGTCTCGGGGTAGAGAAAAAAGAGCAGGAGTTTATGAAAGCAAATGACGATTATTCGTCAATCATGTTCAAGTCTCTGGCTGACCGCCTGGCCGAAGCCTTTGCTGAGGCATTGCACGCACGTGTCCGTACGGATTTGTGGGGCTATGTGCCGGATGAGTCATTGTCCAACGAGGAAATGATCAAGGAAGGTTATCAAGGTATTCGTCCTGCTCCTGGTTACCCTGCTTGTCCCGAGCACGTAGTCAAAAAAGAAATGTTCGAGGTGCTCGATGGTTCTGATATCGGTATGCTTTTAACCGAAAGCTATGCGATGCATCCTGCAGCGAGTGTGTCTGGTTTCTATTTCAGCCATCCGCAATCGCATTATTTCAACGTCGGCACAATTGGTGAAGATCAGGTGCAGGATTATGTCGCGCGCTCAGGACGCAGTATGGAGGACGTGAAGCGGTCACTGGCCCCTAGTCTGGGTTAGTCCGCCACCTACCAGGTGATGCTTTCAATCACAAGGGCTGCGATGACCACTGCAAGCAGCAAGGATGTCTTTTTGTTACGCCCAATGACGCCTTGCTGACTTTCGACATAGCGATAAAGGAGTGCCCCCGCACCGACGGAGGCAAGCACTGCAGCCAGCATGCCGAGTGCATTGATCACGACACCGGTTGGAAATAATTTGCTCCAGACTGCATTGAACGCGATGCAGACACCATAGTGAATCAAAAAGATCGAATAGGAACGATGTCCGAGCCAGGTCAGTAAGCCCGGTTTGGGCCAGCGTGCAAGCCAGCCTGTCTGGCTTGCAATGCTCACCAGCACCGCAGTGGCGAATGCGACAGAAATAGAAGAACGAAATTCCAGTATCAGGGCCATCACACTGAGTACGCAGATGACGGCCAGTCCTACGCCAGCCCGCGCGGGACGCGTTGACCAGTACGACAGCATGCCCAGTCCATATGCACCAAAAAAGTAAGGCGCATAGTTTTCGTAGGCGCTGTAACGGTTGATGGCAAACAATGAAATTGCAGAAAGTAAAATAATCAGGATGGGAAACGCCGCACGCCATTTTTCTGATGTGCGATGCATCAGCGCTGTCATCAGCACCGTTGCCGCAAACAATTGAAAATCGATCGCGACAAACCATACGCCCGCTGACAAGGCCTGCAGATCAAGAAGATCGTGCATCAGGAATGCGTGCGCAAGTAACTGTGCGATGCTTGGTGCGTCAGACAGTGAATCGTGGACGAACCAGGGGCGCACGATTGCTGTGATGAGCGTGGCGCAAGCCACTGCAAACAGAAATGGCGTGACAAGACGTTTGTAGCGTTTCCAGATTAATGAAGCGGGTGCTCTGAAAACCGTGTGACCCTCTGGCGCCATCTGGCTGGCAACCATAAAACCAGCAAGCACAAAAAACATTTGTACGGCTAGTCTTGCGTAGAGAATCAGTCCTTCAATGAGGTTGGGTGCAACTTGACTAACCACTTCCGACATCGGTCCATAAATTGCAAGGTGATGCAGGACAATCGCGATGCAACCCACGCCCTTCATGGCGTCTATGAATGCAAGGCGTGATGTTTTTTGCATGGGATCCAGACAGAAATAGCCCTCCCGAACACGATAAGTGTTCAGGAGGAACTAGGGCTTAAGTCTTGTGATAGATTTCAGCGCCTTTTTTCACAAATTCGATCGCCTTTTCCTGCATGCCTGCTTTGAGTGCTGCATCGTTTGCCACCCCAAGCTTTTGCGCATACTCGCGAACATCCTGTGTGATCTTCATGCTGCAAAAGTGCGGGCCGCACATTGAGCAGAAGTGCGCAACTTTCATTGAATCCTTGGGCAAGGTTTCATCGTGAAAGTCTTTCGCCGTATCGGGATCCAGGCCCAGATTGAACTGATCATCCCAACGGAATTCAAAGCGTGCTTTAGACAAGGCGTTATCACGGATTGAGGCACCAGGATGACCTTTTGCCAGGTCGGCAGCGTGCGCAGCAATTTTGTAAGTGATGATGCCGTCCTTGACGTCCTTTTTGTTCGGCAAGCCCAGATGCTCTTTGGGCGTGACGTAACAGAGCATGGCGCAACCGTACCAGCCGATCAGTGCAGCACCAATACCGGAGGTAATGTGATCGTAGCCGGGGGCGATGTCGGTCGTCAGTGGTCCGAGCGTATAGAAAGGCGCTTCGTCGCAATGTTTGAGCTGCATTTCCATATTTTCTTTGATCATCTGCATCGGAACATGTCCGGGGCCTTCGATCATGACCTGTACGTCGTGTTTCCACGCGATTTTTGTCAGTTCACCTAATGTTTCGAGCTCCGCGAACTGCGCTTCGTCGTTTGCGTCGAAGCCCGATCCTGGACGCAGGCCATCGCCAAGCGAGAAACTCACGTCGTAGGCCTTCATGATTTCACAGATTTCTTCGAAGCGCTCGTACAAGAAACTTTCTTTGTGATGCGCCAGGCACCACTTGGCCATGATGGAGCCACCACGCGATACGATTCCCGTCATGCGCTCTGCGGTCATTGGAATATAGGGGAGGCGAACACCGGCATGAATGGTGAAGTAGTCGACACCTTGTTCTGCCTGCTCGATCAGCGTGTCGCGGAAAATTTCCCAGGTCAGGTCTTCAGCCTTACCATCAACTTTTTCCAGCGCCTGATAGATCGGCACCGTGCCGATCGGAACGGGCGAGTTGCGGATGATCCATTCACGCGTTTCGTGGATATGTTTACCGGTCGACAGATCCATCACTGTGTCGCCACCCCAGCGGATTGCCCAGGTCATTTTTTCAACTTCTTCACCAATTCCAGAACTCACCGCTGAGTTACCGATATTGGCATTGATCTTGACCAGAAAGTTCCGGCCAATCGCCATGGGCTCGACTTCAGGATGGTTGATGTTTACAGGAATGATGGCGCGGCCGCGGGCAATTTCTTCACGCACGAACTCGGGGGTGATCAACGAGGGAATCGAAGCACCAAACGACTCACCCGCATGCTGGCGCAGCATACGTTTAACCATTTTTTCGCCTTCGGGGCCGGTCGCACGCAATGATTCGATGTATTGCTCACGGCGCAGATTTTCACGAATGGCAACGTATTCCATTTCCGGTGTGATGATGCCACGACGCGCATAGTGCATTTGTGAAACGTTTGCGCCTGGCTTCGCGCGACGCGGATGACGGCGCAAATCAAAGCGCATGGCCGTCAGTTTTGGATCTGTGAGTCTTTCCTGACCATACACACTGGACGGACCTGTGAGTAATTCAGTATCGCCGCGCTCTTCGATCCAGGTACGACGCATTTCAGGCAAGCCTTTACGGATATCGATTTTTATATCGGGATCTGTGTAAGGTCCGCTGCAGTCGTAGACGGTCAAAGGTGGATTTTTTTCGCCACCGAAAGACGTCGGGGTATCGTCTTGTGAAATCTCGCGGAACGGTACCCGAATATCCGGACGCGAGCCTACTTCATAGATCTTGCGTGACATTGGCAAGGGGGAGATAGCGGCCGCATCGACTTCAGCAGTGGCAGCCAGAAATTTGGGGTTGGCATTCATTGAAACGCTCCAAGCATTAATTTGGAGCCGAATCGGGATGGATTCCAAAGGATTTGGAATACGCTCCCAGCATCGGCATTATCCGTACTGGTACGAAGGGACTCTCTCAACCTGACGCTCAACGCCAAGTACCCCCGCATGACATCGAAGTATAGGACTTCTTGGCCGATTGCACATCATTCTCGCCGTGTCAGTGTGGTTGATCGACAGCCAGAACAATTAAGTGATTTTTCAATTTTTGCCATTCCTGCGCTGCTTGCGTGGAAAAATCAGCTGATCCTGTCAGATTTTCAAGGGTTTCAGCACACTGATGGGCGTTCGCCTCTCCTAGCAGGAGAAGGACTGACTTCAAACTATGGGCGTTATTGTGCAATGCAGCACTGTTTTTTTCTTGAACGGCGCGCTCACCATCGTAGATGTCCTGTGCAAACTGCAGGCGTGACTGCTGCGAAAATTTTTCATATAAGTCAGCCTGCCCGCCAAAGTAAGTTTCTATGACTGTTGAGCATGTACTGAGCGTCCTGTCTGGCGGCTCAGCGTGTTCCAAGCCTGACCGCAAAAGCTCTTGCAGTACTTTTACAGAAACGGGCTTGAGCAGTTGGCGTTTAACGCCGAGCTCAGTGAGCCTGTCCTGCATGACGAGATCAATCCCTGCGCTGAGCGCCACGATCCGTGCCGGTCCAAGCAGCTCTGGCATTAAAGAAATTTTTTCTATGAAATGCAGACCCGACTCTCCAGGCAGCATCAAATCTGTCAGTATCCAGTCAAAAGCATGCTGTTCAATGGCTTGCATGGCCTGGGAAACACTGCTGCAACAAGTCAGTTCCAGCGGCTCGTCCTCTAGCGCAAGAGAAACAAACCGTTGCATTAAAGGATCGTCTTCCAGCAATAAAACTTGTTGTGACAAAACAGCCATGACCGTCAGGCGGTAGCTTGCTGGGTGATGGCTCGAGACAGCTGAGGAACCAGGTCCAGAGCAATTCTTGTTTTATGGATGATCGGCAGACCCTGCAGGGCGAACGCATACGGCTCAAGCTGTTCAGGACTTAATCCGGTGACAATGACCAGATGACAGTTTGCAAACAAAGGATCCGATTTCAGGGTCGTGATCAGTGTGGCCCCATCAATGCCGGGGAGCAATATATCAACCAATAGACAATCTGGCTGAAGTTGTCCGAATTTTGCGAGTCCGGAAATGCCATCGTGCGCCAAGTGCAGACTCGCTGCAGGGAAATGCTGCTGGACGAGCAGGCTCACCAGATTTTGAAAATGCGTGGAATCTTCGATGAGCAGTATTTTGTAATCAGCCGTGCCGTCTGGACTGAAAGTTGACTCTCTGGGTGTCTGTGCGCTGTTGACATGGGTTGACTGGCGCGAGGCAAGCCATTGCGCGACAGATTGTCTTGAAATACGCCTATGACCGCCAGAAGTTTTCCAGGCCTGGATTTCACCCCGGTCAACCATTAGCTGAACAGACCGGACTGCCATACCAAGCATTTGCGCGACCTCTATCGTAGATAGGTCGTCGGCAGTCGAGGTAGTCAGGACGGATGCAGTAGTTAAGGGCATGAAAAGTACTGTATATCAAAAAGCCGTCTGATAAGCGTAGGAAGATGAAATATATACTACAAATGGTACGTAGAGGCAGATTATGATGCCTGCATGCGTCGACAGGTTCGACTAATCAGGCTCAATATATTTATGTATTGTCTACACACCATATCAAAACCGGATCGTCACACAATTTTGCGATGGCTTTGCATCCTGTGCGTTTTTTCCTGGGGTGCAGCGAGTGTTTGCGCTGCGGGTACCGAGGCGAGGATTCGTGACGCTGGCCAGTTAAGGGTCTGCATCTGGCCCGAATACTATGGCGTGACCTTTCGCAATCCACATACGCGTGCGCTGAGCGGGATTGACATCGATCTTTCCCACGCCCTGGCCACCGATCTGGGTGTTGATCTGGTTTATATAGATTCTTCTTTCAGAACACTGGTTGAGGACTTGTTATCTGGTCGGTGTGAAATCGCCATGTTTGCGATTGCCGCGATCGCACCCCGGGCCCAGTTGCTAGCCTTTTCCACGCCTTATATGCAAAGTGGCATATATGCAATTACGACAAAGGGTCAACGACAAATCAAATACTGGGACGATATTGATCGGCCAGGCGTCGTTGTGGGTGTTCAGGCCGGAAGTTTCATGGAGCCAATCATGCTCGATAGCTTGAAACAAGCCTCTGTTGTGGTTGTGCGACCTCCCATGAACAGGGAAAAAGAGTTGCTGTCGGGGCGTATAGACGTGTTCATGACAGATTATCCGAACGGCCGACGCGTGCTGGACCGCAATGACGCGATCCGACTCATTTCGCCTGATACCCATCGAGAGGTCATGCCTTATGCCTATGCGATCAAGCCCGGCGATCAGCAATGGCTCAACAGGGTGAACCAGTTCGTGGATGCGATCAAGCGAGACGGTCGTCTTGAGCGCGCTGCCCAACAGCACGGTATGGCACCCATGGTTGTCAGGTGAGGTGTCCATGATGAGGCCAGGCATCTTGACCACACTCGAAACCCGTACTCCACTGACACGTCAGGGCATGTGGTTTGTGACGGTCATCTCGCTTATTGTCGCGTTCTTGGTTGGCTGGATTGTCTGGTACGAAAAAAATGAAATCATCCGTAATGACAGGCACCGTGCAGAGTTATTTGCCCGCCTGCTCGATGATCATGCTGTGCGTACACTCGATGTCGCAGCCTTGGCGCTGGCGGATCTCTCAGAGACCGTACGTGCTAGCACTGAGGCTTCTGGCAGCAGATTGCGGGCACCTGCGTTGCAAACAGTCGGCTCCCTGACTTCAATCCGTAGCTTAGCTTTAATCGATAGCTCAGGGCTGATTGTGATGTCGAGTCGCGAGGGGGAGCAAGATCAGCGCATCAATCTGGAAATGTTTGGTGTGTTGCCCGTCAACGATGCTCCCGTTTTATCGCGTTTGATTCCCGTGCGCTATCTGGAGTATCTGTCATCCGGTCGCCAGCCGTCAGCGGAGTCGCTGAAGATTTTTGCACTCCCCCTGATTCGCAGGGTGCTGACGCATGATGCCCGGACTTTGTATCTGGTGGCAATGTTGAACCCTGATTTTTTTGCTAATTTTCAAGCGGTTGCGCTTGGAGAGTCTGATTTTTCAGCCGTCCTGACCTCTTATACCGGGGATGTCATTGCGAGCTACCCACAAGTGCTACCACTAGGTACAACGCTAGCGGGTCATCTTGAAATCATCGATCAACTCAAACCCCGTGCCCAAGGTACATACATCGGCACCGGCGCAGGTGAGGGCGAGCAGATTGTTTCTGTCCGTACTTCACGCGCCTGGCCTCTCGTGTCGCTAGTGGAGCGTCCCATGTCGGCAGTCTGGAACGACTGGTTTAGATTGCTGTCCTGGTTTGTTCTTGTCGGAGCGTTGGCATTCACCGTCATTATTGTCATGGCGAGGATTGCATGGCGCAGTTCCCGGGAAGCTGCGAGAACCAAGGAAGAGTTCATCGCCAATATCAGCCATGAGTTGCGTACGCCCCTACAGTCTATCCTGGGGTTCTCTGAATTAGGCTTAATGCGCACGCAGGAGCAGCCGAAAGTATCGGAAATGTTCAACGACATTCACACTTCAGGACAGCGCATGCTTACGCTGGTCAATGATTTACTGGATATTTCAAAAATCGACAGTGCTTTTTCCGAGGCGGATTTCACCCGGGTCGATGCCAGGCAGTTGGTTGATGAGGTGGAAAAGGAATTGGCACCACTGCTAAGTGCAAGATCGGTGAAGTTATTTAAGTGTATGCCTGACGCGCCTGTGATGATGCTGGCCGATGCGATCAGGATTCATCAGGTATTGCGCAATGTCGTCGCCAATGCATTGAAATTTTCGCAGGCAGGTCAAAAAATTATCGTTGGCCTGGAGATGCTCAGTTCTGATAGTTTGCGTTTTTATGTGCAGGACGAGGGCTGCGGCATTCCACAAAAAGAGCTTGAGCATATTTTTGAGCCATTCGTGCAGTCGAGTCTGACAAAAGATGGCTCAGGTGGAACAGGGCTCGGGCTTGCAATTTGCCGTCGTATTGTGCACGCGCATGGAGGGAAAATTCATGCAGAAAACATTCCAGCGGGCGGGGCGATTTTTTACATTGAATTACCGCTTCGTTCGATTGCGAAAACGGAGCACTTGCAAGCTCAGGTTTAGTATTTCCTGCTGCGCAATCCTCAGAGAACGATCAGGTTGTCCCGGTGCACAAGCTCTTTTTCACTCACGCTACCCAGAATATCCATAATTTTCGATGAAGGCTGACCCATGATCCGACGCGCGTCGGACGAAGAGTAGTTGGTCAGTCCACGGGCACATTCTTTGCCCTGTGGATCCAGACAAGCGACAACATCGCCTGGTTCAAACTCGCCCTCTATACTTTTTACCCCTATCGGTAAAAGGCTTTTGCCTTCTGTACGCAAAGCGTTGGCAGCACCCTGATCCAGGATCAGCTTGCCAGGAAGACGCAAATGATCTGCCATCCATTGTTTACGGGCGGACAGGACAGGGACGTCGGCATGTAACTCCGTCCCGATACACTCGCCTGCGGCCAGTCGGATCATGACATCCTGCTCACGGCCCGAGGCAATGATCGTATGCGCACCACTGCGTGCCGCACGTTTGGCAGCAAGGATCTTGGTCAGCATACCGCCTTTGCCGATCCCACTTCCGGTGCCGCCTGCCATGGCTTCCAGGGCAGGATCGCCGGCTTTGGCGTGTGAGACAAAACGCGCCTTCGGATCGCGGCGAGGATCTGCCTCATATAAACCGCGTTGGTCTGTCAGGATAATGAGGGCATCAGCTTCGATCAGGTTTGTGACCAGTGCGCCCATCGTATCGTTATCGCCCACAGCGATTTCATCGGTAGCGACAGTATCGTTTTCGTTCACGATTGGCACGACACCCAGCCTGAGCAGCGCAAAGAGCGTGGATCGTGCATTGAGATAGCGCTGGCGATCAGAGAGATCTTCGTGTGTGAGCAAGATTTGAGCTGTACGCAAATTATGCTCAGAAAAGGCCGCCTCGTAGGCCTGGACCAGACCCATCTGACCCACGGCCGCCGCAGCTTGTAACTCATGCATTGAGGTGGGCCGTTTGGCCCAGCCCAGACGCGCCATACCTTCGGCGATCGCACCACTGGACACCAGCACAACCTGTTTACCCTGCTTGCGTAACTCTGCTATTTGTAGTGCCCAGTGTGCGACCGCTTCCCGGTCAAGGCCCTGGCCATCATTGGTCACCAGCGATGAACCTACTTTGGCCACGATGCGTGAGGCTTGAGCAATCACAGAAACGAGAGGGTTTTGGTCGGTCATGTTAACGATGCGTGAGTGGAGCAAAAAATGAAACTAAAAATCTATATATTTAATCGTCTTTGAGTGGTGCCTGGGTATCGGCATCGGCGCGCGTCTCGTCAAAGCGTGGGTCCTCTGCAATGTAAGTGCCTGCAGCACGGTCTTCCGCGATGTTGTCTTCCTGACGGTAGGCATCAATTGCATCCTGCAGGTCCCATATCAATTGCTGGGTACCATCGCCCGACAGCGCGGAAATAGCGTAGACAGGGCCTTTCCATTTATAGGCTTTGAGGAAACGTTTTTTGACATCCTCAGGATTTGCAACCATGTCGAGCTTGTTCAACACAAGCCAGCGCGGTTTTTTATACAGCGTTTCGTCGTAGAGCCGCAGCTCTTCAACGATCGCGCGAGCCTCACCCACTGCACGGTCAACTGCATCTTCGTCAGGATCTTGTGACGACACGTCGACCAGATGCAACAGAATACGTGTACGGCTCAAGTGGCGTAAAAACAAGTGTCCAAGACCGGCGCCTTCGGAGGCTCCCTCAATCAGACCTGGAATATCTGCCACGACAAAGCTTCGCGATTCAGAGGTACGCACCACACCCAGATTCGGGTGCAGGGTGGTGAAGGGGTAGTCGGCGATTTTGGGTCGAGCGTTAGATATACGGCTGATGAGCGTGGATTTGCCCGCATTGGGCATACCCAGCAAGCCCACATCGGCCAATACTTTAAGCTCGAGTCTCAGGCGGCGTTGTTCGCCATCCTTACCGGGAGTCCATTGCTTTGGGGCACGGTTTACGCTTGATTTGAAATGCACGTTACCCAGACCACCTTCGCCACCGGCCGCTAATACGACTTGCTGGTCATGATGGTTGAGGTCAAAGAGCTCTTCGCCTGTATCCGCATCATAAATAATGGTGCCTACTGGTACACGCAGGGTGATGTTTGCAGCGGCTGCGCCATACATATCCGAGCCGCGGCCGTGTTCACCATGCTTGCCGACATGCTTACGGGCATAACGGAAATCGATCAGGGTGTTGATATTACGGTCGGCGATCGCAAAGATGCTGGCACCTCGCCCGCCGTCACCGCCATCCGGCCCACCCTTGGGAATGAACTTTTCACGGCGAAAGCTGTGCGCGCCGTTGCCACCCTTGCCAGCAATGACTTCAATAGTTGCTTCGTCGACGAATTTCATTTGATGATGGTACCGTAAAAATAAAAAGCCCTGCCGTTCGCGACAGGGCTTTCAAAGGCTTGGAAGCCGATTACTCAGCAGAGAGGACCGAAACGGTCGACTTGTTGAGTTTGCCCTTCACTGAAAACTTGACGTGTCCGTCAATCAGTGCGAACAGGGTATGGTCTTTGCCAATGCCCACGTTCGTGCCCGGGTGAAAGGTTGTGCCGCGCTGACGCACGATAATTGAACCAGCCGGAATCAGTTCGCCGCCGTAGGCTTTAACGCCTAGTCGTTTCGATTCTGAGTCACGACCGTTGCGGGTACTACCCCCGCCTTTTTTCTGTGCCATGTTTTACTCCTGCATGACGAGATCTGAATATTCGGGAATCCCAGCCGTTAAGCTGTGATGTCGCCGATCAGGATCTCGGTATAGTTTTGACGGTGACCTTGATGCTTCTGGTAGTGCTTGCGACGACGCATCTTGAAGATCGTGACCTTATCATGGCGTCCTTGCGCAAGAACCGTTGCTTTGACCAGAGCGCCTGCCACAAGCGGGGTGCCAATTTTTAATTGGTCGCCTTCGCCTACGGATAACACCTGATCCAGCGTGATTTCTTGCCCAATGTCTGCCGGTATCTGTTCTATTTTAAGTTTTTCACCTGAAGCAATGCGATACTGCTTGCCTCCGGTTTTTATGACCGCGTACATGGGTTAACCTCGTGTTTATTGCAATGAATAAAAGAACTGCAATCCAATTGCATTTCCTCGGCCAAAATGCCGAACCCGGAATATTAACGCCTAACTACTTGAAAGTCAAAAGAAAGTCCTGTGCATAAGCTCTCTGAACTCCTCTCTCCCGTCGCGCGCGACATGAATGCGGTTGACGCTGTCATTCGTGAGCGCCTTAATTCTGAAGTGGTGCTGATCCGCACGATTGGTGACTACATCATCGGTGCGGGTGGTAAGCGCATGCGTCCAGCCATGCTGCTGATGGTCGCCCAGGCGCTTGGCTATCAGGGCAGCCACCAGCATCTGATGGCTGCAGTGGTCGAATTTATCCATACGGCCACCTTGCTGCACGACGATGTCGTTGACGAGTCTTCGTTGCGACGTGGGCGTAGTACAGCCAATGCTGTTTTTGGTAATGCTGCCAGTGTTCTTGTGGGTGACTACCTGTACTCGCGCGCTTTTGAAATGATGGTTGATGTCGATAGCATGCGGATTATGCAGATTATGTCGGGGGCGACAACAGTCATCGCCGAGGGCGAGGTGCTGCAGCTGCTCAATGTCCATGATCCGGACGTCTCCGAGGCGCGCTATTTGCAAGTCGTGCGTTTTAAAACAGCCAAACTGTTTGAGGCTGCAGCACAGGCGGGTGCAGTACTTGCCGGGGCTACGGCCGCACAGCAGGCTGCTGCCGCTGCTTATGGGCGGCATATTGGTACAGCTTTTCAGTTGGTCGATGATGTCCTGGATTACAGCGGAGATGCCTCGGCACTAGGCAAAAATGTCGGAGATGATCTGCGTGAAGGTAAGCCAACCTTGCCCTTGATTCGTGTCCTGGAGGTGGGGACAGACGCACAGAAAGCACTCATCCGTCATGCAATTGAGCATGGTGAGGCGGACTTTGATGCTGTGGCACTTGCTATCCAGGAGACCGGTGCACTTGAGCACGCGCGTCAAAGCGCAATGGCCGAGGCCGGTCTGGCCAGTCAGGCGCTTGAGGCTTTTCCTGCGTCGGAGTGCAAGAATTCCTTACTGGCCTTGTGCGCATTCGCGGTAGATCGCGATCGTTAGCATCATTTGACCCTGACGATTGACCGGTAACGCATATAGGCAATCAATCCACTGCCTGAGAACAAGAATACGGCCAGTTCCATAGCATTCGTAAAACCGTGACTGAGCCCGCTCAACATGGGCCCAGTTGCCTGCGTGAGTGTGCTGACCATCATCACACCGTCTGGCGCGTGAATCGCAAAGACTGTCTCAAATAAACTCACGCCAATCAGACTCCCCATATTGAGTGAGACAGGCATCAGTGCGCCGGCCTGCGCTTTCAGTGCGTCAGGGACTTCAGACATGCAAAACCGGTTGTTCGGTGCATAGAACAATCCTGTCGCCACGCCCAGACCCAGGATGAAAAGAATAGAAAGCCATAGTCCGAGAGAATCTAAAAAGAGCGCATAAACACCACAGCAGGCTGCGGCAATGAGGCATGCGCGGATGACCAGCGCACGGGATCCAGTTTTGTCCGCCATCTTTCCTGCCCAAACCCCTGTCGGTGCAAGGCTGATCGGGTAGGCAATTAACAATACGCTGCTCATCAGCGCAGTCAGACCGCAGTTCAGTTGAAGATAAAAGGGTATTAAAAAACGCATGCCGGTCACTGCGATTGAAAATATAAAAAGTACGCATAAACCAGGCACAAAACCTGAAACCCTGAAAATTTCAGATGGAAACAAGGCATGTCGGGAATTCCTGAGCGCATATAGAAGTGCGGTAAGCAACAGCGTGAGAAAAAGCAAAGAAAGCGTTTCCGTTGAAGCCCAGCCAAGTTCGCCGCCCAGGCTCAGAGCCAATACCGTACAAGTTAGCATCAAGCCTAGAAAAACGAGCCCGGCGCAGCTTATTTTCGAATGCGTGCGATTCGGCGATTGATCGTGGGGTAATACTTTCCAGGCGAAGTAAAAAAGCCCGATAAAAACGGGTGTTGTGATCAGAAATATCCATTGCCAACTTAACGCTTGGGACAGGATTCCACCAACGGGTAGTCCCACAACCATACCGATGCTTGCGCCCATTGAAAGCATGCCGTAGCCGCGACCTGTGTTCTCTTTTCCGACCCAGACGGGAATCATGGCGTAAGCCGCGGCCACCATGCTTCCGATGCCCAGACCTTGCAAGAACCTGGATATCCACAGCATCCATAAGTGTGTGGACACGCCCGCGAGCAGGGTCGAGATTGCAGCGACTGCACAACCCGCCAAAAAGGTCCTGCGCAGACCAAAGCGGTCGCCTATTTTGCCGGCAGGCACCAGTGCAACGGTCGTTGCGAGCAGATATGTGAGTACTACAAATGAAATTTCTGTTGAGGACGCATGCAGCTCGCGTGACATCGTGGGCAGAGCAACTTGAATCAGAAAAGCTTCAAACTGAAAAGTAAATGCCGCGATGGCGACACAATAAATAATCCTTCGTTCTTGTGCTGACATCAGGACTGGGGGGGCGTTTTGACGATCAGCGCTCTTAGCTTGCATCACAGTTGAATAGGGTCAGCGAAAGTCATACGCACGCCATGCTGTGGATGCGAAGTCGTTGTCATTGTGTTCAGACTGAAACACGAGTGCGGATCGCATACATAGCTATCGTCACTAGTGACCAGCGTAGAAATCAAACTTCCTGCAGAAGTTGCTGTTTGATAGTGTTCGATCAAGACATGTAGCAGCAATGCTTTGTCGATATCTGATCCGGTTTGCAGGCGTAGTGTTTCGTCAGGCATTGCGATGCGGTCCCGGTCATCAAAAATTGACGCCTTACCCGGAATACTCTGCACAAGGTCAAAGGCTTCTTGCAGTGTTTGCAAACCGGAGCCAATCTGCCTGGCATGCGGATTATGGCGAGCAACAGTCAGATAGGGCTGGAGATCATTCACCTTCAAACTACGATATGAATAAAGCACTTGCTGACACGCGTGATTATCAGAATCTAAAAGCCGCGCACGCGCTTGCTCGATAGATTGTGTGCCAAGTAAATCCCTTAGGATCGGTGCGATTGCTGTTTCAGGAAGTATTGTTTTGGGTTGAGCAAGCCCGGCAGCCAGTTGTTGAAGACGGCAGTCAAAAAACTGATCAAGCTTTTGAACGATTTTCTCTATATGGTCAAGGGGAATCGCTGTATGACCCGTGGTCAGATCAAATGTGCCCGCCACAGAAGTGATGCGGTCAAAGTCGTGCAGATAACGATTGAATGCTGCCTGGGCATCACCGTTGAAATCCTGCGCGACAAGTTGCTTCCAGTCTGTTGCAGTTAATAGTTTGTTTTTTCCGTAGAACCACCAGATTTCACCGCTTTGACTCCAGCCAAAGGCAGTGTAGTGGGTAACAGATGAGAGAGAAATGACATTCTCTATGTTCCCGGCCGGAAGCGTCATCGCAAGTGCTGCAAAAATACTTACCTCATCCAGGCAGGATGTCAGACCAAGGGGCGCACTGGCTTTGCCGCTTCCCAGTAGTCGGTTGGCGCGAATGACGTCGAAATTGGCATAGTAAAAAGCGGGAAACTTGCCTTGCTCCAACCCTGTAGTCATGCGTTGAAATGTTTCCGCTGAGATGGATCCTGAATCAAGAAGCTTGCGGTAGCTTGCCAACAGCTTTTCGACAGCAAAGTCCATGCTCGATTTGCCAAGACGATGCGCTTCATCGGCTAAATTCAGTTCGCCATAGATTTCCACATATTCGTTCTGATGCAGATGTTTGAAATGTCGGTTGAGCTCGAGCTGAATGGCTTTAACCATGAGTAGAGCGTCTGAATTAGGCGTGGAATCGACAGGCCGCATTTGTTCTGTCGTCGCAAAGCGTTTTTGTACGCGTTGGCTGAAATCCCAGAGCCTGGGAGACAAAAGGTGTCCAAGTACCAGGGGAAGCAATAATTTCGTGTCCAGAAATGCATCAAAAATATTTGGAGCAATAGCTGCATTCAAGCTGTTTGGACGATCCGGAGTCATTGCTAAAATTCCTGCATACAAGTATCCAAAGATACTAATCCAAAGTGATTCTTCTGTCAGATCTTGTTCTGAGGGTTAAATTACGAGTCAGGCAGCCATAGAGTTTGCGGTTAAGTACACTGTCAATTGTCAGGGATGTATTTAAAAAAACTAACAGGAGCAAAATAATGAAAATTACGTTTTCCAATGCCAGTCCTTATGTACGTAAAGCCATAGCCTGTGCGGTTGCGCGCGGGATAGACAACAAAATCGAGCGTTGGACTATTCCTGCGACCGATCCTGCTATTACAGAATTCAATCCGCTGAATAAAGTTCCAACGCTTGTCACCGATGACGTCGGCCCACTGTTTGATAGTCCGGTGATCTGTGAGTATCTGGATACCGTGGGCACCGCTGCGCCACTGTTTCCCGCATCAGGTCAGGCTCGCTGGAATGCCTTGCGTCTCCAGGCGCTGGGTGACGGCATAATGGATGCAAGTCAGCCACGTCGCCGCGAAATTGGTTTGCCGCAGGATGAGGGGCGTATTGCTTACATCGCCCTGCAACAAGGCAAAGTCGCACGCGCATTGGATGCTCTTGAAAAAGAGGCTTCAACCTTTGGCAAGCTGACCCACATTGGTGAGATCACGGTAGGTTGTGCGCTCGGTTATCTGGATTTTCGTTTTGGCAACGAGCCATGGCGTGCGGGTCATCCGAAACTGACAGCCTGGTATGAAGAGGTCGTAAAGTTGCCCGCGCTAGCTCAGACGATGCCTTCTGCTTGATATTGTTTGTTGATGCTGCGGTCTGATCGTCAGGCCGCAGCGTTTTCAGGCGAAAGCACGTTTTTTTAGAAAAACAAAGGTGTGATCACCAAATTCATACGTGGTCTCGCTCAGGCCAAACTGACCGGGGATGTGCTCTTCAAAAAGCTGGTAATTTTTTGCCGCTTTGACTTTAAAGTTCACAAACTCCGGACCATCGTTAAAGCCCACAACAAAAAGACCATCGTCTTTTAAAAGCAATGCCGCGCCCATCAGTAATTGCTCGCACTGTTCCGGAGCATTCATACCAAAACCGATCAGCCCATTGCCGATAATGACGTCAAAAGACTTTGGGTCATAGTATCTTTCGAGTTCAGTGGCGGACCCAACGATGTGATGTTTGTGATTGCCATAAAAAGCTTTTTTACTTTCAATATCAATCGTGTGCAGCTCAAGATCCAGTACTTTGGGGTAATGCCAGGAGCGTTTATCCGTTCCGATGAACAAGCCATTGCTTCGAGGCTGCTTGCCACCATACATTTTATTGATATATTGGAAAATGCTGGTTTCCAGAAAGACACGGTTCGGTGATTTCAAGGGAAACTCAATCCCCATTTTTACCGCTAAATGAGGGGAAAGTTTGAAAACTAGACGCTTGAGTTTATCGATGAATTTTTTCATATTGAACCGGGTGAGCTATTCGGATAGCGAATATCGATTCAATTTAGCACGCCAGCCTTCGATACCCCTTAAGGCGTGGTTAAGCGCATAATTTCTTGCTGGCTGAATCTGGCAACGCCACTACCAGCGTTTAAGTATTTGCTCAGATCAATTTCACTTGATCCTGAATAGAGCCGCGACTCTCGCGCATTTCCAATAACTAGAGACGTGATGACTGACTGATCAAGCTCCAGGGGAGAGTCCTGGGGAGTAAATACTTTTTCAATTCGCTTGCCATTCTGCTCGACCACCTGAACCCAGCAGGGTGCTAAAAAAGTCAGTTTGAGTATTGACTTGCCGGGTTCCTGTGTTGGCGTAACGTTTTTTATTTCATTGCCAGTGGTTTCAGCAGTTTTTCCTGACGGTGTCCCGGCGTCTGGGCTGCTTGAGGAAGGAGGCGCAGGAGGTATATTTTTTGGTTCGACCGTACTCTTGTCAACCGCTTTCGAGGTGGTTGTTTCAAGAGAGACCGCAGGCGTCACTATTTCAGACTGCTGAACCGTTTGTTTTGCCGGCCAGCCTTCAAAATAAGCGGTGATCAGGCCGATTGCCAACACGCATAAAAGGCTAATCCAGAAAAAATGACTTCGCTTGAATTGAGGGATGAAAGATTTGCGTGAGTGTGACAAGCCAGCATGAATGAGTAAACTGGCTTCAGTCGGATTGATTTTAGTACTGGGGGAGAGCAGTGTCTCTTCAATTTGGGCAAACAGAAGTCCTGCCTCTGCGTCTGCCCCAAGGTTCATGAACTCAATATATTTTTTGAGTGCCCGTAAATAAAACGTTTGATTATGAAATGATGCTTGTGAGCCAGCTTCAATAGCACTAATTTGTGCTGCTGATAGTATGAGTGTGCGGGCAAGATCAGGAACCCCTGCGTTTTTAGCCAGCCGATGTTCACGCAACAACTCTCCAAGTCTGAGTTGGGGGGGAATTGAGTGTGTGTTCTGATTTTGTTCAGACATATTCCTGGGTGCGCTCGTCAGGCTGGCTCATTATGAGCCCAGCTTATTGCCAAATTGCAAAGCTTGAATATTCAAGACCGCTCACAAAGATATGAAAAGCAGTAAAAAAATACTATCGTAGATAGTTGGAAAATACTATGGCCCAATTGGCGGACTGATCGTGAGTTTGAAAAATACGTCACGGCAGATAAAGAAAAAAAGTCCTGTACTAAAATTTTAATCAGAAACAGTATTGTTACTCAGGAAGCATCATTATGCCTAGCTTTGTGATTCAAATTCGTAGCTTATTAGTAATTGCCACCGTGATGATATGCGGAGTGGTTCGGGCCGCCTATCCGGATCGCCCCATTACGCTAGTTGTAACGTATCCACCCGGTGGTACTGCGGATACCGTCGCACGTATTCTTGCTCCTGAGTTATCCAAGCAGCTTGCACAAAGCGTCGTGGTTGAAAATCGTGGTGGTGCGGGCGGAATGATCGGTGGGGCGTCTGTTGCTAAAGCTCCGGCAGATGGATACACCATCATGCTCGATGCCGCCAATCACGCTCAAAATCCGGCTTTGCAACCCAAAATGCAGTTCGACACGCTGAAAGATTTCACGCCTATTTCTCTGCTATTGCGCGTACCCAATGTGATTGTGGTGCGACCAGACAGCACAATTTATACCGTTGCAGAGTTGATTAAAGCGGGGCGCGAAAAAGGGATTGTCGTGCATTACGCCACGTCTGGTACCGGAAGTGCTCAGCATCTGGCCGGTGAGTTGTTTAATGCCATGACCGGCACACATCTGGAGTACGTGCATTACAAAGGCGGAAACGCTGGCATCATGGATGTCATGTCCGGGCAGGTTCCGTTGATGTTTTCGAGTATGGGGCTGGCGCAACAGCATGTCAAAAGCGGTAAGTTGCGTATGGTCGCTGTCGGTGGTGAAAAGCGCTCTGCCAATATGCCAGACGTGCCTACAGTCGCCGAATCCGGCGTGCCTGGTTATGCAACGTACGAATGGAACGCAATTTACGCACCTGCAGCAACACCTGCAGCGATTATTGAGCGCTTGAATCAAGCTATTGTGCAAGTGCTTTTTCAGCCTGAAATCAGAGCCCGGCTCAATGAGTTTGGCGGTGAGGTGATCGGCTCGACACCTGCTGATCTCGAGTCTTTCAGACGCGCTGAGATTGCTAAATGGCAAAAACTGGCCAAGGACCATAATCTCAGACTGGATTAAAAGCTCGACCAACCCGCCTTTTGTTCACAGGGTAAATCTCTAGGGTTGTCTTGACTCAAAGTTAACTTATACTAGTTACAAGGCAGACGGAAACAGTCTGCTGTAAAAAACTAACTTTGCGATGGAGACAACCTTGAGCAATCAATCTATTTCTAAATCACGCCGCCAGATCGTCCTCGGCGCGTCGACAGCAGCCGCGTTAGGTGCTGTGGCCCCTGCAATTGTGCGTGCGCAACCCGCGGCATTCAAAATTGGCCACTTAACGCCTCGTACCGGATTTTTAGGACCGATGGGTGAGTATGCGGTGATGGGCGCGACTCTTGCTGTAGAGGAAGTTAACGCTGCAGGCGGGGTGCTTGGCCGTCCCTTTGAGCTCCTTGCGGAAGACAGCGTGAACCCGCAAACCGCTTCAACCAAAGCACAGCGTATGGTTGAACGGGATAATGTCTATGCACTTGTCGGTGAGATTAGCTCCGCCTCGGGTCTGGCTATTTCGCAGGTAGCAACCCGCGCCAAGAAGATGTTTTTCCAGACCGGCTGTAACTCTGACGAGCTGCGTGGCAAAAGCTGCAGCCGCTATCTTTTTCATACTGAAGCCAACAACACCATGTATGTGCGAACCATTGGTCGCTACTTGCAGCGTGAAAATATGGTCAAAGGAAAGCGTTGGATGGCGTTTACCGCTGACTATGCTTTTGGTCATGATTTGTTTGAAAAAACCAAGGCATTCATGGATGCCAATGGCGGGATTTTCATCTCTAACGACATGATTCCTACCGATGCGACTGAATACAGCGCAATGATTCTCAAAATCCGTCAGCAAAAGCCTGATCTGGTGATGAGCAATCTGGCGGGTAATCAGACAACTAATTTCATGAAGCAGTACAACGAATTCAAGATTCCTTATCCACTGGCTGGTGCGGATTTGAACTCGGTGAGTATCTGGGGCGCCGGCGCTGAAGGGTTCAGCGGCACCTGGCCAATCATCTGGACACACCAGGTCAAGGCGCCATCGGCTCAAAAGTTTGTTGAAACCTTCACCAAACGCTTTAATCGTCCACCAGATAATCAAGGTGTGGCTGATTACCTGGCGATCAAAATCCTCGCTCAGGCGATGAACGCCATCAAGTCAGATGACACGATGAAAGTCATTGAGTATCTGGAAAGTGGTGTGAAATTCGATGTGCTCCGTGCACGCGAAGGCTATTTCCGACCCTGGGATCATCAGTTGATGTTCGAGATGTACACCGTCTCACCTAATCCGGATAAAAAAGCCAGCAAGTGGGACATTATGCAGACCAGTGCTCCGGTACCTGGTCCTGACGAAAGTCTCGAGGTGCTCGCGCCTAGCCAACAGGAAAACGCTTGTAAGTTTGCCTGATTGCGTTGATTTGCCGCCATACATTTATTGTGTATGGCGGATTTTAAATTGCTGGAGAATCCCCTTTGAGTATGGAGCTGGTCTTCATAGCCGAGCAAGTGGCCAATGGCCTGTTGCTCGGCTTTTATTATCTGTTGATCGCACTCGGACTTTCGATCATTTTCAGTCTTGGCGGTATTGTCAACCTTGCGCATGGTGCATTTTTTGCAATCGGCGCATACCTGATGGTGACCTTGACTCAATATATTGGCTATGGTCCGGCATATGTCGCATCACCGTTGCTGGTTGCCGTGCTCGGCATGATTGTCGAACGTTTGTTTTTACGCCGGTTTTATCGATCTGATCCTGTCCTGAGTCTGCTGTTTACATTTGGCCTGGCCATGGTGATCGAACAAGGCTTGCGCATGACGTACGGTGCATCACCGTTGCAATTTTCAATCCCCGCATTTGCGCGCGGCCAGATGATTCTTGGTGATTTTATTTATCCCAATTATCGACTTGGCATGCTGTGTGTAGCTGCCGTGGCCTTGCTTGGCACCTGGTTGCTGTTGAACCGAACCTCTTTTGGCAAGGTTGTCCGGGCAGGCATCAATGATCCTGACATGGTGCGTGCACTTGGCATCTCGCTAGCGCCGGTGCTGACCGCAGTGTGCGGCTTAGGGATCGGACTGGCAGGACTTGCGGGTGCATTGCTCGCGCCGATTACGGGTGTCCATCCCGCGATGGGGCAAGAAATTTTAACGGCGGCTTTTGTGGTGGTCGTCATCGGTGGATTGGGAAGTTTTTGGGGTGTTGTCATCGCAGCGTTGCTCGTCGGCGTGATACGCGGTCTGACCTCTTACTTTTACCCTCCTGCATCGGAGGCTTCGTTATATCTTCTGATGTTGATCATTCTCTTGATCAGACCGCGCGGGCTGATGGGCGAGCGTATGGAAAGGCTGGAATAGAGATGATGAAATACGAAATGCGTACCTTGTTGATGGTGTTGATCGGTTTGATCGTATTGCCATTCGCATTGCAGGCAGGTGGATTGACTGTGACGTCTGCGGTTGACTGTGTGCTCCTGGCTGTAGTCGGATTAGGATTAAATGTTTTATTGGGTAATACCGGACTGGTTTCCTTTGGCCATGGCGCCTGGTATGGAATTGGCGCGTATGCAGTAGCGATCATTCAATTACGGTATTTCCCTGATTCTGTTATTGCGCCGATTCTTCTGGCAGTAGTACTGGTCGCCGTTGCGTCAATTGTGATCGGCTTGTTGGTATTGAGACGAAGAGGTGTTTATTTTTCACTCTTGACTCTCGCGTTCAGCGCATTGTGTTTTACGGTAGCGTTTCGCTGGACGGCGTTGACCGGAGGTGAGAACGGTCTGGGTGGTATCGAGAGGCGCAGCATTGCCGGAGTTTCTCTGGATCAGCCGTTTGTTTTTTACACCTTCGTTGCAATCGCAGGGTTTATTGTTGCAGCGTTTCTGTTGCGTTTGAGTCGCTCGCCCTTTGGTCATGTCCTCGTGGCTATCCGTGAGAACGAAACCAGAACAAAGTTTCTTGGCTATCCGGTCATGTCCTATAAGCTGATTGCCTTCATGGTGTCAGCAACGATTACTGGATTTGCCGGAGGCTTGTCGGTGTTGAACCACAGGATCGCTTCTGCAGAGAGCCTCTCCGTGGCGTTTTCAGGCGAATTGCTGGCGCTAGTACTGATCGGCGGAATGCGCAGTTATGCGGGACCAATTTTCGGTGCACTGTTTTTCGTCCTTTTTCGCGAGTATCTGTCCATGGTGACAGAAAACTGGCTGCTCTATTTCGGACTCGTGTTCATCGCTTTCATCCTGTTTTCTCCGTCGGGTCTCGCGGGTATCGGTCAGCGTGTCTGGCACATGATTCGACCACCAAGAGAGACTGCTGCTGCCATGGCGGCGCGCAATACACCACCGGTCGTCGGCGCGTTCCCAGGGTTTTTACCTCAGCAGCTTAAAGATGCAATTACCATTTCAGATGTCAGCAAGCGTTTTGGTGGGATTGCAGCGGTGTCTGATGTCAGTACGACGATTGCAGCGCATGGTGTGCATGCCTTGATTGGTCCGAACGGCGCGGGGAAAACATCTTTCTTTAATCTGCTGTCCGGAATGTTTGCACCAGATTCAGGCAGCATCCGATTTAAAGGTCGTGAGTTAGCAGGCAGCCCCCCTGATGTGATCTGTTCTTCAGGGATTGCCCGCTCGTTTCAGATTACTAATCTGTTCAAAGGACTCACGGTCAGGGACAATCTTTTGCTGTCCGTCATGGCACGTCATCCTGCCCGATTCTCCTTGCTGAGCAGTGTCCAGGAGGTCGCTCAGATTCAGGTGGAAACGCAGGAACTGATCGGATTTTTAGGCGTGAACGGTATGGAGCACGCTATCGCCGAAGATCTTTCCTATGGAGGACAGAGACTCGTAGACATGGGTCTGGCACTGGGTTCAGCACCTGCTGTGTTGCTGCTTGATGAGCCATTGGCAGGCCTGGCAGTCGCTGAGCGCGATCGGATCGGCAAGCTGATTCGTGCGCTGGGAGACCGGATCGGTGTGTTGTTGGTCGAGCATGACGTAGACCGGGTTTTTGCGATTGCCGATTGCATCACTGTCATGAATCAGGGGCAGGTATTAATAGAGGGTACCTCGGCTATTGTACAAAACGATGAGCGAGTACGCGAAATTTATATCGGCTCTGGTACTGAAGCATTGGCTCAGACTGTGCGGCCATCCGTTGTGTCCGAGCAGGTTGCTTTGCAGGTAAAAGATATTGAGGCCTATTACGGCAAGAGTCATATTTTGTCTGGCATTTCGTTTGCTGCGCATGAGGGCGAAGTGATGGCTGTGCTTGGCCGTAACGGGGCAGGCAAGTCTACTTTGCTCAAAAGCCTGATCGGCATGGCGCGCTTAGGAGCAGGTACAGTTGGGATTGATGGACTGATAGTATCGACCCCTGTGCCGGAAACCATGGCTCGTCTGGGCATCGCGTTCGTACCTCAGGGCCGGCGATTATTTCCTGGCTTGACCGTGAAAGACAACCTGATGCTGGGTCGACTCAAGCGAGATAAGGCAGGCTCAAACGCATGGAGTGATGAAAAGATTTTTTCAATCTTTCCTCGACTGCGTGAGCGTTATGAGGTCAATGCGGAATTGCTGTCCGGCGGTGAGCAACAAATGGTGGCAATCGCCCGCGCACTGGCTGGACATATTCGCGTATTGTTGCTCGATGAGCCGTTCGAGGGCTTGTCTCCAGCAATGACTGAAGAAGTGTTCAATGCCATTCTAAAGCTCAAGGGTCAAGTCACCATTCTCATTGTGGATCACAACCTTGATCTCACCCTTGCTCTCTCTGATACTGCATTAGTACTTGATCGGGGACGTATTTCCCATCAGGGTCCGGCCTTGCCACTTTTGAAAGATCTTGAATTCCGTCGTCAAAAATTATGGGTGTAAATATGTTACTTAAAGATGCGTCCTTGGCAGGTAAGCGTGTACTGGTCACCGCAGGTGCTAACGGTATTGGCCTGGCGATTACGAGAGGATTTATTCAGTCGGGTGCAAAAGTCCTGATTTGTGATGTGGATGAAAAAGGTCTGCGCGAAGCGCAAGCCAATCTGCCGGGTGTGCTGACAACGGTTGCAGATGTCGCGGACGAGCAAAGCGTTGAGAGATTATTCTCTGAAGTCGACGCGCAACTTGGCGGTCTGGATGTCATGATCAACAATGCCGGTATTGCAGGCCCGACGGGCACGGTTGAAAACCTGAGCCTTGCAGACTGGAATCGAACGCTGGCGGTCAACATCACTGGTCAGTTCCTGTGCGCGCGTCTGGCTGTGCCGCGATTACGCAAGGGTAAGAATGCCAGCATGATTAATCTGTCATCTGCTGCGGGCCATCTTGGTTTTCCTGGCCGTTCGGCCTATGCTGCTTCCAAGTGGGCGGTTGTTGGCTTTACCAAGTCGCTCGCACTGGAACTGGGTCCTGAAGGCATCCGAGTCAATGCCATTTTGCCTGGTGCTGTTGATGGTCCACGCATTCGCGCAGTCATCGCTGCCAAGGCAGCCTCATTGGGTAAGCCTGTCGAAGACATCGCGCGTATCTACGAATCTCAGGCGGCAATGGGTTCGATGGTGAGTGTCGAAGACATCGCCAATATGGTTTTGTTTGCGACGGGAGATTACGCACGTCATGTCAATGGCCAGGAGCTGGTTGTTGATGGTTACACACAAGTATTGAGCTGATAGAGGTCATGATGAATATTGCAGTCGTAGGTTCCGGATTAATCGGTCAGGCCTGGGCGATCGTGTTCGCACGAGGTGGTCACAACGTCAAAATGTGGGATGGCAATCCTGAGGCAGTTGATACAGGTATCCGCCTGATCGCCGGACAGGTCGCTGACTTGAAAGAGGCAGGTCTGATTGATGATCCCGAGGCTTTGCTCGCACGTATCAGTGGATGTAAAACACTCGAGGAAGTGCTCAATGGCGCCGAATATGTTCAGGAAAATTTGCCTGAACGTGTTGAAATGAAAAAAGACATTTTTGGGCGAATGGATAAAATCGCTTCGCCTACTTGCGTATTGGCAAGTTCGACTTCGAGTATTCCTGCATCAGCTTTCACAGAAGATTTGCCGGGTCGTGCGCGCTGCCTGATTGCGCACCCTGTCAATCCCCCATATCTGGTGCCTGTTGTAGAAATATGCGGTGCGCCCTGGACGGATGCAAAAGTGATCCAGCAAACCTGGGATGTGATGCAGAGTGTCGGCCAGAAGCCGGTCAAAATACACAAAGAGCTTCAGGGATTTATCCTTAATCGCTTACAAGGTGCTTTGCTGCGCGAAGCTTTTAAACTTGTTGAGCAAGGTTATGTCGATGCCGAAGGACTGGATGTGACAGTCAAGGAAGGACTTGGTTTGCGTTGGTCCTTCATGGGGCCATTCGAAACCATCGATCTGAATGCTCCCGATGGCCTGGCTGATTACGCGCATCGGTTTGGCAATATGTACCAGTCGATTGCCGAGGAGCAGACTTCAACCGAGCCGTGGTCAGAGACTTTGATTGAGAAGCTGGAATCCGCACGCCGTGAAATATTGCCCAAAGAGCAGTTGCTGGAACGTCGCCTGTGGCGCGACCGACGATTGATGGGGTTGGCCGCGCATAAAAAAGCCGCCGAGAAAAATACAAAGTAAATATTGAAAATTAATTTAATCTGACTCTGATTCTGATACAGGAAACTCATCATGGCCGCTTCACGTAAAGTCATCATTACCTGCGCCGCGACCGGCGCGATTCATACACCCAGCATGTCGCCCTACCTGCCTGTCACGGCGGATGAAATTGCCAAGTCTGCGATTGATGCTGCAAAGGCAGGCGCAGCTATTCTGCATTTGCACGCACGCGACCCCAAGGACGGCAAGCCCTCGCAGGATCCGGAGCTGTTTCGTCCTTTCCTTGAGAAAATTCGCGCCGCCACAAATGCGGTAATTAACATCACGACCGGCGGCAGTCCGCATATGACGGTGGAGGAGCGCATGCGTCCCGCCATGACCTTCAAGCCTGAGGTCGCTTCTTTAAACATGGGCTCAATGAACTTCGGTTTATTCCCCATGCTCGATCGTTTCAAAGAATTCAAGCATGAGTGGGAACGCCAGCATCTCGAAAACAGCCGGGACCTGATTTTCAAAAACACCTATAACGACATTGAAACGATTCTGCGCCGCGGCGCTGATAACGGTACGCGTTTTGAATTCGAATGTTATGACATCAGCCATCTGTATAACTTGTCCCACTTTGTAGAAAAGGGCTTAGTGAAAGGACCGATTTTCATTCAGTCGGTATTCGGTATTCTTGGCGGTATTGGCCCACATCCTGAGGATCTGATGCATATGCGCAGAACTGCAGACCGCCTGTTTGGTGATCAGTATCAATGGTCTATTCTGGGTGCCGGTCGTAATCAGATCCCTCTGGCGACGATAGGTGCTGCGATGGGCTCGCACGTTCGCGTCGGGCTTGAGGATTCGCTCTGGATTGGTCCTGGAAAAATGGCCACCTCAAACGCGGAACAGGTCACCCGGATTCGTACCGTGCTCGAGGCATTAAATCTCGAGATCGCAACGCCTGACGAAGCCCGTCAGATTCTTGGCCTCAAGGGCGCGGCCAATATTAATTTGTAATACTGGATCAAAATGACGAGCAATCAAGGCAACGCCTATATCGTTGGTGCGTATGAGCACCCAACACGTTACGCGCCCGATAAGTCGGTCACTCAACTTCATGCAGAGTCGGCACTTGGTGCACTACGGGATGCAGGGCTGACGCTGGCAGATGTGGATGGCTATTTCTGCGCGGGTGATGCACCTGGATCCACGCCGCTTTCCATGGCGGAGTACCTGAATCTCAATCTCAAATGGATAGATGGTACTGAGTTGGGTGGTTGCTCGTACATGGTGCATGTGCGGCATGCCGCGCTGGCAATCGCCGAAGGGAAATGCTCCGTCGCGCTGATCACCCTTGCAGGCAAACCTAAAAGCACAGGTATGGCCACAGGGACGAAGCCGCGATCACTAGGTCCAGAGCGTCCGGAAACACCCTTTGACCTGCCTTATCAGACAACGATTACCAGCGTCTATGGCATGCTTGCTCAGCGCCATATGCATGAGTTCGGCACAACTCCTGAGCAAATGGCAGCTGTAAAAGTTGCTGCCTCCACGCATGCGCAGTACAACGAACTTGCATTGCTCAGAAAGGTTGTCAGCGTCGAGGATGTCGTTAATTCCCCAATGATTGCGAGCCCCTTGCACCGTCTGGATTGTTGTGTCATTACAGACGGAGGAGGCGCGCTGGTCCTCACGAATGCTGAAATCGCGAAAAAAATTAAACGCCCTCTTGTCAAAATTATCGGTACGGGCGAGACCATCAATACCAGTAATGGCGGCTACCTGGACGCGACACGTTCCGGTGCTGCAGTGACCGGACAAATGGCATTCAAGCAAGCCGGTGTGACTGTCAATGACATCAAGTACGCCTCTATTTACGATAACTTTACGATCATGGTGCTGATACAGCTGGAGGATCTGGGCTTTTGTAAAAAAGGACAGAGCGGAGCTTTTGTAGCTGAGGGCAATCTGATTTCAGGCAAAGGGAAACTTCCATGGAACACGGATGGTGGAGGTTTGTGTAATAACCACCCCAATAATCGTGGCGGTATTACCAAGGTTATTGAGGCGGTCAGGCAGTTGAGGGGCGAGGCGCATCCGTCGGTACAGGTGAAAAATTGCGATATCGCCCTGGCGTCCGGGCCAGGTCTGGTGCTTGGCGTGGGTCATGCGCACTCAACCATCATCATGGAGCGTGAATAATCATGACGACTCAAATCACACCTAAAACATATCTCGATGATATTTTTGCAACGACTTACCCTGAGACATCGCCTTTCTGGGCCGCGGCCGAGCAAAAGCGTTTATTGATCAAAAGTTGCGAGCATTGCAATCGCGCGCATTGGTATCCACGGATTGTTTGTCCGTTGTGCGGCAGCGACAAAACGGTTTGGAAAGAGGCCAGTGGTCGCGGGACCATTTACTCTTTCAGCGTGATTGAACGCGCCGATCCTCCGTACGTCGTTGCCTGGGTAGAAATGGAGGAAGGCCCGATCGCTATTACCAATATTGTGGATTGTGATTACAAGAACCTCAAAATTGGTGACAAGGTCGAAGTTCGTTTTCAGCAAACACCCGAAGGCAGGACTGCGCCTGTATACACGCCTGTCTGATATTTTTATTGCATCGCGTCATTAATTTGGTATCGTTGTGGGATTCACGATCTTTTAAGAGAGTTTCATGTCCAAACTATCACTGCCGCGTTTATTATCCCTCGCACTGTTGAGTCTTGTTGCGTTCGGTCAAGCCAGCGCTCAAGACAAAACAATGCGTATTGTTGTTCCCTTTGCGGCGGGTGCAGTACAAGACACGCTTGGACGCAGTCTGAACGCAGAGTTGGGTGCCGCGCTCAAGCAGACCGTCATTGTTGAGAATAAAGCCGGAGCGGGCGGCACGATTGGCACTGCGGTCGTGGCCAAAGCGACCCCGGATGGTTCCGTTGTTGATCTCGCTGCGGCGAGCCACCTGATCGCCAGTTATCTGTACGATTCCCTGCCATACGATCCGATTAAAAGTTTTGCGCCCGCTGCGTATATTGGCAATGCAAGTTACATCCTGATGGTTCCTGGTGATTTGCCCGTCAGCAATGTTGCGGAGTTCATCAAACTGGTGAAAGCCTCGCCTGGCAAGTACAACTATGCTTCAGCCGGTAACGGCAGTGCCACGCATCTTTCCATGGCTTATTTTGCTGGCATGGCTGGCCTGTCGATGGAACACATTCCTACTAAATCCACTGGGGAAGCGGTGATGGAAGTGCTTTCGGGTCGCGCCCAGGCTGTGATTGCCGCGAACGTTGCAGCGCTTGGTTACAAAGAAGATAAGCGCATTAAGTTACTGGCGGTGACTTCTCCTGGGCGTTCAAAATTCATTCCTGAGCTCCCATCCGTGGCTGAATCAGGCCTGCCTGGCTATGAATTTACTTCCTGGTTCGGTTTGTTGGCACCTGCAGCCACCCCTGTCAAGACGCTTGACGGTATTCAAGCTGCCATGGCTTCAGTCCTGAAAGATCCTGCCGTGATGGCGCGTCTGTCCAAGCAGGGTATTGAGACTGAAGTGCTGACGAATGCGCAGTTTGCAGAGATCCTCAAAAAGTCTGATGTTCAGATGGCCGAAGTCGTTAAAAAATCGGGTGCAAAGGTCCAGTAATGAAAATTGTTGAGTCGTTTGCAGACTACAGCCCCTTTGTCGAGATTCGGCGTGATATCCATGCTCATCCCGAACTGGGGTTCGATGAGCACCGCACATCCGAAATCGTCGCAACCAAGCTTCGCGAGTGGGGAATTGAAGTTCATCGCGGTGTAGCAGGCACTGGAGTGGTTGGTGTACTCAAAGTAGGTACCGGTACTCGCACCATTGGCTTGCGTGCCGATATGGACTGCCTGCCATTGCAAGAGCTCAATCAGTTCGCTCACAAATCCACACATCCGGGTCAGATGCATGCCTGTGGTCATGATGGCCACACGACCATGCTGCTGGCTGCTGCCTGGCACCTATCGAGCACACGCAATTTCAATGGAACAGTGAATTTTGTTTTTCAACCCGCAGAGGAAATGGGGCGTGCGGGAGCAAAAAAGATGATCGAAGACGGATTGTTCGAGCGCTTTCCCTGTGATGCAATTTTTGGATTGCATAATTTTTCGATTGGTAATGTTGGTGGTTTTGCTTTGAATGATGGGGCTTTTATGGCTTCCAGTAATATATTCAAGATTACGATTAAAGGGCGGGGCACGCATGCCTCAATGCCTCATACAGGGGTTGATCCGGTCGCGCCGATCATGGCATTAGGTACTGCTTTGCAAGGACTTGTTTCTAAAGTGATTCCCAGTACTGAGCGCGCGCTCCTGGCGGTCACTCAACTTCAGGGCTCGGTTGCGCCTAACATCATTCCGGATGAGGCTTCTCTAGGCGGTGTTGTCCGCACCTTCTCGTTGGCTGCACTTGACCGAATTGAAGAGCGTGTCCGTTCACTTGCAACACACATCGCGCAGTCCTACGAATGTGAGGCTGATATTTTATTTCGGCGTGCATCACCACCGGTTATGAATCACGCAAAGGAAGCCCGTTTTGCTGCTGAAGTAATGCGTGGAATTGTTGGCAGCGAGATGGTCGATGATCAGTTTCCGGGTGTCTTGACAGCAGAGGACTTCGCTTACATGTTGTTGGAGCGACCTGGCTGTTATGCGTTCATTGGTAATGGCGAGGGTAAGCATCGACTCGAAGGTCACGGGGAGGGCGCATGCATTTTGCATAATGCTTCTTACGACTTTAACGATGCCATTATTCCTGTTGGAGCCAGCTATTTTGTACGCTTGACCGAAAAGTGGTTGAGTCAGGCATGACCTAAGCCTGAATATGTCCTTCTATAGGGTATTTGCCCATATAAAAACGCCTCTTCAAGAGGCGTTTTTACCGCTAACTTAGTTATGATCACGGGTTAATGTATTCTTGCCCGTCATTTTGCAGTTCTGGATACAGTACGTGCTGCGGAGAAGAAATGAAACAATTATTAGCGTTAGCCAGATTAATCGATCGGCTGACTGATTTTTTTGCGGTATTCGCCAAATGGGCGGTTTTTCTCTGTAGTTTCATTAGTGCTGGCAATGCTGTTGTGCGCTACACCTTCGGTTACAGCTCAAATGCCTGGCTTGAGATTCAGTGGTATCTGTTCGCAGCCTGTGTGATGCTCGGGGCTGCCCAGGTGCTGCGTGTCAATGAGCATGTCCGTGTAGATGTAATTTATGGCACGCTGAAAAGCCGTAGCCGAGTTTACGTGGATTTATTTGGTTTGCTGTTTTTCCTGATGCCGGCCATGCTGCTGTTTACCTATCTGTCGTGGCCCTTATTTGTCAGCATGCTGGTCTCTCAAGAAATGTCGGGTAATTCAGGTGGTCTGATTCGCTGGCCTGCGATGATGTTGCTGCCGCTTGGCTTTAGTCTGATGGCGTTGCAAGGGATTTCTGAAATGATCAAACGTATCGGTTGGCTGACCAATCAATACCAGATGGACCTGACGTATGAGAGGCCATTGCAATGAGTATGGAAAACTTTGCTCCCCTGATGTTTGTGGGGCTGATCATCATCATGCTGATTGGGTTCCCTGTCGCCTTTTCACTGGCCGCACTTGGTTTGCTCAGTGGATTTATCGCGATCCAGATGAACTGGTTTCCAATCAGCTTCATGTACAACCTGCCGCTCAATATTTTCAGTATCGTGTCTAACGATTTGCTGCTGGCGATCCCATTCTTTACCTTAATGGGGGCAATTTTAGAAAAGTGCGGCCTGGCTGAGGACATGCTCGACTCAATGGGGCAGTTGTTTGGCCCGATTCGTGGGGGGCTGGGTTACTCCGTGATTCTGGTTGGCTTCATTCTGGGTGCCATCACCGGAACTGTGGCAGGTCAGGTGATCGCAATGGCGATGATCTCTTTGCCTGTCATGATGCGTTACGGCTACAACATGCGTTATGCGACAGGAGTGTTGGCTGCTTCTGGAACAATCACGCAGCTGGTTCCCCCATCTCTGGTGCTGGTTGTGATGGCTGATCAGCTGGGTCGTTCTGTCGGAGATATGTATAAAGGCGCGTGGGGGCCCTCGATCCTGCAGGTCTTAATTTTTCTGATATATACCTTCGCGTTGTCAAAGTTCCGACCCTCGCATGTACCAGGCCTGCCCAGAGAAGCCCGTACTCTGGATGGCTGGGCACTGTGGAAGAAATGTTTACGCGGCATCATTCCGTCGGCGTTCCTGATTTTTGCAGTGCTCGGCAGTATGGGCGGATTGCCAGGAATGTCTACCGCGATTGCCACGCCAACCGAAGCAGGTGCCATGGGTGCCATGGGAGCGTTCATACTCGCTTTTATTCATAAAAGACTGAGCTGGACCATCGTGCGCGAAGGCATGACAAACACCATGCGCATCACTGCGATGGTTGTGTTTATTCTAATTGGATCCCGGACATTTTCGCTAGTTTTTCAGGGCGTGGATGGGGCAATCTGGATCGAGCATTTACTCTCAAGCTTGCCTGGCGGGCAGATCGGTTTTCTGCTGGCCGTGAACGTATTTGTTTTCTTTCTGGCCTTCTTTCTGGATTTCTTTGAGATTGCATTCATCATTCTGCCGATGCTTGTTCCTGTAGCAAACAAGCTCGGCATAGACATGATCTGGTTTGGTGTTTTGCTGTGCGTCAACATGCAAACCAGCTTCATGCACCCTCCCTTTGGTTTTGCACTGTTCTATTTGCGCAGCTCTGCAGATACCTTGTTCAAGACCGGATCATTGCCAGCTAAAGTGATGTCGAGGGATATATATCTTGGCTCCATTCCATGGGTGATCTTGCAATTAATGCTGGTACTCATCGTGATTTTTATTCCTCAGACCGTCACCGTATTTCTTGATAAACCTGTTGTAGTTGATATCAATACGATCAAAATCGAACTTCCTGAAAACGATTTGGATCAGACAGAGGGTCAGGAAGATCAGACGACGAATGATTTGATGCGCGGTTTGATGAAAGAGGCAAAGTAATTAAGATGTCTGATAAGTCAGATTCTTTTATCGATAACCCAGTTGAGGGGCCTGCATTTCCCTTGCTTGTAAAAGTCATGGCAACGGCGCTGATGCTGGCGATGGTTTACTGGGGCGCCGGCGCTGAGCAGCAAATCATCTGGAGAGAGTTCTCGAGCGGGGCTGCCGTTCTTTTTGGAGGAGCTCTGCTCATTACGGTCGTGGCTTATGTCTGGATTTTAAAAAGCCGTACCTCAATTGACGCGCAAGCCATTGAACAAACCTGGATATGGAAAAGGCGCGTATTGCTTGCAGATATTACGCAGGCAAAGTTTATTTATGTACCCTATCTTAGCTGGTTGATCGCGCCCCGATTGATCGTGCGTGCGGGTCCAGGTGTCAGTGTGTTTTACTCCGCAAGTCCGCAAGTCCAGCGAGTATTTGCTCGCTTGATGTCCGGTAAATAAAAAAAATGGCAGGCACGAGCCTGTCAGTTCAGACAACAGCAATCTGTACAAAAGGGAACAGAACATGAAAGCAATCCAGTTTACGGAGGCTGCCCAAACGGTAGGCCGTTACATTCAGGCACTCGTGATGGCATGCGCCTGCCTGGCTAGCTTTGGTATACAAGCGGCGGACTATCCTGATAAACCGATTTCAGTGCTTGTGGGATTTCCTCCGGGGACTTCAACAGACTCCGTTGCCCGAATCCTGGGCGAACGGCTGAGCAAGGAACTTGGTCAGCCTATCATTGTAAAAAATCGTCCTGGTGTCGGTGGCAGTCTTGCCCTGGGTGAGTTAGCCAAGATGAAACCGGATGGTTACACCATCGCACTCTCCGCATCCGGACCGCTGGGTATCAATCCGCACTTACTTAAAAATATTAACTATGATGCATTGAAAGATTTTTCGCCGATTGGTCAGACTTCCTGGTTACCGTTTTTACTTGTGACGAATAAAACTAAAGGTCTGGATACCTTTCCCAAGCTATTGGAGTACGCGCGTGCCAATCCGGAGAAGCTGACGTATGCTTCGATTGGTTTGGGGACAACCAGTCATTTGTTGATGGCGATGCTGCTAGAAAAGACTGGCATGAAAATGGTCCATGTGCCGTACACGGGGAGCAGTCAGTCTCAAGCAGATGTCATTGGCGGTAATGTTGATATGACAATTGATACGCTTGTGACAACACTGCCGCATGTAAAGTCCGGTAGGTTGAATGGTCTAGCCGTCAGCACAAGTGATCGCGCTAACCTTGATCCGTCGATCCCGACACTGCAAGAGCAGGGTGTACCAGACTTCAATATGGGTGCCTGGCTCGGTTTTGTCGCGCCGCAAGGTACGCCACCTGCGATCATTAAACGATTGCACGACGAGGTGAATAAAGCTTTGAAAGACCCCGAGATTGCGCAGCGGCTTGAAGCACTTGGGACACAGGTCGTGATGAGTCAGAGTCCAGAGGCTTTCAGCAATTTGATTGTTAAAAACTATGACACTTGGGGTAAGCTGATTCAACAAGCAGGCCTTGAGCAAAAATAAATATTTCTATAGAAAAGTATTTTCAGCTGAATACTTTTCAAAGTATTTAATCGCGATAGATTCAAATTAATACACGGGACTTCAAATGTTAAGACTAGACGGTAAAGTTGCACTAGTGACTGGTTGTGGCACTCACGGTGAAGGGTGGGGCAATGGCAAGGCCATCTCAGTATTGTTAGCCAGACAGGGAGCAAAGATTTTTGGTGCAGATTTAAATATCGATGCGGCGAAAGAAACGCAACGTATCATCAAGGAAGAGGGTGGAGAGGCGCATGTGATGTCCGCTAATGTCACCGCCGCGGCTGGCGTCAAAGAAATGGTGGATGCTTGTATGGCGCAATATGGACGAATTGATATTTTGATCAATAACGTCGGCCGCTCAGAGCCAGGCGGACCTGTAGAAATGAGCGAGGAAACCTGGGATGAGCAGATGGACGTCAATGTTAAATCTGCTTTCCTATGCTGCAAGGCTGTCTTGCCCATCATGGAGAAACAAGGCAATGGTGCGGTAGTCAGTATTTCTTCGGTTGCAGGTATCAGTTATGTCGGCAAGCCACAGGTTGGCTATGCAGCCGGTAAGGCGGCATTGCAACAACTCACAAAAACTACTGCAGTGATTTATGCAGCACGTGGCGTGCGCTTAAATTGTGTTGCACCAGGCCTGGTATTCACACCACTTGTTCGTCGTTTGGCAGACAAGTATGCAAAAGGCGATTTTGACGGATTCGTGGCGCATCGCCATAATCAGGTCCCGGCAGGTTTTATGGGTGATGCCTGGGATGTCGCCAATACAGTGGTATTTCTTGCGAGTGACGAAAGTCGCTACATCACCGGACAGACAATTGTTGTTGATGGCGGCCTGACCTCCGCTACTCGTTAATTTATTTACTGACAGGAAGTGCGCATCATGAAAGCTGTTGTTTTGACCACAGAAGGTTTTTCGATTCAAGAGGCGCCGCTTCCTGTTCCTAAAGATGAACAGGTGTTGGTTCGCGTGAAAGCATGCGGCCTGAATCGTGCTGATTTGGGCATGCTTGCCGGTGGCAAGCATGGCAGTCAGGGTGGGGCGGGCACTATCCCCGGTATGGAGTGGGCTGGAGAGGTCGTTGAGGTGGGTGCCAAAGCGCGTGGAATTAAGGTAAGTGATCGCGTGATGTGCTCGGGTTCTGGCGGCTATGCCGAATACGCGGTATCTGACTGGGGCAGAACAATTGCGTTGCCTTCCGAGGCGATGTCGTATGAACAGGCAGTTACTTTGCCGATAGCCGTTCAAACTATGCATAACGCGCTCGTGACAGTGGGTGAGTTCAAGGCAGGTGAAACAGTGCTGATTCAAGGTGCTTCGTCAGGGGTTGGCTTGATGGCGATGCAGATTGCGCGTGCCTTGGGTGCAAAAATGGTGATTGGTACCTCTTCCAATCCACAAAGACGTGAGCAGCTGAAAAATTTTGGTGCTGATGTGGCACTCGACAATAGTGATCCAAACTGGCCACAGCTCGCGATAGAGGCGAATGGTGGCAATGGCGTTGACTTGATTATTGATCAGCTGTCAGGCCCCTTTGGCAATCCGAATATGGAGGCGTGCAAGGTTCTCGGTCGTATTGTCAACGTGGGGCGGTTAGCGGGTCGATTCGCAGAGTTTGATTTTGACCTGCATGCTTTAAAGCGCATCAAGTACACCGGTGTGACTTTTCGCACGCGTAGTATTGATGAAATACGCGATATTGCATCACGTGCGATGGCGGACTTGGGTCCTTTTCTTAAGTCAGGCAAGATTGCTCTGCCAATTGATAGCTCTTTCAAGTTCGATCAGATTGCAGATGCCTTTGCGCGTATGCGTGCCAACCAGCATTTTGGAAAAATCGTAGTGACCTTGGATTAAGCGTTATGCATATTGATTCAGTCGATCAGCTGCGTGCTCTTTACCAGGGACCGAAAGAGCGCGCGTTGAAAAAAGAGTTGCCAACGCTTGATATCCATTGTCGACAGTACATTGCTCTATCGCCATTTGTTGTTGTGGCGAGTGGTGACGCTGCAGGTCAGCTGGACGCATCGCCGCGAGGCGGGTTGCCAGGCTTCGTGAAGGTGCTGGATGAACGTACGGTACTGATACCGGATTCACCAGGCAATAACCGGCTGGATACTCTTGAGAATATTCTTGGTGCAAATGAGGTTGGTCTGCTCTTTCTTATCCCGGGGGTAGACGAAACTTTACGTCTCAACGGCGTAGCCAGTCTGCATACGGATGAGGAGTATCTGGATGTTTGTACGTCTGAGACCAGACGTCCTAAACTGGTGATCAAGGTGACCGTGCGTCAAGCCTATCTGCATTGTGCCAAGGCGTTCATGCGTTCCAGGCTGTGGGATCAGGCCAGCCAGATTGATCGTCATTCGATGCCCACCATGAATGAAATGATCGGATCTCAGACAGGTATTCATTCTGAGTCACAGGAAGAAACGCTCAAACGCTACCTGACTGAGCTTTGAACGTATTGCTTTGTTAAAAAATTATTCATAAGCAAAATGAAACAACCAAAAATAGTGGTGATGGGTGCTGGTGCGGTGGGGTGCTATTTTGGTGGAATGCTGAGTCGCGCTGGGCATGACGTCACATTGATCGCCCGGCCTGATCATGTGTCGGCTATTGTGTCGCATGGACTGTACATGGATTGCATCAGCTTTCAGGAGTTCGTGGCGGTTGGCGCGAATGTTGAGATTGATGCCGTACGGCATGCAGATCTTGTTTTGCTTTGCGTTAAATCGCCAGACACGATTGCGACGATTGAATTAATCAAACCATATTTAAAACCTCAAACCGTTATTTTGAGTTTGCAAAACGGCGTTGATAATTGCGAGCGCATACGCAGTGTGGTGTCCAACCCGGTTTTTCCCGCTGTGGTCTATGTTGCAACCATGATGACAGGGCCTGGACAACTCAAACACAATGGTCGCGGAGAGCTGGTAATAGGGCCTTGGGAGGCAGTGTCTGGAGAGAGTGGGGCAGCGGCTATGCAGACACTCGCAGGCATTTCAGAATTGTTCTCCCGTGCGTCTGTTCCCTGTCCCGTGTCCACGGATGTGCGCCGCGAACTGTGGTTTAAGTTTTTAGTGAATTGCAGTTACAACGCAATATCAGCAATCGGACAGATTGAATACGGAAAGATGGTGTCTGTTCACGCGGTCAAGACCTTGATAGACACGCTGGCCGACGAGGTCTTGGCAATCGCACATCATGAAAAGATCTTTATCACTAAAGATGAAGCGACTCGTGCGAACAACATGATCGCCAGCACAATGGTCGCGCAACGGTCTTCAACTGCTCAGGATATCGCGCGAAAGAAATCAACTGAAATTGATTTCCTGAATGGACTGGTTGTGCGAAAAGGAAAAGAGTATGGCATTCCAACCCCGGCGAACCAGTCTGTTTATGCTTTAGTAAAAATGATAGAAACGTTTAATCATTAATTAGAATTAGCCGGGGGTTTGACGACAGGTTGCCAGGGCCAGCGACCTTCGCTCTCCAGTATCAGAGACCAGCTTAAAAACGTTCTGATCAGTACGATAGCAGCGAGAATCGCTACGCTTTCCAGTGAAGGGCTAATTGCAACGGTGCGGATGATATCTGAGGCAACGAGAACCTCGAGTCCCAAGAGCAGCGCCCGAACCAGCTGCATTCTGAATGCTGCATAGCCAGTACCTGTTTCGCCTCTTAATGTTGCCTTGAGAAACTGCACCATCCCCCAGATAAAACCAATTGCAATAATGAGCACTCCTGCAAGGTCCCCAACATCGCCAATGGTATTAATGAAATTCTGAAGTTGCATGTGCGAGCCTTTTTATTAATTTGTTGTCGTATCATCGACCATAGTATCTAATTCAGAACGTATGCAGCTATAACTTTTCAAAAATGTATACGAACACTGAACAGCACGGACAGGTGAGAAAAACAAATTTGCTCCTGGCCAAAATCATTCATGTTGGCATGAATTTTGCTTTGTAATCTGGCTGATCTGACATTCGATTGATACGATGGTCCAGAGGTAAAGAATAAACAAAAGGATTAATCAATGACGTGGTCCATACTTGCACGCGACGAACTGGGGCATTTTGGCATGGCGATAGCCAGCCGATTTTTTGCTGTTGGTTCTTTGTGTGTGTATTCTCGAAGAGGCGTAGGAGCGATTTCTACACAGGCTTTGATGAATCCACTCTACGGCCCCGCAGGACTGGACTTGCTCACCGACGGACAGGATGCTGCTCAAACTATCCGTACGCTGATTGACGGCGATGAAGGTAGTGAGCAGAGACAGGTGCATATCTTGCCTCATACTGGTGCAGCTGCAGCACATACCGGTTCAGCGTGCATCGACTGGTGCGGTCATATGAGTATGGAAGGTCTGAGCATCGCTGGAAATATGCTGGCGGGTCCTGAAGTTATTCAGGCAACAGCGGATGCCTATTTATCGATGCATGGGCGTCCAATGGCGGAGCGACTGCTCGGAGCCATGGAAGCCGGTGAGGCTGCCGGAGGTGATAAGCGCGGCAAGCAGTCCGCTGCCCTGAAGATTCATAACGACGAAGATTACCTACAGTTGGATTTGCGTGTGGACGATCATCAGGAGCCATTGCTTGAACTGCGCAGGTTGTATGAAGTTAGTCTCGAACGGTTTCAACCGTTTCTGTCATGCTTGCCTGGCAGGGGGAGGCCTTCCGGCTTAACCGAGCGCGAACAAATTGAAGCCACGATCGAACAGTTTCACACTCAACGTATTAAAAAATGACAGCTCTATTGGAAGTTCGTGATCTCAATACAGTGTTCTCCAGTGATCAAGGAGACATCTCTGTTGTGAATGGCATCAGTTTTGATGTGCATCGCGGACATACGCTTGCGATCGTAGGTGAGTCAGGTTGTGGCAAAAGTGTGACGTCACTTTCTATTATGGGTTTGTTGCCAAAACCTCATGGGCGTATCGCTCGTGGATCGATCAAATATGAGGGACGTGAACTCGTCGGCGCGACAGAGCAGGTATTACAAGATTTGCGTGGCAATGGCATGGCCATGATTTTTCAAGAGCCCATGACCTCTTTGAATCCCTCATTTACCGTGGGGGAGCAAATTATCGAGGGCTTGCTGAGGCACCGAAAGGTCAATCGCGTGCAGGCGAGAGGCATCGCGATTGAAATGCTCAAAAGGGTTCGTATCCCTTCCCCTGAGCAGCGAATGGACGAGTATCCGCATAAATTAAGTGGTGGTATGAGACAGCGGGTGATGATCGCGATGGGGATGGCGTGTGAACCTAAGCTGCTGATTGCCGATGAGCCTACTACTGCGCTAGATGCAACGATCCAGGCGCAAATCCTGGAGTTGATGCGAACACTGCAGCAAGAAACGGGTACGGCTATCGTATTGATCACGCACGATTTGGGTGTGGTGGCTGAAGTCGCGGACGATGTCGTTGTCATGTACGCAGGACGAATAGTCGAGCGCGGACCAGTCAAACAAATATTCAGTACACCACAGCATCCTTATACGGTTGGATTGTTGGGTGCAATTCCACGAATGGATATTGAAAAAAAACGCCTGATCGCGATTGAAGGGCAGGTTCCAAATCCTGCGCAGCGATTAACTGGATGCGGTTTCGCAAAACGTTGTCCATTTTCAGATTCGCATTGTCTGGAAAATATCCCAAAGCTCGTAGAAGTTGGTACATCGCATCTGTCTGCGTGCTTTAAAACACCATTAGATCCTGATCAATTGCCTGCTTGCGCCGAGTTTGAGGTATTAGCATGAGCCAATCTGAATCTGCAATGACTAAAAGTGTGTTGTATGAGGCTAGAGGGCTGACAAAATATTTTCCTGTACGCAAAGGCCTGTTGAATCGTATATCCGGTACTGTTCGCGCTGTTGATGGTGTCGATCTGACATTACACCAGGGAGATATTCTTGGTGTTGTAGGAGAATCGGGATGTGGCAAGTCTACCCTTGGTCGCATGCTGTTGCGTTTGATCGAGCCAACGGATGGCAGCTTGATGATGGATGGTCAGGATCTGCGCAAGCTCAGTCACGTAGCGCTCAGAAAGCAACGGCGCGAAATGCAGCTGATATTCCAGGATCCTTATTCTTCACTGAATCCACGCATGACTGTTGGACAGGCTTTGATGGAACCCTTAATCGTGCATCAGCTTCACGTTGGACGTGAGAGGTCACGTGTCTCGGAGCTATTAGAAACAGTCGGATTGCGTCCCGAAAGTGTCAATCGTTATCCTCATGAGTTTTCAGGTGGGCAGCGCCAGCGTGTAGGGATCGCTCGTGCCTTGGCAGTCGAGCCGCGACTGATCGTTTGTGATGAGGCTGTCTCGGCACTGGATGTATCGGTCCAGGCGCAAGTGGTTAATCTTTTACAGGATTTGCAGAAAAATCTGGGCTTGTCTTATTTATTTATTGCACATGATCTGGCGGTGATCAAGCATATCGCCAACCGTGTTGCTGTGATGTATCTTGGTCGTATTGTTGAGATCGGCGATAAGCAGACACTCTTCAGTTCTTCCCGTCATCCTTATACTCGCGCGTTGATGGATGCCATACCCATCCCTAATCCCGAGTTGAGAAGAGAAAAACAGTTGCTGAGTGGCGATGTGCCAAGCCCGTTGAACCCACCTTCTGGCTGCCACTTTCATACTCGGTGTGCATATGCGAAAGAAAAGTGCAAAAGCGTTACGCCACAGCTTGATGGTAATGAAGTACACAGAGTGGCTTGTCATTTTCCTTTAAGTTCTGAATCCATAACGTTGATGGATAAATCTGAAATGAATCCAGAACAAATACGTCTACAAAAATTGCAGTCTGCATTCACAACGGTTGCGTCTTCCTACGCGTCCATCACAAAACAAACGATTCTCTAACTGGAGTTTTAAATATGAAACCTGGTATCCGAAAAGCATTGAGCGTCACGCTATTGACCCTCATTCCCGTACTGTCCTCTGCGCAAGTGTTGCGGGTGGGTTTGGCAGAAGATCCCGATTTGCTTGACCCAACACAGGCGCGTACGTTTGTTGGCCGAATTGTGTTTTCTGCGCTGTGCGACAAACTAGTAGATATTGATGAAAAACTGAATATCGTTCCACAGTTAGCGACTAGCTATGAATGGGCGGCTGATAGTAAATCCATAACTTTTAAACTAAGGGATGGCGTGACGTTTCACGATGGTGAGAAATTTGATGCTGCCGCAGCCAAATACAATATTGAGCGTCATAAAAATCTTAAAGGATCGAATCGATCTGGAGAATTAAAACCAGTAACGTCAGTTGACGTAATTGATCCTTTAACAATACGTTTGAATTTAAATGCTCCCTTCGCACCGTTGCTTGCAGCCTTGGCTGATCGTGCGGGCATGATGGTATCGCCTAAAGCTGCAGAAGCGCTTGGAGATAAGTTCGCAGCAACACCTGTCTGCTCGGGCCCTTTCAAGTTTGTCGAGCGTATTGCCCAGGACCGTATCGTTTTTGAGAAATTTACAAATTACTGGAATAAAGATGCGATTCATTTTAATCGTGTGATTTATACGCCCATTCCCGATGCGACAGTACGTTTGGCTAATTTGCGGGCCGGGCAGTTAGACTTTATTGAGCGTGCAGGTTCAAACGATTTTGCATCAATAAAAAAAGATCCAAAACTTAAAAGCAGCAAAATCACTGAAATTGGTTATCAGGGGATAACCATCAATATAGATAAAAGCGATCGCGCTAAACAAAATCCGCTTGGTAAAGAGGCGAAAGTACGCGAAGCATTTGAGCTCTCGCTTGACCGTCAGGGAATTGTTCAGGTTGCAATGGATGGGCAGGCCACAGTAGGCAATCAGTGGGTGCCTCCTAGCAATACCTATTATGCTAAAAACGTACCCGTTCCAAAGCGTGATGTTGCACGTGCAAAAGCCTTGCTTAAAGAAGCTGGTGTCACTAACCCCAGCTTTACGCTTGTAACTCCTACAACTTCTGATGCACAAAAGATTGCGCAAGTTGTACAGGTGATGGCGAAAGAGGCAGGCTTTGAAGTAAAAATCCAGTCAACTGAGTTTGCAACTTCACTGAATATGGCTGATAAAGGTGACTATGAAGCTTATGTGCTTGCGTGGAGTGGCCGAGCAGATCCTGATGGCAATATCTACAGCTTCGCAGGCTGCAAGCAACCACTGAATTACACCGGTTATTGCAAAGCCGAGACGGATGCCCTGCTCAATGAGTCACGTTCCAGCCTGGTGCCCGCGGAGCGTGTCAAAACATTTGAAAAAATCGCTGCCGAACTGGTCAAAGAACGTCCAATTATTTATTTGTTTCATCGCGACTGGTTATGGGCATATACAAACAAACTCGGCGGGGTTAAGGAAATCCCTGATGGTTTGTTGCGTATGACAGGTTTGAAGTTCAATTGATTGACCTTCAACTTCGATCAAGTTACTAACAGGCTGACAAGATGTTTGCATTTTTTATTCGTCGACTGGTCTCGCTCCTGCCAACGCTGGTATTCGTATCCATGCTTATTTTTGGTTTACAGCAGCTTTTACCAGGAGACCCTGCACAAATTCTTGCAGGGGAGGATCAAAGCCCGGAGTTGATCGCACACTTACGAGAAAAAATGCATCTCGATCAACCTCTGCCCATTCGATACTTTTACTGGGTAGAGGGGGTGATACATGGAGATCTGGGAGAGTCGGTGCGCACCCAACAGCCTGTGCTGGAATTGATTTTGCAGAAACTCCCGGTCACTGCAGAGCTTGCGTTTCTATCTATGTTGATTGGGTTGATGATCAGCATTCCTGCTGGCATTATTTCAGCTGTCCGACCAGGGACGTATTGGGATTATGGCGCGAATGCATTTGCGTTATCAGGACTCTCGGTTCCGCATTTCTGGCTTGGTATTTTGATGATTTTGTTTTTTTCAGTTGAGCTGGGATGGCTGCCTGCCTCAGGCTATGTCAGTCCATTTGAAAATCTAAAAGAGAATCTTGCCGCCATGGTGATGCCCGCCTTTGTTTTAGGGACAGGTATATCTGCAGTGCTGATGCGTCACACAAGAAGTTCAATGATGCAGGTGTTGAGCGCAGATTATGTGCGTACAGCACGCGCGAAAGGCTTAAGTGAGCGCGTAGTTGTTCTTAAACATGCGCTACGCAACGCGCTTACTCCGGTCATTACGCTTGGGGCATTGGAACTGGGTACTCTTTTGTCCGGCGCAGTGCTCACCGAGCAAGTATTTACGATACCGGGATTTGGCAAGCTGATTATCGATGCAGTTTTTAATCGTGATTATGCAGTGGTGCAAGGTGTCGTCTTAATTACTGCGACTGCTTATATCCTGTTAAATCTCATGGCAGACATTGCTTATTTCATTTTTAATCCGCGACTTCGACACGCATGAGCTCTTCGAAACTAATGACGTCCTTAAATATCAGACCTGCTCAGCCTCAAGTCGTGTACTTGAAAGAGGTTGGTCCCTGGAGACGAGCTTGGAGAAAAATTGGGCGTAATCGGATGGCACTTGCTGGTTTGTTGACAATAATTTTCTTTATTGTATTAGCAGTATGTGCGCCATGGATATCACCCTACGACCCTCTGGCAGCCAACTGGAGTGCGATTCGAAAACCACCCAGTCTGGAGCATTGGTTCGGAACCGATGAGTTGGGGCGCGATGTTTTATCCAGAGTCATCTGGGGCGCGCGCGCGTCGCTGCTAGCAGGTATTGTTTCTGTGGCAATTTCACTATTGCTCGGTGTAATCATAGGAATGATCGCTGGATATTTTGGCGGAATAGTCGATGGCATTATTTCGAGGATGACAGATGCTTTTCTCGCCTGTCCCTTTTTGATTTTAGCGATTGCTTTAGCCGCGTTTCTCGGACCGAGTTTGACTAATGCGATGATTGCTATTGGTGTATCAGCAGCTCCGATTTTTGTTCGTCTGACTCGCGCTCAAGTACTGAACGTCAAAGTAGAAGACTATATCGAGGCAGCACGATCAATTGGTTGTTCGCCGATGCGTATTGCGATATCGCATCTGCTGCCAAACATTACTCCGCCTCTGATCGTTCAGTCCACGCTGGCAATCGCTTCAGCTGTCATTGCCGAGGCTAGTCTGTCATTTCTCGGGCTTGGACAACAGCCACCGGAACCTAGCTGGGGCAGCATGCTCAACACGGCAAAAAATTTCATGGAAGACGCGCCTTGGATGGCTGTATGGCCTGGTCTTGCAATCTTTATGCTGGTGCTGGCATTCAATATATTAGGCGACGGACTCAGAGACGCACTGGATCCGCGTAGCCGTTGAGCATGCCGATCGAATCAATAAAAAGATTTATCGTCCAGAGATAAAAGAGGAAATGCGCTCAGTACATTCGCAGCACCAGGGGCTTGCGCTGCCTGTAAATAGCGCGGGTTGAGTTGTTCAAACGAAGTGACACCCAGAAGCCCCATGCAAATGCGTATTTCTATTTCTAATAATTCCAGCATCCTCACCACACCGGTGATGCCGTCTGCCGCGAGGGCATAACATTGCATGCGGCCCAGACCAACCAAGTCTGCACCCGCAGCGACTGCCTTGACGATATCTGAGCCGCGATTAAAACCTCCGTCAATAATGATCTTAGCCCGACCATTCACGACCTTGACTATTTCAGGTAATACCTCCATCGTGCCCAGGCCGTGATCAAGCTGGCGTCCACCGTGATTGGAGACATAAATCATGTCCACGCCGTGTTCAACCGCAAGTTCTGCATCTTCAGCCGTCACGATACCTTTTAGTATTAACGGAATTGATAAATTTGATTTCAGACGATCAACGTCTTTCCATGTCAGAGTTGCTTGATGTTCGCGCCCGGGCACAACACTGCGCCGGATATTTCGTTTAGCTAAATCCCGCTCCCGACGACTGTATAAAGCGCTGTCAACGGTCAGGCAAAAGGCGCTGTAGTCATGTTCAACGACTCTTGCCGCGACCTCATCGACCCAGGCAGGATCGCCATGAACATAAAGCTGAAAAAGTCGCTGCGTGTCGGGTGCAGCATTGGCAACAGCTTCAAGTCCAGGAGAACAAATCGAACTCAGCATATGCGCACAACCAAACTCACCTGCTGCACGCGCAGCATCGGCCGCAGCGTGCTCGGAAAATAATTCGAGACTACCAACAGGTGCGAGCAGTATGGGCAGTCTGAGTGTCTGACCCAAAAACTGAGTGGTCAAATCGATCTTGCTTACATCTCTTAGTACGCGAGGGCGAAAGGCCAGTGCATCAATCGAGGCACGATTTCGATTCAGTGTTGTTTCAGTTTCAGTTCCACCAACGATGTAATCCCAAGCATCATGATTAAGTTTTTGGCGTGCCTTTTGTACGATCTCATGCATTGCTAAAAAAGTTGCACCAGATGCGGAAGGTATTTTGTCTCGAGTATTCATTCTTCTAGTCTGTAATAGTTTGAATCGATCATATATTGAAACGATTAATAATTCACCATGTATTTAAACGGTAATGACTTGTTCTTGTCCCGCCAATATATATACTCAAACTCTATTCAGAAACTGTATGCCTTCCTTTTAAATCGATGATAAATCCAACCCAAGCCCAGCCTGAGTCGCTGAAAGACCTGTTCTTTTCGTTTAGCAGACTTGCAACGCAGGGATTTGGTGGCGTGCTGGCCTACATGGAGCGCGAGCTGGTCGAGAGAAAGGGGTGGCTCACCCGGGAGGAGTTTCTCGGGGAATGGGCCGTTGCGAGAACGATGCCAGGACCTGCTGCGCTGAATCTGAGCATTATGGTTGGTGCACGCTACTATGGCTGGAGGGGTGCGTTAGCAGCGATTGGAGGAATGTTCATGTTTCCAACGATGCTGATTATTATTCTTGCAATAGGCTATGCAAAATTTGGCGAGCATCCGCGAGTGGTTGGCGCGCTGCAGGGTATGGGTGCAGTAGCGGCCGCACTATTCATCGCAACAGGCTTAAAGTTATTAACCGCTTTTAAAACCAATCCTCTGGGAATAATTGTTTGCTCAGCACTGACTGGAGTGACGTTCGTGGGGATTGCTCTGTTTCACTGGAATGTAGTGCACAGCATGATCGGTCTCGGAGGGCTTGGCTGTGTGATGGCATATTTCAAACTTAAGCCAAAATCATGAGTACTGCATACCCGATCATCATGCAGTTGTCAGACTGGTTTGAGTTGTTCAGGCAGTTCCTCTATTACTCAATCGTCTCAATCAGTGGACCGCTGGTCTTGATTCCAGAGATGCGAAATTTTCTTGTGAATCAGCAGCACTGGCTCACCGATGCGCAATTCAGTGCCTCGATTGTTCTCGCACAAGCAGCCCCCGGTCCAAACATTCTGTTCGTGGCGCTGATGGGATGGAATGTCGGGCTAAATACAGGTAGTGTTCTGGCCGCACTTGGTGGAGGGCTACTTTGTATGATTGGAATTCTATTGCCGAGTTCGCTGGTTGTATTTATTACGGCAGGGTGGGTGCAGCGCAATAGTCATTTAATCGCTGTACGAGCCTTCAAACAAGGAATGGGGCCGGTCGTAATTGCGCTGTTGATTGCTTCAGGCTGGACGCTCGCAACAGCAGATACACATGCAGCACATGATTGGCCGCTCTGGCTGGTAACAGCCATTACGACGGTACTAGTCTGGCGGACAAAAATACCGATGTTATGGTTGTTGGCAGCGGGAGGGGTACTTGGTGCTTCGGGGATATTGACGCTGGCTTGAGGTTAGATCAACCATCTCAACGCTTAGCTGTTCAGTAAACGAGAATTTTTATCCGTCCGGAATATGAGCGGATGTTCTTGGGTTTTCTGTTCGTTGACTGACTGACTGATCGCTGACTCTATCAAATGATGCTTGGGTGATTTTGTACAGACCGGGTCTGTTGCTGCAGCATCGCCCGTGAGCAAGTATGCCTGGCATCTGCAGCCACCAAAATCCTTTTCTTTTTCCGAACAGCTGCGGCAAGGTTCTTGCATCCACTGATCGCCCCGGAAAAAATTAAACGCTTTGCTGTCATACCAAATATCTTTAATGGAAAAGTCTTTGATATTGGGAATATCTAGTCCTGGTAGCTCCCGAGCGTTGTGGCATGGCAGGGCAGCTCCATCAGGTGCAATATCGAGAAAGATTGAGCCCCAGCCATTCATACAAGCTTTAGGCCGATCCTCAAAATAGTCGGGAACGACAAACAGGAGCTTGCAGCGTTTGCCAATTTTTTCCCTGTATTGATTGACGGTTGCTTCTGCCACGATCAGTTGTTCGCGCGTGGGAAGTAACTGGCTGCGATTTTTCATCGCCCAACCATAGTATTGCGTATTGGCAAGCTCCAGATATTCAGCATCCAGCTCAAGTGCCATCTCAATAATCTTGTCGACATGAGGAATGTTGTGACGATGCAAGACGACGTTCATGACCATTGGGTATTCATATTTTTTTATCAGCGCCGCGACTTTTTTCTTTAATTCAAAAGTTTTGGTACTGCTTAAAAAATCGTTTATCTCTTGAGTCGAGTCTTGAAACGATAGCTGAATATGATCAAGCCCCGCGGTTTTCAACGCAGCGATACGTTGCTCATTAAGTCCGACACCGGAGGTAATCAGGTTCGTGTAGAAACCCAGCTCCCGAGCTTGCGTCACCAGAATTTCAAGGTCATCGCGTAATAATGGCTCGCCACCTGAGAAGCCGAGCTGTGTAGCGCCCAGTGCGCGAGCTTCGCGCATGACGCGAATCCAGTCAGCGGTATCTAGTTCGTTTTTGATACTTGCATAATTGACGGGGTTATAACAAAACACGCAATGCAACGGACACCGGTAGGTGAGTTCTGCAAGTAACCAGAAGGGAGGATTGATGGTTGGCGCAGTCATGTCAGCATCTCTGGTTGGACCTACCGAATCCAGTCTTTTGCAAAGGCAGCACGTAACATCCCTTCTATTGGATCGCGCAAGTCGACTTCGTTGAATTGCTTTTCTAACTCTGTGATTAGCTCATCAATGGTGCGTGTGCCATCGCAATGTTTAAGGATTTCAGCTGCGCTTTGGTTGAGCTTGACCATGCCCTCCGGGTAGAGAAGCACATAGGCTTGCTGAACTTCTTCCCATTGCAGTCGAAACAGTTTGTTCAATCGCGGCCTTTCGGGTAGTTCGCAAGAGGCATTCTCATCGGAAGACATCGTCATTGCGGATATGCCTGTTCAATTGCATCAAGCATCGACCAGAGTATGTCGAGTTTAAATTGCAGAATATCTAAGGCGCGATTCTGTTGTTCGCGTGTTTTGAAATGACTCAACGTCACTTCAAGACCATGATCCACATCGCGCTGTGCCAAAGGAATTCGGGAACGGAAATAGTGTAGGCCCTCAGCCTGAATCCAGGGATAGTGCTGAGGCCATGTAGCCAGCCGGTCTTTATGAATCTGAGGAGCGAACATCTCGGTCAGGGATGAGCACACGGCTTCCTGCCACGGTTGTTGACGAGCAAAATTGACATAAGCATCGCAAGCGAATTTCACCGCAGGTGCAACGCCTTTTAACGACCATAGCACTTCGCGCTCCAAACCGACGGCCATACCCAGTCGCGTCCAGGCCTCGAGTCCGCCGGACTCTGTGTCATTTTCATAGTCACCAAATCCGTCATGATCCAGAATGCGTGCGATCCACCTGCGACGGGTTTCACGGTCCTGGCAATTCGACATGATTGCCGCGTCTTTAATAGGAATAATCCATTGGTAATAGAATCGATTCAACACCCAGCCCCTGATTTGCTCTCTTGAGCATTGACCGGAATTCATTTTGATATTGAAGGGATGGTGTATGTGATAGCTTTGGCCTTTAGCACGTAATTGCGCTTCAAACTCTTCACGTGACCAGGGTGTTTGTATTGTGCTCATGTTTAAATCTCAATGTGCATGCCGTCGTATGCGACTTCTATGCCGAGTTGTGAAAGTAGTTTCGCCTGTGGCGAATCCTCTCTCAGAATCGGATTGGTATTGTTGATGTGAATTAGGATGCGACGTTTGTCTTGAAAACGCGCTAATGCCTCGATCATGCCGCCTGGACCAGACTGGGCCAGATGACCCATGTCAATTGCTCGTTTCGATGAAAGCCCGAGCTCGATCATCTCATCATCC
>JAUSCY010000077.1 GCA_030650995.1 Sheuella sp. | reverse complement strand
ACCACGCCGTCCTGCAGCAGCAGCGCCAGAACCCGCGGGAAACAACGCCATGGCGGCAGCGTTCGCGAAGTTAAAACGCTAACCGCACCTGCATTTCAACTCCGGGGTTGAATCATATTCATCCCTGCGTTACAAAAAAGTGCAGGTTGGACTAAGCTGAAATTTCGTTAAGCACGCAGGAAAACCATGTTCAGACTTAGGTCATAAACTTAATCAACACACCCTAATCATCACCCGAACTTGACTTAAATTTTCACCAGAATCGAGGAGTATTTGAAATGGCAGCCGTGCAACTATCAGTCGGTGGTATGACCTGCGGGAATTGTGTGAAACACGTTGATCACGCTATTCGCGCAATATCTGGTGTCGAAGATGTCCAGGTAGATCTGGCCTCAGGCAAGGTCAGCATCAAGGGCGAATTCCCACAGGGAGTCGAACCTATTATCGCGGCAATTGTCGAGGAAGGTTACTCAGCCACCGTCATTGCATAGCAATACGCAAAGCCGCCAGTAAATGCTCACGTGCGGCGCTTGATTCGCTCGTCACACCGGCGGCCACAACCTGTCCGTCCAGTACGATTTCAAATTCTGTGTCGCCTGTGAGCGCAACAACTGTATCAGCTGTTTGTGTCTGTAATGCCTTCATCGTCGCCCCCGCTTGCTTCGGATCTGCAAAAGGTACGGAGCAAAACAACTCAACACCCTCTGCAGTCATTAAACGAAACCGGAACTGGCCACTGTCGTCACGAAAGCTCACGTAGCGTGCACTTTTACCGACCGCCTTAACTGACTGACCCGACTTGGGTTGCGCCACAGTCGAAAGAGTGCGCAGGCCAACCGCCTGACGCAACTCTTTCATGAAGGGTGTGGCGATCTTACGCGCTTTACGAGCACCCTCTTGCAGGATTTCCTCAATACGATCGGGGTGTGCCATCAGATCGGCATAATGCTCGCGTCGCGGCCCCATTTCTACTTCGATGCGTTCACAAAGACGCTGTTTGGCATCGCCCCACCCCATGCCATGGATCAGCTCCTCGCGCAATGCTGCGGCTTCTGCAGGCTTGGCGAAGGCTTTGTAGATCAAATATAAATGTGATGCATCCGCATCCTTGGGCTCACCCGGCCCCCTTGAGTCAGTCACGATTTTGGATACGGCAGACTTCAAAGCCTTTGCTCCGCCCTCGAACAAAGGAACAGTATTGTTGTAGCTCTTAGACATTTTGCGACCATCCAGACCTGGCAATGTCGCGACATCCTCTGCAATCACAGCCTCAGGCATGACAAAGAAATCATGACCCCGACCAAACAGATGATTAAAACGCTGCGCGATATCACGCGCCATTTCAAGATGCTGGGTCTGATCTCGACCTACCGGGACTTTGTGCGCATTAAACATCAGGATGTCTGCTGCCATCAAAATGGGATAGGAAAACAGACCCATATTGATGCCATCATCTTCTTCAACACCTTTGGCCAGATTCTGATCCACCGATGCCTTGTAGGCGTGTGCGCGATTCATCAATCCCTTAGCAGTTACGCAGGTCAGCATCCAGCTGAGCTCCGGGATTTCTGGCACATCCGACTGGCGATAAAACGTGACGCGGTTCGCATCCAGTCCACCCGCCAGCCAGGTCGCTGCGATCTCAAGTCTTGAGCGCGCGATGCGGTCGGGATCTTCGCATTTGATCAGCGCGTGATAGTCAGCCAGAAAAAAGAAGGCGTCAACGTCGTGGCTCTGGCTCGCCTCAATGGCAGGACGGATCGCACCAACGTAGTTACCAAGGTGCGGCGTGCCTGACGTAGTGATGCCAGTCAGCACACGCGTATTCGTTGCATTGGTCGTTGTTGCGAGGGTATTCATAGTCAGGGCCAGTCAGAGATAGTGAACTGCAATTAAACAGCAAGTGAACTGAAATAGTTACAAATCGAAATAGTTATAAATCAACCGTATCGCGTCTTTCGCTCTCAAGATACTCTTTCGATTGCATTTCAAGAATTCGCGATACCGTTCGATGAAATTCGCCTGACATCGGTCCAGTTGTATAGATCTCTTCCGGTTCGCAGGCTGCCGACATGATCAGCTTGACCTTATGGTCGTAAAAAACATCAATCAACCAGGTAAAACGTCTGGCCTCTGAGGCTTGCCGTGGGCCCATGGCCGGTACATCAGAGAGGATCACCGCATGAAAGCGACTCGCAAGTTCCAGATAATCATTCTGTGAACGCGGACCACCACACAGCGTTGCGAAATCCAGCCAGACCACTGAACCTGCGCGTTTTTTAGCGAGTATCTCGCGATGTTCGATATGCAACACGGGATCCTGAGGAGGTGTGTCGGACAACTGATCAAACGCTTGCTGCAATGCCAGCTCAGTCTCCTGACCTAAAGGCGTGTGATAACACTTGACCTGCTCAAGCGCACGACGACGGTAATCCACACCCGCATCCACATTCAGCACATCCATGCGCGCTTTGATCAGTTCAATAGCAGGCAGGATGCGATCACGATGCAGACCATCGGGGTAGAGCAATGATGGCTCGTAGTTCGAGGTCATCACAAAGGACGTCCCATGCTCAAAGAGTTTAAGCAGCAGACGATACAAAATCATCGCGTCCGCGACATCAGACACATGAAACTCATCGAAACAAATCAGACGATAGCGTTTTGCAAGACGTTTAGCGACTTCATCGAGCGGATCCTGGGTACCTTTGACTTCCTCGAGCTGACGATGCACGCTTCGCATGAATTCATGAAAGTGCAGACGCGTCTTGCGCGTGACAGGGACAGTCGCATAAAAAGCATCCATCAGGAAACTCTTGCCTCGCCCTACCCCTCCCCAGAGATAAACACCTTTAGGTACAGCTGGGCGCTTAAGCAAACGCTTGACCGCGTTCGAGCGATCGCCTTTGAAACCGATCCACTCATCGAAATAACGCTGCAAACGCTCAATCGCTGTGCGCTGAGAATGGTCAGGTTTATAGCCACGTTCAGCTAATGTTTGCTCGTAGTACTCAAGAACGTTCATAACGCCAAACTTTTAATCAATGGATATGAAAAATGGCCTGAACAAATCAGGAAATGTTCAGACCATTCAGTGAAAGTGCAGACAGAATTAGAAATTCAGTGTGCGCTTATCAACTGCCAGAGCAGCTTCTTTCATGGACTCTGACAACGTTGGATGTGCATGGCAGATACGTGCGATATCTTCGGCAGCACCACGGAATTCCATGATGGTGACGGCTTCGGCGATCAGCTCAGATGCCATCGGACCAATGATATGCACACCAAGAACCTCATCCGTCGCTTCATCAGCCAGGATTTTTACAAACCCAGTTGTGTCGCCTAAAGCGCGTGCACGACCATTTGCCAGGAAAGGGAAACTGCCTGACTTGTACGCATGGCCAGCCGCTTTTAATTGCTGCTCGGTCTGACCAACCCATGCAATCTCAGGCGATGTGTAAATCACCCAAGGGATTGTGTTGAAATTGACATGACCATGCTGGCCAGCGATACGCTCAGCGACGGCAACACCTTCTTCTTCGGCTTTGTGAGCAAGTGCAGGACCGCGCACGACGTCACCCACTGCCCAGACGTTTGGCAGATTTGTTTTGCAATCGCCATCCACTACGACAAAGCCACGCTCGTCAATCGCCAGACCAACTGATTCAGTGTTCAGTCCGCCCGTGTAGGGCACGCGGCCAATCGAGACAATCAGCTTGTCGACCACCAGTTTTTGCTCAGCACCTTTTGCATCGGTGTAGGGAATGGTGACCTGCTTGGCAGTCGCTTTGATTTCACCGATTTTGACGCCCATATTGATGGACAGGCCTTGCTTGGTGAACTGCTTGAGTGCTTCTTTGGCAACCTGTGTATCCACTGCTGCCAGGAACTCAGGCATGGCTTCAAGCACGGTCACTTCGGCACCCAGACGACGCCAGACGCTACCCATCTCCAGACCAATCACACCTGCACCGATCACGCCGAGTTTTTTTGGTACTGCAGCGATATTCAATGCGCCGTCATTGGACAGAACCTGCTGCTCATCAAAGGGCAAACCTGGCAGTTCACGCGCTGACGAGCCGGTTGCAATCACAACGTGCTTGGCAACCATTTCCGCGTCAGTTGTACCGCTCACCTTAATCGCATAACCGCCATCGGCCTTGCCTGTAAATGAGCCTTTACCGTGAAAGAACGTAATTTTGTTCTTTTTGAACAGATACAAAATACCGTCATTGTTTTGCTTAACAACGCTATTTTTGCGACCGATCATGGTGTCGAGCTTGAGTGACACGCCTTTGACCTCAATGCCGTGCTCGGCAAAGTGGTGGTTAGCCTGATCAAAATGCTCGGAAGACTGCAGCAATGCTTTGGAAGGAATGCAACCCACGTTTGTGCAGGTACCACCTGGAGCGGGACCGCCCTGACCATTTTGCCAGGCATCGATACAGGCAACAGACATACCCAGCTGGGCGGCACGAATAGCGGCTATGTAACCACCGGGGCCCGCACCAATAACAACAACATCAAATTGATTAGACATGGATATCTCTGCTTAAATTTCGAGCAACAAACGCTGTGGGTCCTCGAGCGCTTCTTTCATGGCGACCAGGCCCAGTACGGCTTCGCGGCCATCGATGATGCGGTGGTCATAAGACATGGCGAGGTAATTGATTGGACGAATAACGATCTGACCTTTTTCAACCACGGCACGATCTTTGGTCGCATGCACGCCCAGAATGGCTGACTGGGGTGGGTTAATGATTGGCGTCGAGAGCATCGAACCAAACACACCACCATTCGAAATGGAGAAGGTACCACCGGTCATTTCTTCGATACCAAGCTTGCCTTCGGCAGCGCGTTTACCAAAATCAGCGATCGTCTTTTCGATTTCAGCAATGGACATCTGATCCGCATTACGCAGGATTGGCACAACCAGACCACGTGGACTACCCACTGCGATACCGATGTCGAAATAACCGTGATAAATAATGTCTTTGCCATCGACTGAAGCGTTCAGTAATGGGTAGCGCTTGAGCGCGGCAACCGCTGCTTTGACGAAAAAAGACATGAAGCCTAGCTTGACGCCATGCTCCTTCTCGAACTTGTCCTTGTAGAGGTTGCGCAGATCGATCACGCCTTGCATGTTGACTTCGTTAAACGTAGTCAGAATCGCGTTGTCTTGCTGCGATTGCAGCAGACGTTCCGCAATACGCGCACGCAGACGGCTCATCGGCACGCGCTGTTCAGGACGACCATCAAGTGATTGCGTCATCGGTGCAGCTGGCGCAGCCACGACTTTCGCAGGTGCGGCTGCGGCGACAGGGGCAGCGGAGGCACCGAGTGCATCGCCCTTGGTGATACGACCATCGCGGCCCGTACCGGCTACGCCGTCGGCTGAAACACCTTTGTCAGCCAGAATCTTTGATGCGGCAGGCGATGCAATCGCACCGGATGCTGCTTTGGCGGCAGGTGCGGATGCAGCGGCGGGTGCTGATACGGGTGCTGCAGCGGCTGCAGCAGGTGCAGCAACAGCTGCAGTCGCAGCAGTATCAATGCGCGCAATGACTTGACCTGAAGTCACCATGCTGCCATCGCCTTGAACGATCTCTTTGAATACGCCCGATGCTGGCGCAGGGACTTCAAGTACAACCTTATCAGTTTCAACTTCGATCAGGATTTCGTCCGCTTGCACGGCCTCGCCTGGTTTTTTCTTCCAGGTGAGCAAGGTCGCTTCGGATACTGACTCTGACAATTGGGGAACAACAACGTCGGTGATAGCCATAATTTTTTCCGTAATATTTTATGTACGAATTTCTATTTGATTAGGTTGCGCTTACTTGGTCAGCACAAAGGATTTAAATTTGCCGAACGCTTGCTCGACCAATGCCTTTTGCTGCTCCTGGTGTTTAGCCAGGTAACCCACGGCAGGCGAGGCGGATGCCGGACGTCCGGAATAACCCAGTTTCTGACCAACAGACATGTTCTCGTACAAGTGGTGCTGAACGTAGAACCATGGTCCCTGGTTCTGTGGCTCGTCCTGTACCCAGACGACTTCCGTCGCGTTGGGGTATTTACGCAATTCAGACTCATAGGTCTTGTGCGCAAACGGATAGAGTTGCTCAACACGCATGATCGCAACATTATCGGCGCCACGCTCACGACGACCGTTGACCAGATCGTAGTAAACCTTACCGGAACAAGCCAGTACGCGCTTGACTGAAGCAGCCTTGATCTTGTCATCCACTTCGCCAATGATCGAACTGAATCGACCGCTGGAGAGATCTTTCAGAGGCGAACCTGCATCTTTGTTACGCAACAATGATTTTGGCGTGAGAATCACCAGAGGCTTGCGGAACTGACGGATCATCTGACGACGCAGCAGGTGGAAAATCTGTGCTGCACTGGTGGGCTGCACAACCTGAATATTGTTGTCGGCGCACAATTGCAAGAAACGCTCGATACGCGCCGATGAGTGCTCAGGACCCTGGCCCTCATAACCATGCGGCAGCATCAGGGTCAGACCGCACTGACGACCCCATTTAGCCTCGCCTGAGACGATAAACTGATCGATCACAACCTGAGCACCGTTGACGAAATCGCCGAACTGGGCTTCCCAGATTGTCAGTGTGTTGGGCTCAGTACATGCATAACCGTATTCGAAACCAAGCACGGCCTCTTCTGACAGTACGGAGTCGATGACGGTAAATGGCGCCTGGCCATCCGCTGCATTTTGCAGTGGGATGTACGTGCCGTCATTCCAGCGCTCGCGATTCTGGTCATGCAGTACAGCGTGGCGGTGTGTGAACGTGCCACGACCGGAGTCCTGGCCTGTAATACGAACGGTGTAGCCAGAGGCGACAAGCGATGCAAAGGCGAGATGCTCACCCATGCCCCAGTCCAGATTCAATTCACCGCGTGCCATGGCACGACGATCGTTCAACAGCTTGGTCACCAGAGAATGTGGTGTGAAGCCTTCAGGAACCTGGGTAATGCGTTCGCCCAGACGCTTGAGCTCTGCAAGCGGAACAGCGGTATCGGCCTGATCTGTCCATTTCGCCCCCAGATATGGGGTCCAATCTACAGCGAACTTGTTCTTGTAGTTGGTCAAGACCGGCTCGATGGTGCGACGACCATCTTCCATGTACTGGCGGTAGTCTTTAACAAGCTGATCGCCGTCACCATCCTTGAGCACGCCTTGCGCTGTCAATTTGTCAGCGTATAGCTTACGTGTACCGGGATGAACGCTGATGCGCTTGTACATCAGAGGTTGCGTCAGCGCTGGAGTATCTTGCTCGTTATGACCGAGTTTACGGAAACAGACAATATCAACCACTGAGTCGCGACCAAACTGCATGCGGTAATCAAGAGCCAGTTGCGTGGCGTAGACGACAGCTTCAGGATCATCACCATTGACATGGAATACGGGGGCCTCGATCATTTTCGAGACGTCCGTACAGTATGTAGTCGAACGTACGTCACGTGGATCAGAAGTTGTAAAACCAATCTGGTTATTGATGACCAGATGAACCGTACCACCAGTGCCGTATCCACGGGTCATGGCGAGGTTGAGTGTTTCCATCACAACGCCCTGACCTGCATACGCGGAGTCACCGTGCACGAGCACTGGCAAAACCTGCTTGAAACCATCCGCACCGCGGCGTTCCTGGCGTGCGCGCACGCTACCTTCAACAACGGGGTTGACGATCTCGAGGTGTGAAGGGTTAAACGCGAGCGAAAGGTGAACCGGACCGCCGCGAGTCGACAGGTCACTTGAAAAGCCGTTGTGGTATTTCACGTCGCCATCGGACAGACCTTCAGCGTGATGGCCTTCGAATTCAGCGAAGAGGTCACCGGGCATTTTGCCCATGATGTTGACCAGCATGTTCAGGCGACCACGGTGAGCCATGCCCACGATGACTTCCTGCACACCTAACTCACCGGCATGATTGACCAGCTCATCCATCGAGGCGATAAAGCTGTCACCGCCTTCGAGGGAGAAACGTTTCTGGCCGACATATTTTGTGTGAAGGTAGCGCTCAAGGCCTTCGGCTTCGGTCAGCTGCTGCAGCAGGTGACGCTTGTGCTCCGGTGTCACGGGTGGCGCCGAAAGGGTCGACTCCAGACGCTCCTGAATCCAGCGTTTGTGCGCTGGATCCGACATGTACATAAATTCTGCGCCAATTGAACGGCAATACGTATCACGCAACGATTTCAGGATATCGCGCAACGTCATGGTTTGCGACTTGCTGAAATAGGTGTTTGATGCAGAAAACACCTGATCCAGATCGGCTTCGGTCAAACCGTAGAAAGCGGGATCAAGCTCAGGAATAGGTGGACGGTCCTGACGCTTGAGCGGATCGAGATCAGCCCAGCGTGAACCGAGTGTGCGGTAAGCGGCAATCAGTGATTGAACGTGAACCTGTTTCGTGGCAACAGCCAGATCGGGTTCCTGACCACGCGAGACAAAAGCATTGGCTTTGGCACGCTGCGCGAACGACTCGACAATCGGCGCATGGGCCTGATCGCGGGTGGCTTCATGGCCATCTGTTGCGGGCACGTTTTGCAACTGGTCGAAGTAACTGCGCCAGTTGTCGGGCACCGAGCCTGGATTATCCAGATAGGACTCGTAGAGTTCTTCTACGTAGGGCGCATTGCCCCCAAACAGGTAAGAATTTTCTAATGATTCAAGTTCTGATGACATATTGTCGCTTCACCTTGTCGAGTGTTTCACCCGTTGCGATGCAGGAATACCTTCCGCTTAATCGGCCAAACCGGTTTGCGGATAGCGTGGCAGAAGGCAGTTTAAATGCGCCTTAAAAGCCGGCAACGAAGTATAACCCCTAAGGCTTGAAGATCCCTGACATTTCGTTCATTTGCACACAATAACGCGTCCGAACTCACTGATTCTGTTGGTTTTTATATGCTGCACTGCAAAATCGAAACTCTCAGGAACTTGCTGAATTTAGAGAGACTTGCCTGTAAGCTTACGCAAGACTTTCTACTAAACCAAAGGTTATATAAAGCTGCTCATGGACGAAAACCTCGTAAAACTGGCTCTTGACTATCACGCCTACCCTACTCCAGGCAAAATTTCTGTTACGCCAACCAAACCACTGGCAAATCAGGATGATCTCTCTCTGGCTTATTCGCCCGGCGTGGCGCATGCGTGCATGGCAATTTATGCTGAGGGCGATGAGGCAGCTGCTAAATACACCTCACGCTCAAACCTGGTAGGCGTCATCACAAACGGTACAGCTGTCCTGGGACTAGGTAATATCGGCCCGCTGGCCGCCAAACCGGTCATGGAAGGTAAAGGCTGCCTGTTTAAAAAATTCGCAGGGATTGATGTTTTTGATATCGAGCTTGATGAAACAGATCCCGACAAACTGGTCGACATCATTGCTGCGCTCGAACCCACACTCGGTGGCATTAACCTCGAGGACATCAAAGCACCAGAGTGCTTTTATATTGAAACCAAACTGAAAGAACGCATGAAGATTCCGGTCTTTCATGATGATCAGCATGGCACAGCGATTATTTCTTCTGCTGCGATTCTGAATGGACTGAAAGTCGTTGGTAAAAAAATGGATCAGGTCAAACTGGTCGTCTCGGGCGCAGGCGCAGCCGCAATCGCCTGTCTCGACCTGCTGGTCCATCTGGGTATTTCCAGAAAAAATATTTTCGTATGCGATTCGCGGGGTGTGATTTACGAAGGCCGCGACACCAACATGGAGCCTAATAAGTTGCGCTACGCGCAACAGACCAGCCTGCGCACGCTGACCGAAGCGATGGTCGGTGCGGATGTGTTCTTAGGATGCTCTGCAGCTGGCGTAGTGAATGCCGAGATGGTCAAGAGCATGGGCACGCAACCGCTGATTCTCGCGCTGGCGAACCCGGAACCTGAAATCCGGCCCGAGATCGCTAAAGCCGCTCGCCCTGACTGCATCATCGCTACCGGACGCTCAGACTATCCGAATCAGGTGAATAACGTACTGTGCTTTCCCTTCATTTTCCGTGGCGCGCTGGACTGCGGTGCGAGCCGCATTACCGAGGAGATGAAACTTGCGTGCGTCAAGGCCATCGCAGAACTCACCGAAGCGGAGCAGAGCGACGAGGTCGCCCAAGCCTACGCGGGTCAGGATCTGACATTCGGCCCTGATTACATCATTCCAAAGCCGTTTGATCCACGCCTGATCACCATGATCGCACCCGCAGTCGCACAGGCAGCCGCAGAGTCAGGAGTGGCACGCCGCCCGATTAAGGATATGGATGCCTATCGCGAGAAGCTCCAGGCGATGGTCTATCACTCGGGCCAGCTGATGAGTCCACTGTTTTCACAGGCCAAACGCGCCCCCAAGCGCGTCATCTACGCCGATGGCGAGGATGAGCGCGTATTGCGCGCAGCACAAACCGCTACGGATGAAAAAATTGCCTACCCGATCTTGATCGGTCGCCCTGCAGTGATTGAAATGCGTATCAAGAAAATGGGGTTGCGTCTTGAGGCTGGCCGCAATATAGAAATTGTTGATCCTGAGGATGACGTACGCTTTACCGAATCCTGGACCGAGTACTACCGTATCAAGGGTCGTGACGGCGTTACCCCCGCGATTGCCAAAGCAATGGTCCGCAAACA
>JAUSCY010000016.1 GCA_030650995.1 Sheuella sp. | reverse complement strand
GCTTTTTCATGCACAGAGATCGGTATTGAGCCAAGAGCGGATGCTGCCTGAGCCTTAGGCAAGAATTGGGTCAATAATATTCCGCAGGAACAAGTGAGTAACGATCGTCTAGTAGTCATATATGATGCAAAAGGGTTATGTACGTCAATAAAAACACGCTTTAGGAGACAAGCCAATCATGTTTGAACTTCGACTGACCAAAGCACTGATCTGCATAATGATTGCGAGTTATCCATTGTTTGTTGGATATCAAAACATCATTGATTACGACACAAATTATTTATTTCTTCAGCACACTATGAAAATGGATACTATTTTTCCAGATAGTACGCTCAAAGTCCGCGCAATTGAAAATCCTTTTATATGGCAACTTGCTTTCGCAGTGATTATTTTTTGTGAACTCATCACTGGATTATTATTCCTGATCGGCGGCCTGAAGTTACTGATTCACAGTAAAAATTCGTTGAAATTCAAAAACTCAAAAGCTTTAATTTACTACGCAACATTTGTCGGTCTGGGTATCTGGTTCTTTGGTTTTATGGTGATAGCAGGTGAGTGGTTTGCGAGTTGGCAATCTTCGCAGTGGAACGCCACAAACCCTGCTTTTCGAATTACCTGCCTTTTATTTTTGAACTTGATATTTATTTCTCAAGCCGAACAGGATTGATACGGCGCGCTCAAAAAAACAGGCCCCGTACAAATAAATGTACGAGGCCTGTTTTCATATTGATTGCAAAGCAGGTCACCAATGCTGGGACCTGCTTCACGATCTTACAACTTACCTGACAACACACTCAGAATACGCTGGGCAGTCGGGCTTGTATCACGCTTACCATCTGCGTCAAACACTGTGACCTCAGTCTTAGCTCCCTGCTCTGTCAAGTGCAGGCGATAAGTTGGAGCCTTAGCAGGATCCTTGGCACCAAAGAGTCTGCTAAAGAAACCAGGATCTTCACGCTTCATACCCGTATCGGTGTCAACGTAACGGACATAGAAATCTCCCGCGGCACGATCCCGATCATCCACTGCAAAATTACCCGAGTCGAGCGCCACACCCACACGGCGCCACGCACGATCAAATGACTCCGCAATCAACAAGGCACTCTTATCACCATCAGGTGTAGTCACTGCAGCATCTTGTTTGGAAGCTTGAGCCTGACCCATTTTCTTACGGGCACCGTCGACATCTTCGCCAAGGAAAACCATCAGGCGTGCAATCATGGCAGCGTTCAGACCTGGATCTTCTTTGCCATTCATCCAGCGGACGTCAACCTGACCTTGAGTACTGTAATTTTTTTCCTCCATATGCTGGTGCGAGATATAAATTTCAGTGCGGTTGTTGGCTGCGCGTTCAATACGGGTACGGAATTTGTCCCGTGTACCGCTATCCCACATACCGTCGAGCACCTTGCCCAGCATATCCCGGATAAAACTCTCTGGAATCTTTGCACGGTTTTCTGCCCAGTTTGTAATCATCAAACCGGCCTTGGGATCAGTCACGTCCAGCGAAAATCCTGATTCAACCCAGAAATCTGCGGTGAGTGAGAAAACCTTGTCTGGCGACATATCCACAACAAGCCAGCGCAAATCTCCATCTCTCACGACACGCATATCAGGACGCGTTGGCAGTACAGCGGATTGAGCGGAAGACACGCCCTTGGCACTCGCCTGGCCTGCCTGCTGGAACTGGGAGTAAGTCGTTGAACCTGATGCAGGCGCACGATAGCGAGGATCACTCGAAGCCTGAGTCAAATCAGGCGGAATACTCAAAGGATCCGTGCGAACAACGCTTTTATAATCAACAGAGTCATCTCCGTTGAGCATGTTGCGAAAACCCGCGCAACCCTGAAGCACCAAAACCGACGACAATAATCCTGCAACCAAAACAGTCTTTCGACTCGTAAAACTTTTCATATCAGAGCAACCCCGCCTGAACCATTGCTGCACGCAAGGGCGCGTGAAACTGAGCACTAAGCTCGACCAGAGGAAGACGAATGCCAGATTTGGCACGTCCCATCTGGGCCAGAGCCCATTTAACCGGAACCGGATTGCCTTCAACAAACAACAGTTTGTTCAGCGGTCCCAGCAGATTATTCATTTTACGCACACCCTTTACATCGCCAGCCAAGGCGGCTGCGCAGAGGTCATGCATTGCGCGAGGCGCGATATTAGCGGTGACTGAAATATTGCCAGCTCCGCCGAGAAGAATCAGCGCTGGAGCAGTCGCATCATCACCACTCAACACAAGAAAGTGCTCGGGCACATCACGGATGAGCAGTGCACCACGGCCAATGTCGCCCGTCGCATCCTTGATACCTACTATGCCGGGCACCTGAGCCAGACGCAGAACAGTTTCGTGTGATAGGTCTGCAACCGTGCGGCCAGGAACGTTATAGAGGATCGTTGGAAGATCCACCGACTCCTGGATCTTTTTGAAGTGCTGATACATCCCCTCCTGCGAGGGCTTATTGTAATAAGGCACCACAGACAAACCCGCCTGGGCGCCTACGCTGCGGGCGTGTTGCGCAAGATGGATTGCTTCGCTGGTGGAGTTTGCACCGACACCTGCAATAACGGGCATCCTGCCAGCGACATGCTCAACCGCGACACGGATCAGCTCTGCATGCTCATCGACATTGACCGTTGGCGACTCACCAGAAGTGCCAACCACCACCAGTGCATCGGTACCTTCTGCAGCATGCCAGTCGATCAAAGAGCGATAGCTCTCCAGATCAAGACTGCCATCCGGATGCATAGGTGTAATAAGCGCAACCATACTCCCCTGAAAACGGGGTCCTTGGGAAGTTGATATCGACGATGCCATAAAGTGGATCCAGAACGCTTGTAAAGGCGCAATTGCACCAAGATTAAATAAGCCGCAAGTTTAACGGATTGCGGATGAAATAACGCGAGTTGAAACGACTTGACACTTTTTTGGGCCAAGTCGGCCTTTCATCTAGAGAAAAAGACGTATAAAAGCGTATCCGATCTCTAATAACGGGTCCAGAATGATAGAAAGAATCCCGGTCGCCAGCAATGCAATCACAATTAGCATGCCATAGCGCTCGCTTTTGCCATATTCCCATGCAAATCTATTGGGAAGCAGACTGAAAAGGACACGCCCACCATCTAAGGGCAGAATTGGCAACAGGTTCAAAAACATGAGGACTAAGTTTATATTTACCCCTGCCCGACACATTTGAACCCAGAAATCCTCTGGACTAGCACCCTGGATCAATACCCGGAAACACAGCGCCCAGGCAATAGCCTGCAACAGATTAGATCCTGGGCCCGCTAACGCGACCCACAACATATCCTTTTTTGGCTGACGCAGGCGACTGAAATCTACGGGGACTGGCTTTGCCCAGCCAAATAGCATCGGTGCGCCACCCAGGACGCTCGAGGCAACCAGAATACCTATCGGAACGGCAATTGTCCCTATCGGGTCGATATGACGCAAGGGATTGAGCGTGACCCGTCCAGCCAGGGTCGCGGTGGGGTCACCAAACATGCGCGCAACATAGCCATGTGCCGCCTCATGCAGGGTGATTGCAAACACCACAGGAAAAGAATAAAGCGCTAAGGAATTGAGAATATCAGTCATGTGTGAATAATAAGCGGTATTAACTCAGTCCCAGCAAAACAGGGTCGCCTCTTCCACGGCGCATGACCTCGGGCACGGCGCCCGTCAAATCAATCACGGTAGTGGGATCCAGCAAACAGGGTCCTGCATCAATCACTGCTGCCAGTACGTGTTGATAACGTTCCCGAATCATTTCCGGATCATTGAGTGGCTCATCCTCATTCTCAGGGATGAGGGTGGTCGACAGCAGAGGCGTATCGGCAGCTTCCAATAAAGCAAGTGTGACAGGATGCGCGGGAACTCGAATACCTATCGTCTTACGAGAGGGGTGTGAAACCCTGCGTGGCACCTCACGCGATGCCTCAAGAATAAAAGTCCAGGGCCCGGGAGTCGCGTGTTTAAGCAGTCGGTACTGGGCATTATCAACCTTGGCAAAATGGCTAATCGCAGCCAGGTCGCGACACAATACCGTTAAATGGTGGCGCTCATCAAGCCCACGCAGTCGACGCAAACCATCTGCTGCGGCTTTGTCATCCAGACGCGAGACAACGGCGTAACTGGAATCGGTCGGCACAGCAACAAGCTTACCTGCCTGGATCAATTCAGCTGCCTGCTTGATCAAGCGCGGTTGAGGATTATCTGGATGAACGACAAATAGTTGTGACATACCCACACGATACAACGGAACCCAACGAGCTTGCTTGAGTAAAATCAGGAGCCGATCGGCATACAAATCCGAAAGTGAGCAAATTCACCCTTCCAGTCGGGTTAGAATGACGACCGTTGTCGCCTTAGCTCAGCTGGATAGAGCAACGCCCTTCTAAGGCGTGGGTCACTGGTTCGAGTCCAGTAGGCGGCACCACCCCATCCATCATGCCGGCAATTACCCGGATGAACCGGGCAACTTGTAGCGACCTCACACAAAAAACAACTACTGCGCGACCTTTGCTGCTTCACGCAGTTTTTTCACGTATTCAAAACGCTGTTTCTGAGCCAGCATCTGACGGGTTTCGTTTTTAGCTTCTTCAAACGTCGGTGCCTTGAAGGGGCGTTTATCTTCGAGTTTGATGATATTCCAGCCAGCCGGTGTCTGTATCGGTGCGGCGACCAGGCTGCCCTTGTTCAAATTCACCATGACATTGGAAATCGCCGGCAAAATCTGTCCCGGCAACACCCAACCCACATTACCGCCGTCCTTTTTACTCGGATCGATCGACTGCTCGCCGGCAAGCTTGGCAAAATTCTCACCCTTGCGCAAACGGGCGAGCACAGTTTTCGCAACCTCCTCGGTTGGCAACACAATCAGACCGATCTTGTACTGTTGTGAATCGCTCATCGCAGCAATCTGACGGTCAAACTCAGCCTTGACCTCAGCATCCGAAATCGGATTGCGCTTTATCAAATCATTTAGCAGCAACTCAACCATGAACGTCTGACGCACCTGCGCCCATTGAGCTTGTGCGTCAGGCGTTTTATCCAATCCCAGGCGAGCAGACTCTTGCGCCAGCACCTCGCGATTGATCAATTCATCTTTAATCACCTGCCGTAATTCAGGAGAGTCTTTCTGTCCCTGGGCAAGATTGGCATTGACGTTCTGAGTCAGTAGGGCTTCTGGGATAGCAACACCATTGACGCTCGCCATCGAACCAGCGGGTTTGGTTTGTGCAAAAGTCAGTGCGCAGCAAGTCATGAGAAAAGCCGCAACAAAACCTTTTTTAACAGCGCGTTGATTCATCATTTAGGGGAAAGATCCATTTAAAGGTTAATAAATTATAAGCGAGCGCCAATCAAGTAACGCAGAAAAACTTAGTATTCAAAACTTGTTGCGTATCTCGCTGACAAGGTACTCTCGCTTGCTAAATGCCCAGTCTTTAACCAGCGGGCTTGCAACCAGGCTTATTCTCAGGGAATACTTAATCCATATTCCATATCTAGCACCACTCAGCCTATTGATTGCCATGTTGGTATGTGGGGGTCAGGCAACCGCTCAATACACTCAAAATAACAATTCCGGGACTTACGCCATGCAACCAGAAGAAATCCTGAAAGCCTTCGCACCAACCGGTGTGCTGCGCGCCTCACTCAACGTTGGTAACCCTGTATTGGCCAATCTGGACAAAGATGGCAAACCTTTCGGCATATCCATTGACCTCGCCTTCGAACTTGGCAAACGTTTGGGTGTACCTGTTGAACTGATTGTGAATGAAACGGCTGGTAAATCCGTAGCGACCGTTGAGTCAGGACGCGCTGATATTGGTTTTTTTGCAGTGGATCCAGAGCGGGGCAAAGAAATCGCCTTCACCGAAGCTTATGTACTAATAGAAGGCTATTACCTGGTTCGAGACGAGTCTCCGATTACAAATAATGCACAGGTTGATGTGTCCGCCAATCGCATCGTTGTAGGTAAAGGCAGTGCTTACGACTTGTTTTTAACGCGTCATATCAAGCAAGCGCAGATCGAACGCGCGCCCTCTTCGCAAGCTGTTGTTTCGACTTTTCTGAAAGATGGTTTTGAAGTCGCGGCAGGCGTCAAACAACAACTGCAAGCCGACACCCGTGATGTTAAAGGCGTAAGAATGCTCAATGATCGTTTCATGGTGATCCGTCAGGCGATGGGCGTACCCAAAGACCGAGGTTCTGAGGCAGCGCTATTGCTGCGTACTTTTGTAGAAGAGATGAAAGCCAAAGGATTTGTTCAAGCGTCCATGACAAAACACGGCATACAAGGGGCAGGTGTTGCGCCTGCGGCCGATCCAGCCGTTGACCCGTTAAGCGTTCAATAATCATGTTTGCATATGCAGGGTCCAGAACCTCACGCGAACGTCATGCGCGCGGAGAAGGCATTAGTGTGTACGCAGTCTCCCCTGACCAGCAAAAACTTGAACAGATCCAGATTGTGGGTGGGTTAGTCAACCCCTCCTACCTGCTGCTGAACAAGGCTGGTGACAGGCTCTATTGCGTACATGGAGATCTTGACTACCTCAGCACATTCAGTGTGGATAAAAAAACGGGCCATCTCAAGCTGATGCAGCAACGGCAATGTGAGGGCAAAAATCCAGTTCACCTCGCACTGGATCCGACAGAGAAATTCCTAATCGTCTCGAATCACTGGACCAGCGCACTGGCCGTATTACCAGTCAAGCCGGATGGCACGCTCGATCAAGTCAGACAATTAGAGGTGCTGTCTGGCACACCCGGACCGCATCGCGTTGAGCAAGCGCTCGGCAAGCCGCATTTCAATCCTTTTGATCCTTCCGGACGTTTTGTCGTCGTACCAGACAAGGGACTCAACCGCATTTTCAGTTTCAGATTTGAGCACGGAACTCTGACACCAACTACCCAACGGTCTGTTTTGACGCGCGAGACAGCAGGCCCTCGTCATATCGCGTTTCATCCCACACAAGCGATGGCCTATGTTGCAAACGAGCTCGACTCCACTGTGACCGCCTACAAATTCGACGCAATAACAGGAGCACTTACTCCTGCACAGCTATTGAGCGCCTTGCCTGACACCTATACGGGAGATAATCGCGCCGCAGCAATTTTTGTACATCCCAATGGACGCTGGTTATTTGTGTCCAATCGGGGCGATGACAGCCTGGCGGTATTTGCCATTGATCCGAAAAATAATCGGATCCGCTTTGTGCGCGCACAACCTACGCAGGGAAAAACTCCCAGATTTTGCACGCTTTCGCCCAATCAGAAAGTGATATGGATGTTAAATGAGGAGAGCGACACAATGGTGCCAGTCGCACTGGATCCAGAGCATCCGGACGACCCATTTCTGTCAACGGGAGAAGCCGTTTCCTGCGGCAGTCCTGTCTGCCTGGTTTTTAGTCACGATCAGACCTGAATGAGTTGATACAGACTGCACTTAAAGATAGGGCGATGCTAACCATACAACCTTGTTACGCAAACGTATCCAGAATGGTAGTTGTTTAAGCGCACGCAACGTTACACGTTCACTACTTGCAATCACAGTATCAATTCGCTGCCCAAGTTGCGCGGCGAGCGCCTGGTCGTAGACCTCTAGGTCAAGTTCGAAATTCAGCCTTAGGCTGCGCGGGTCGAGATTGGACGAGCCGACAAAAGACCAGACACCGTCGACTGTCATGAGTTTGGAATGATTAAAGTTACCTGTTGAGCGCCAGATACGGCAACCCGTCTCAATCAGCTGATCAAGCTGAGCAGTCATGGCCGCATCCACAAGCTTGAGATTGTTGGCGCCGGGAATCACGATATCTACCAGCACACCACGGCGGGCTGTCGTGGCCAATACCGCAATTAAAGACAGATCCGGTAAAAAATAAGGTGACTGAATCCGCACATGCTTCTGTGCCAGTGATAAAGCGCCCATGATCAACTTCTGATTGCTCCCCAGTGTGTTGTCAGGACCTGAAATGACGCAACGTAGCGGCACGCCGTTGGCGATGAAATCATCCACGCCTTTCTTGGGAAACCAAAGCTCTCCGCTCAGTCTTTCTTGGATCGTAAATTGCCAGTCCATTGCAAAATTAATCATCAGTTGATGTGCAACCGGACCGCTCACCTTGAAATGGGTATCCTGCGTGACCTGCTCTTTCGCAATCTCGCTCAAAAAGCTTTCACGGATATTCATACCACCCGTCAACCCATGGAAACCATCGATCACCAATAGTTTGCGGTGGCTGCGTAGATTGGCATAGACCAGCTTCAAGCCAATCACTGGACGAAGAAATAAAGCAGTCTTAACGCCCCCTTTGACCAACATTTTTGTAATCGGAGGATGCGAGTAGCGTGAGCCAACCGAATCGATTAAAACACGCACCTCAACGCCACGATTTTTAGCGTCAATCAAGGCCTGTGCGATTTTTTTTCCGATCCTGTCACTATCAAAAATATAACTCTGTAGTGCGATCGAGTGTCGGGCCTGCTCGATTTCCCTGAGCATGGCCGGATAGGTTTCATCACCGCCAGAAAGTAATTCGATAGTGTTGCAACCCAGCAAACGAAAGTCGCTGATGTGATCACCCAGTGTTTTCAGACCAGAGAATTGTTGTCCTGAATAGGGCACAACATCATGAACAAGCACGTGCTCAATCACATCTTCAGAATAGATTGTTCCAGTGCGTTGTTGTGTCACCCGGGCTTTGTGTATGCGGTTAATTCCTGCTAATGCATAAATAAACGCCCCGAACAGGGGTGAGAACAAAATCACAGCAACCCATCCGGTGGCAGCCCGGACATCTTTTTTAGTCATCGCCGCATGCACAGAAGCAACCACAGTGGCAACTGCTGAAACAACAAAAATGATGTGGGGCCAATAATGTGAAATCAGGTCTTGAAACGAGGTCATGGAATCCAAATCAAAAAGTGTTTTAAACATGCTAGAATTCTGGTTCTGTGGTGGCTGTAGCTCAGTTGGTAGAGTCCCAGATTGTGATTCTGGTTGTCGTGGGTTCGAGCCCCATCAGTCACCCCAGCACCCCTCTTCTTAGAACCAGTACCAGATTTTTTGTCACAAGCGGTGATCTCTCAGCGCTTGGAACTGGTTTAATTCAAATACTTAGGTCCGCTCGCCAGAAACTGAGTCAGACGCTTAGTCATAGATTGCATCGATAGTATCTGCAATCTCTGTATGAATCATTTAACTGCCACCTGGCAAAATGCGTTCTTAAATTTCTGATTAGTAATTAATTTCCAGACAGTGCCGCCATTGCCCTGTACAAAAAAAGGTGGCAGGTTTTGCAATATGTCCCAATACAGGGGCATATCACGATCACCACGTATCCAGAATACTTTATCCTCAGTCGCGCAAAGCCGCGGAATAAACGCATCTATATTGACCAGCGTTTGCGCACCCACTACCGGGTCGAAAAGCGCAGCATCGGCAAGCTCATTACGCCAGTTGTCACGTTTTATGAGGCCAGGCCAGTTTTCAACCACCCAGGCAGGCTGTTTCGCGCCAACATAAAAAGCCAGGTCAAAGGGAAAATTCAGCAAGAAAACCATTGTGTCATCTGGCTTCATTTCTGCAGCAATCCGTTGACCCATTTCAAAACCGCTGTCTTTCTGGGTCACGCGAAATGCGCCGATCGCAATCAGACAACCGATACACGCCCCCACAAAACACCCCCCCACCGCGCGTCTCACCTGCTCAGACCGCTTTCCATGCATGGCACCAACCAGCACCTCCGCGATCAGTACAGCCAGAGGGGGTAGCGCTGGCAACGCATAGCCAATTAATTTGGAGGCAGGGATGGAAAAAAATACTGCAATTACCGCGAACCAGATCAGCATCAAGACCGACAGGGATCCTGCCTCACTCTTCCAGTAGGACTTATTCAATAACCCCAACAGTCCGAGCGACCAGGGCAAGGTCAGGCCAAACACAACGGGAACATAAAACAAGACTGGCTGCGGGTTATTAAAAGACTCACCGACAAATCGCTCAAACTGCTGATGAACGAAGTAATAATTAAAAAATTCAGGGAATTTTTGCTGCATCAACCAGAACCACGGCACAGCGACCAGTGCGAAAGCCGCGATCGCAGGCGGCCAGAGCAGTACGCCAAACTTGCGCCAGCGTTTGGTCAAAATCAACCAGAAAAACAACACACCGCCCGGCAACACCAGACCAATCAGGCCTTTGGACAGGATCGCCAGTGCAGCAAATACCGCAGCACTCAGAGACATCCATCCCCAAGCCTGCCCAGACTCACTGCGCAGCACTGCCTCGGCGCCAGCAAGCACGGTGAGTGAAATCATCCCGGCAACCAGCATATCGAGGTTGGCGTACTGCGCGCCTCCGTAAAAATAGGGCATGGTGACCAGCACCGCCAACGTCACGGTTGCCACAGCGACGCTGCGGTGTTTGCGGATAAATAAATACAAGGCAATGGCACTCGCCCAGGCTGCCAATAAAGAAGGCATACGCGCTGACCACTCATGGACACCGAACATCATGAAGGACAGTTCATTAAGCCAGTAAAAAAGCGGTGGCTTATGAAAATAAGGCAATCCATTGAGTAAAGGCACCCAAAAGCTGTCGGCGCGCGACATGTCCCAGGCAACGCCAACGTAACGTCCCTCATCGGGGAGATGCAAATGCCGAACCCAGGACAGGCATCCCAGCCAAAGTCCCGTACCCAGAATAATCCAGGGTAATGCACGGGGGTGCTGCGTGGCGGCCCACAGGCGGCAAAGTAGTTTTTTCATGAATAAATTAAATAAGTCAGACTAATCCAGCCTGATTGTAGGGTGTTCCAGACCCCGGTCATATATTGGCCGACTGAAAAACCTAGGCTTTATTTGACTTTGAGCGTGCGATGCGTGCCTGCTCCAACACCGGTTTAAGATAAGTCATGAAAGAATCTGGATCCTCACTCATCGGAAAATGTCCCATCCCGCGCATGATCTGCCAATGTGCTCCGGGAATATTTTTACCCAGGAACTCAGTATCCTGGGGGGTGCAGGAGTAGTCATACTCCCCGGTTAATAACCATAAGGGGCATGCAAGGGTATCGATGTGTTTGACGCGATCTCTGATATCGCCGTCGGCGGTATAGAAAAACAAGTCGCCCTTGAATACACCCGGACCGCCCTGCATGTAATGCCACAAGGTTTCCCAGCGGTGGACAGTCGGACTAGAGGGGCCAATGAGGCCGGACACGATGCCGGCGCAGACCTCCCCGCCGTGCACATCAGAGCGGTGCAACCACTCCAGATCATAATAAGGATCGACGTGCGCACCGGATTGCAGACCAATCGCCGCACCAAAACGGTCCGCATGCTCAAGGGCCAGATGCAAAACAATACGCCCGCCAATGGAGCAGCCCATCACAATCGGCTGATCAAGCTCTAGCGCATCAGCGACCGCGAGAATGGCATCAGCATAGTCTTTTGATGACAAGCGATAAGTGTTGTTTTGCCATCCTTCTGGCGGAGACGACTTTCCATGCCAAGGCAAATCAAACGCAATGACGCGATATTCTTTGAGAATTTCAGGATCATTCTGTATCGCTCGATACTGCCTGGTATCCGCGCCAGCGGTATGCAGGCATAACAAAGGAACTCCCGCGCCCGACTCTTCAACGTAGACGCGGTGCGTATGACCATTCAGGTTCAAATGCATGTAGCGCCCGACAATTGGTTCAACAATAACTGCAGCCTTTTTAATGAACGGGCTATTCATGCATGACTCCCGACAAGCCTGGCCGCTGCCAACACGTCCTTGAAATAAAGCAGGTGAGACATCAACGGGTACAGGTCACCTTCCATTTTCAAGTATTTAAATTTCAGCATAGCCATTATGTCGTGATAACCAGGCACGGGTAATGCCTGCCAGAAAGCAGACCAGGTAGCGCCAGACGCACGCAAGGCGAAACACCATTCGGAGGACGCGAATACGCCTTTGCTGACGGATTCGATACAACCATTTTTGATTTTCACCAGAAATTGCTCTTGTCCGCATTCAATCAGAAATGCCGTATCGACATGTCTGCCCCGCCAGCATAATCTGCTGTCTGCATTCACGCGCGCGGGGAGTTGCTTCAGTATCCGTTCGTCATGCATCGTGTATTACCTGTCAAATTCATTATCAATATTCAACTCACTTAACTAGCGGGCACTTGCTCTCGGACAAGGGGATAAAAGCCTGATCGCCAGGAATGGTTTTCACAATTTTGTAGTAATCCCAGGGGGCTTTAGATTCCTGAGGTGTCTTGACGGACACCAAATAGGTGTCGTGAATCAATTTTCCATCTGGACGCAACTTCGCATTACGTGCAAAGGCGTCATGAATAGGCATTTCACGTAAGGTTTTCATCACAGCATCAGTTTGATCGCTGCCTGATTTTTCAACCGCACGCAAATAATTCAAGACAGCTGAATACTGCCCCGCCTGCAAGGCAGTCGGCATCTTTCCCAATTCCTTAAAGAAACGCTGGGAAAATTTTCGCGTTTCATCATCCATGTCCCAATAAAATGTCTCCGCAAAATTCATGCCCTGAGCTGCATCGAGCCCCACGCCATGGACATCAGTAATACTCATGAGCATGGCGACAAGCTTTTGCTTCTTGGCCAAACCGAATTCGTTGGCTTGTTTAATTTCGTTTTGCAGATCAGCTCCGGCGCTTGCGAAGGCCACAGCATCGGCACCACTTGATTGAGCCGAGATCAGGAACGAAGAAAAATCATTGCCGGGAAAGGGATAACGCGATGAACCTGCGACGGTGCCACCGCCCTCCTTAACAAACCGCATGCCATCGCCCTCAAGCGAATGTCCAAAAGCATAATCCGCGGTGATGAAATACCATTTTTTTGCGCCTGCCTGGACCAGAGGCAGCGTGCCCACCTTGGCCAAAGCATAGGTGTCATAGACCCACATGATGTTATTGGGTTTGCAGTCTTCGCCCGTAATGCGACTCGCACCCGCGCCAGTCACCAGGGTGATACGATTCTTTTCAGCTGCGATATTCATCACTGCCAGCGCAACAGCGCTATTACCCAACTCAGTCACAACATCCACACCATCGCGATCGATCCACTCTCGAGCACGGCTCGCACCAACATCTGCCTTGTTTAAATGATCTGCGAACACCATTTCAATCGGTTTGCCCGCAACTTTTCCTCCAAAATCTTCAATTGCAAGTTTTGTCGCAAGTACCGAGCCAGGACCAACATTGCCTGAATAAGCTCCGGACATATCGGTCAGCACACCGATTTTGATCACACCCCCTGAAATTTTTTCTTGAGCGAGTGAAACGGTTGGAGCGACCAGCGTTGTAGCGGCAATCAACGCAGAAATAGCAGAAAGCTTGAACATTTTTGTCTCCAACAATGGATACCCGTTAACAGGTTTTTTGAATTTTTTATTTATGAATCAATCACATAAAATAATTTATGCGATGTTCATCGCCCTATCTTAAGCTAAACACAGGAACAACGGCAGCGATAATTTCCAGCCATACACAAAGATTCAAGACATACCCTGCTCAAAATGCCATTATCCTGTCGGATTGAGACAAAAATACGCATTCGGAGCCTCTAGCCGTGCCACTCACCAAAGAAGAATTCGCACAAGCCCTTTTTGCACCTCGCGCAATTGCGCTGGTAGGTGCTTCAGGTAATTTGCAAAAAAATACAGCACGTCCCATGCGCTTTATGCGCAAGCACGGTTTTACCGGCAAGATCTATCCGATCAATCGCACACAGACAGAAATCATGGGCGAACCCGCCTATGCAGACTTGGCCGATCTGCCAGGCCCGATCGATCATGCCTTTGTAATGGTTGCCAGTGAACTGGTCATTGCCCTGCTCGAGCCGATGGCGAAAGCCGGAGCAAAAGTCGTCACAATCTACTCTGATGGATTCGGGGAAACCGGCCCTCAAGGCATGGCAGTGCAAAACACCTTGATCGCACGCGCCAAAGAACTTGGCTTGCGTATTATCGGCCCCAACAGTATCGGTGTGGCTGACCTGCACAACGGAATGATTATTTCTGTCAATGCAGCCTTTGAAGCAGAGACCCTGATCGCGGGCGAGCTCAGTCTGGTGTCGCAAAGCGGCTCAATGATGGGATCTTTGATTGCACGTGCCAATGCACGCGGCTTCGGTTTTGCCAAATCTGTTTCTGTCGGCAACGAAAGTGATGTGACGGTGGGTGAAGTCATTGATGCACTGGTCGATGATCCGCAGACGAAAGTGATTCTTCTGTTCCTGGAAACCATTCGCGACGCGCCCCAACTTGGCCAGGCTCTGGAGCGAGCGCGTGCAAAAAATAAACCCGTTATCGCCTACAAAATCGGACGTTCAGAACAGGGCGATTCGCTCGCGCAATCCCATACAGGTGCGCTGGCAGGCAATGATGTGGCAGTCGATGCATTTTTACGGGCGCATGGGGTGATGCGTGTGCGCAATCTGGAGACACTTTTCGAACTCGCGCCGCTTGCACAGAAATATCTGGGAAAAACACCCGCATATCCGACTCCAGCCCGGGTGGCGGTTATTACGACGACGGGTGGTGGAGCAGCGACCGTTGTTGACAACCTGGGCCTGCTTGGCATAGTTGCCGTGGCACCTCCGCCCGCATTCATTACGCATATGGCTGCGCGCGGTATGAATATCCGTGAAACATCGATCATCGACCTGACGCTTGCGGCCACCAGTGTGCAATATAAAGATCTGCTCGAGCAGCTCATGGAGGTCGACTGGTGCGATGCGATTTTGAGCGTGGTTGGCTCCTCTGCGCAGTTTCATCCAGAGCTGGCGGTCAAACCTCTCGTGCAGGCCAACAAGCTTGATACCAAACCATTGGCGGTATTTCTCGCGCCAGAAGCAATGACCTCACTCGGTCTGCTTAAAAAAGCAGGCATTGCTGCCTTCAGAACCCCAGAGTCCTGTGCAGATGCGCTGGCAGTATTCTTTGAAAAACGCGGCAATGCGCCGCAAAAAATCAACCCTGTTGCCTGGCCGCAGGAACTACCCAAAAATGGGTTATTGACGGAACATGAAGCCAGTCAGGCTTTCACTCAACTAGGTGTTGCTGCCTCACCCTCACAGCTCGTATCGCTTGATCAGCCCGCACATCAGGTGCCCTACCCAGTCGTTGTAAAAATCTCCTCTCGTGATGTGCCACACAAAACCGAGGCAGGCGGCGTAAAAGTCGGTATCAAGGACCAGCCTGGCTTCATCCAGGCCGCTCAGGAAATTCGTAGCAACGTCAAGCGCTATGCTCCCGACGCGCATATCGACGGCTTACTCGTGCAGCAAATGCAGGGCCGCTTACTCGAACTGATTCTTGGTTATCGTCATGATGCGTTAGTGGGGCCTACTGTGATTCTCGGCGCAGGTGGCATTACCGCAGAGCTCTCACCGGATTTCTCAATCAGACTGGCACCCGTGACACTGGAGCAAGCCCACGAGATGATTAACGAGGTACGAATCACTAAACTGATAAAAGGCTATCGAGGTTTGCCAAAAGGTGACTGTGATGCTCTCGCGCAGGCAGTGGTGAATTTTTCACGCCTCGCGGCAGTTTCTGGCGTGGAGGTGCTCGAGGCTGAAATCAATCCCTTGTTTGTTCAGGAGCATGGGGTGGTTGCCGTCGATGGTCTGGTTCGTCTGTCGAATTAAGTATGCCGTCACAAAATAACCCGCGATCACTGACGCATTTTCTGGGCATCGGACAAATATGCTCATGGGGTGCGTTCTATTACGCTTTCCCCATGGTTGCACTCGCCATGCAACAAGAGCTTGGCTGGTCGAAGTCAGACTTATACGGCGCCCTGACGCTCGGTCTGCTGATCTCGGCGGTACTGACTTTTCCAGTGGGCGTTGCAATTGACCGGGGCTATGGACGCAGTGTCATGTCAGCAGCCTCGGGCGCAACAGCCTTGTTAATGGTGTTCTGGTCGTATGCGCACTCCTTAACGGCCTTCTACATTCTCGCGGCTGGCATCGGTGCGTTGCAAGCCGCTATTCTTTATGAGCCTGCCTTCGCCGTTCTGGCCCGCCGTGTCGGCCCCCTGAATTCACGTGCCGGTATCACCAGCATCACACTTTGGGGTGGTTTCGCAAGTACGGTTTTTATCCCGTTCGAACAGTTCTTGCTTGATGGCTGGGGCTGGCGCGCCTCCTTGTGGGCACTGGCGGCTGTCAATCTCGCCTGTGCCTTTGGCTATCTGTATTTTGTGCGTCCACAACTCGATGTCGTGCACACATCACAGGCTAGCGCCAAAGCGGCAAACAACGCGCGTGACAAAACCATCGTACACGAGGCATTACGCGGACCAGTATTCTGGCTATTGCTAATTGCCTTGACGATCTACGCGGCGATGATGTCAACCTTTACCTTCCACATGTACCCCCTGCTGCAGGAAAAGGACATCACGACAAATGAAGTCGTGCAAATTATCGCGATAATCGGCCCCTCGCAAGTCCTCGGACGACTGCTCGTAAGCAGGTTTGCCCCGAGTCTGTCCATGCGGGTACTAGGTTCAGTTCTGGTTGGTACTTTTCCATTTGTCTTTAGTTTGTTGCTGACAGACTCGGAATCCTTCTGGCTGCTTGCAAGTGTTTTTGGTGTGTATGGATTGACCAATGGCGTATTCACCATCGTGCGCAGTCAGGTTGTGCCTGAGATGCTGAGTCAGCACGCTTATGGCGCACTAAATGGCCTGCTGACTATTCCGGTGACCATCGCGCGCGCGGTGGGGCCTGTCGTTGCAGCATGGCTCTGGACGATCGACCAGTCATACCATATCGTCATCGAAGCAATTGTCTGGTCATCGCTGCTACTCGCTATTTCCTTCTGGACGGCTGACCGTGTCAGCCGTGCACGTGCGCGCCTCACTTCGCGCACAAGTGATAACCCCTGATTCTGATCCCTCAAGGCTACTGATCCATGTCTACTCAACATTCAACTTCTCAACCTGGCACCATCAATCCGATCATCGCAATGGATGCCTGCGAGCTTTCACATCGCATCCATACACGCGAACTCTCCTGCCTTGAGGTGCTGGATGCGTTTTATGAGCAGATCGACCGAATTAATCCGATCGTCAACGCAATCGTTGCAATGCCTGAAAGAGAAAGTATGCGCACGCTCGCACGCGAACGTGATGCGCAGCTCGCGCGGGGTCAGAGTATGGGGGCTTTGCATGGTTTCCCGCAGGCACCAAAGGATATCGCACCCGTTGCAGATATGGTGACAACAAATGGTTCCCCTATTTTTAAAGGTCAGATTACCAAAATCGACTCTGCGGCCAATGCAAACGTGCGCGCGGCAGGTGCGTTGTTTATCGGACGCACAAACTCACCCGAGTTCGGTTTGGGTGGTCATACCTTTAATCCAGTCTATGGCATCACGCGTAACGCTTTTGACTCCACACGTTCGGCTGGTGGGAGCAGTGGCGGCGCAGGTGTGGCACTAGCACTACGGATGTTGCCCGTGGCCGATGGCTCAGACATGATGGGCTCGCTGCGCACGCCTGCCGCCTATAACAATGTATTTGGCTTTCGCACTTCGCCTGGGTGCGTGCCGCACGGACCGGGTGAAGAAGTATTTTTTCAGCAATTCAGTGTGACAGGCCCCATGGCGCGCAATATTCCGGATCTGGCAATGATGTTGTCAGTGCAAGCCGGTTTTGATTCGCGTCTGCCCATGACCCGACGCCAGGATGACCCAGGAAAATTCAGCGAGCCACTTGAGTGCGAACTTAAAGGCAAGCGTATTGGCTGGATGGGTGATCTGGATAAACATCTGCCGATGGAATCAGGCATGCTTTCTATCTGCATGCAATCTCTGGAACACTTTAAAACACTTGGTTGCAGTGTCGATGCGGTTGTACCGAACTTCGATTTTGAGCAACTATTCCAGGCCTGGATGACCTTGCGCAGCTTTACATTTTCTGGTGGTAACGTCCAGCATTATCAGTCAAGCGAAAAACGCGCACTGCTCAAGCCCGAGGCAATCTGGGAAATTGAACGCGGATTAAAACTGACTGGTATCGAAGTGTTTAACGCTACGAAAATTCGCAGCGCCTGGTATCAAGAACTCAATCGCCTTTTCAAGCAATATGATTTTCTGGTGATGCCCAGCACTCAGGTGTTCCCCTTCCTCGCTGAAACGCACTGGCCTCACGAGATCGCCGGCAAAGAAATGGATACCTATCATCGCTGGATGGAGTCTGTTGTGCCTGCCACCATGGCAGGTCTGCCCACGCTCTCAGTGCCTGCCGGATTCAATCCGCAAGGCTTGCCGGTCGGGATCCAGATCATCGGGCCCCAGCAAGCGGATTTTGCGGTATTGCAGATGGGGCACGGGTATGATCTGGCCAGCAAATACAGCCAGATCCGTAGTCCGCTGCTCAATACCTAACGGATCAAATAACAGCGACTTCAAACCGAAGTTTTAACTCCTACCCTTTTCATCACCCTGTACTGATCACTGTATGACAAGATTACTGCGACTAGTGCTCACCTCTTTGCTATTGCTGGGACTTTCATCAGCATGTACCACGTATGCTCCCACCGTTGCGCAGGGTCTGGAGCTTTACGATGAGGGCGACTATACCAAGGCCTTTCAAACTCTGGACAAGCTAGCTCGGGAGGGCAATACGCAAGCCCAGCAGGTGCTTGGCGTGATGTATGAAAACGGTCAGGGTGTCAAAAAAGATGAACGTCAGGCGATTGTCTGGTTTCGTCAGGCCGCCGACGCAAACAACGCCAGTGCGCAATATCTTCTGGGTTCAATTCTTGAGCGTCAGGCTGCCGGATCTGAAACGCCGATTGAGACACTCAAATGGTATCGGCTCGCAGCCACAAACGGTCATCCAAGTGCCCAGTACCGCATGGGGCAACTTGAGTTAAAAGCTACGAAAGGCGGGGCGGCACCCGATCTGCTCAAGGCCAGTTACTGGTTTGGACTGGCTGCGGTACAGGGTGATCCTCAGGCACAATTGCAATATGGCTTGTTAATCATGCAGGGGCGCACAGGTCGGGCAGACCGCGTATTAGGCTATATGTGGGTAGATATCGCTCAAGGTTTAGGCGACAACGCTACGATCCAGGATGCAATCGTAGCCGCCCGCTCACTCTCCTCCACCGAGCTGCAATCCGCAAAAAAGATGTCCACGCAATGCATTAAACAAAACTATCAATCCTGCAGCAGACTCCCACGTTAAAATCAACGTATGAGCATACAAAGAAAAATCGCACTTGTGACTGGATCGGCCAAACGTCTGGGACGAGAAATCGCTCTGGATCTGGCGCGGTCAGGATGGGATTTGATCGTGCACTATGGAAACTCCCGGGATCAGGCTCTTGAAACAGTCGAGATGATTGAGCGTCTGGGCAGACAAGCCTGCTCGATTCAGGCGGATCTGGCTATAGATGCCCACATTAATGGTCTGATTGGACAATGTGTTGAAACAATGGGTTTACCAGATTGCCTGGTCAACAGCGCTTCATTATTCGATTTCGATACCGCGCAGACCTTTACGCAACAACACCTCGATATGCATATGCGTATCAACGTCGGTGCACCTGTCGCGCTGGCACGTGATTTGCATCGTGCGCGGATTCAATCCGGACAGGTGTATGACCATCCTGCCGTCGTGATTAACCTGCTGGATCAAAAGCTATCCAATCCAAATCCAGACTTTCTCTCCTACACACTTTCCAAAGCCGCACTTGATCATGCCACCATCCTACTGGCCCAGGCACTCGCTCCGCACGTCAGGGTAGTTGGACTGGCTCCGGGTATTACACTAGTCTCGGGCGACCAGACCACAGACAGCTTCAAGCAAGCCCATACAATGACACCACTCGGGCATTCCTCATCGCCCGAAGATATCGGTCATGCCGTAGTCTATCTCGCTGGCGCGCACGCTGTCACGGGAACAACACTGTATGTCGATGGCGGTCAACACCTACAACCCTCGGGACGTGATGTCATGTTCCTGACTTCTTAGAATAGAACAATGACCTTTCAAACAATGCCTACCGCCGCTCTCGCAAATTGCCGCCGTCTGTTTCTCAAAGATTTTGAGATCAGCATGAATATTGGCGTCCATGATTTTGAGAAAAAGGGCGAGCAACGCGTCATCGTGAATGTCGATCTCTATGTGCCGCTCGAGCTCAATACGCCTAGCCAAGACGATCTCTCCGAAGTCGTCGACTACGACTTCATGCGTCAGACTATCGCTGACATCATCGCAGATGGCCATATACATTTGCAGGAAACGATGTGCGATGAGATCGTCAAACGCATGCTTGCACACCCGCTGGTACAAGCGACCCGTGTATCGACAGAAAAACCGGATGTCTACCCGGACTGTCAGGGCGTTGGTGTGGAAGTGTTTCGCAGCAAGTAAGTTTCACAGTAAGTAAAAACAGCCTGGAGATTACCTCACCACGCTGTTTTTACAGCTACCGAATCATTACTCTTTACTGCGAGCGCGCTTGCATCGCACTAATCGTTTTAACGAAAGACTTTGAACTGACAGAAGTTTCACCATTAAAAGGCTGATCGTAGATAAACACGACCGACATTAATGCTGCGAACGCTGCCATCTGTACTGCAAAACCAAATACGCGGATAGGTGAGAGGTCGACAAAAAGAGTCATGATGATCATGGCACTGAAGGTTAGTCCCACCATCAGCCAAAATATTCCCGCGAGTGATGTCGAGGTACTTTCAAGTCTTGCCTCGCGAGCCTCAGCGATGTCATCCGCCTTTTTTACCATCTCTGTATAAATAACTGACTGACGTCCCGCCTGCGGCTGGATTGCGATCACTCCTTTTGAGACAGGGATAAACAGTGAACGCGTTTTTTCGCTGCCATGCCCTTGGCTCAATAGCTGCCATTCGTCATTAACGATGGAACGTGTATACGCCATAAGATCTTTTCTCAACTCAGCAACCGAAGGATCACCATAGCGGACCATCATGCGGTCCATATTATTGATCAGGGAGGCTTCAGCTGCGGCAGCAGACTCTGCGCGGTTGTAATTACCGATTACCGTGACCATTGAAAATGCCAGCACCAAACTACACATGGCAATCACAGTCGCCCGGGCGGCAATCAGAAAATCGTCAGCCTTTTTGATTTCATCAGGTGTTCTTGCTTTTTGGAAGAAAGGAATTGATTTTCTGACAGCATATACAACGACCATGACAAATGCTCCGGACAAGGCAAACATAATCACGATTGTCGGATCAGACAGGGAATAGAAAAAATCAGTCATTGCAAAACATTCCTCTTTTTATTTATTCATGCTCGAGGCCGTATCCTCAGGGCGTAAATATACTTCAACCCGGCTGCGGCCAGCTTTTTTAGCCTGACCCATTGCCTCGTCTGCCTGCCTGACCAGATTTTGTACCAAAACAGACTGGTCTGATGCCCTGTCGGCTGAACGAATGAAACTGACCTCAGGCAGCATAATCAGGAACTCCTCGCCACCTATTCTTCCGAAACAATCATTAACTCTTAGTGTCTTATACAACACTGCATGAGACTTTTGAGGACTTCGTCACCCACCTCATGACCGTACTCATCATTTATTTTCTTGAAATGATCTATATCTATCTCAAGCAAAGCGAGTGGATGATTAAAAGACGTAAAACACAGAATAACCGCACCGGTTTGAATCAATAGCGAAATAAATTAAAAAGTAATCTCAAATGATTTCATTTATATTTTTAAGATTCGGGCACGGCTCATGAACTATTCTTTTGTAATCATCTGGATACAACCAGTACAGCCGAGCTTTTCATTGAAAAACCACTCACATAACCAGTAAATGACGTATAGGGCTTAGTCGCAGTCACTGATACAAGGCTACCTGGATTTTGATCAGGTAGCCAACTGATTACGATGTCTGCGGGAGTAAGCGAGAGACCTGATCCATTTGATATCACACTATTTATCGTGTTCTCGACCACATTGGAATCGGTGCTACTGACTGCAGCGTATCTTGCCCCCTCCCTCACGGCATAAGAAATAGTGTTGTAATTCCACATAGCATAGCCAAATTCAATAATAGCAAAAACCACCATCAGTAAGACAGGTAAAACGATAGCCAATTCGACCGAAGTCATGCCACGCTGTGAGACGCAAGCTGAAGGATATGCATTCATATCTACCTTTTACCAAAGGACTTGATTACGATCAACAAAATAAGTGTTTGATAAGTACTTAAGTACTTATAAAATAAATCTATGGCGTACAGCGAGTCCAAGAGATCGGCTTTTTCAAATAAGAATAACAATGAGCGAGGCGTTATTCTGATTCTTGCTGCCCTCCTGCTTCCTGTATTACTCGGCTTTGCCGGAATGGCTATAGACATTGGATGGCTGTATTTAAACAAAATCGGTATGCAAAACGCAGCGGATGCCGGAGCGATGGCTGGGGCATTTCAGTTAAAAAGGGGGCAAAGTTACGCAAGTATCGAGGCTATGGCCAGACACGATACAAGCGTCAATGGATACACACACGGCACAAATGGGACAACCGTAACTGTCAACACCCCCCCTAATTCCGGAAAATTTTTAGCTAACACCAGCTATGTTGAAGTCATTATCAATCAGCAAGTAGAGACTTTTTTTATCAAATTCGTATACACCCCGGCGATAAGTGTTTCTGGGCGGGCTGTGGCAGGATTTTCGTCTTCGAGCAATTCAAATTGCGTAGTCACTCTGAATTCGACTAATACCCCACGCAGTTTATGGATCACGTCAGGAACTAACGTTCAGATGCCAGACTGCTCTGCTTATGTTAACTCGTCTCATAACGATGCAATGACGGTAGTTGGTAGCTCAACTATTTTTAATGCTAAAAGTATCAATATCGTGGGTGGACTGAATAATGGCGGAACAGTCACACCAACGCCTCAGACAGGAGCGCCCCGCATTGCTGATCCATTGGCGAGCTACACCCCTCCCCCACCAGGGCCATGTACTTACACAACAAAGCAGATTTATAAAGTTAACGCCACAATCAATCCCGGTGTCTACTGCGGTGGCATAGAAATCCAACAATCCCCAACAATCACTTTTAACCCAGGCCTTTATTACCTGATCGGCTTTGGATTATCCGCATCAGTCAATGCAACCCTGGTAGGTACTGATGTAACTTTCATTAATTCATTTGCTGCCGACTACAACTATGGACCCATTAACATCGGCAACAGTGGTCCTGCATCAATTACCTTGTCAGCACCTACAACAGGTGCAACCAAAGGGATTCTTTTTTATAACGATAGCTTAGCACCATCCAAAATTAGTACCATAGGCGGCTCAACAGGCGGAAACGTATTAGTAAAACTCTCAGGTATCTTGTATTTCCCTACCGGTCAGCTTAACTATCGTGGAGGAAGTATCAACGTCAGCGATACAGGATCTTATCTTTACCTTATTGCCTATGACATTAAATTCACTGGCAATAATCGTCTAAATTTTTCAGAAACAGCACCGTGGCCGATTTCCTCAGGCGGCTCGGGTGCTGTGTCATTGGCAGAGTAGAGATGAGCAAGACACGTGAGCTGCAAAAAGGCATCGTATCAGTTGAGTTTGCACTGATCCTGCCTGTGCTAATGATTTTATTGTTAGGCTTAATTGACTTCGGTCGCCTGACGCGAGACAAACTGATTGTGATCAACGCAGCCAATGCAGGAGCAAGATTTGGGAGCCTGAACCCCATCAATTTTGATGACGATAATGGAATAATTAACGCAGCTCTAAGTAGTGGTCTAGACCTTCCCATACTACAGTCAGATATCACTGTCGCTCCTCGCAGCTGCTATTGCATTACGAATAATGGTCTGAATATGACTTTAATGGCGAGTTGTTTTGCAAGCTGCACCGGAGTAGGTGTCGATCCGACTCCGGCAAAGTATGTCACCGTATCAACAGGCTATTTTTTTAATCCATTATTCACATGGCCTCTGATATTGCAACCAACAACTATCACTGCATCTTCAACTATGCGCGAACAGTAATTGTTAATACATTATTTTTACTGATTATTTTCTGATTGTTAATTTTTTGCTCGCCTGAGCATTTCACTGTCCATCTGCTGACGATTTCGCAGATACACACCCCATGTAATTTTTCGCTCAACAAGCTCAAGACGATTGTTCATATTCTGGGACTGTAGCCATTCACGGGCATCAACTACCTTAATTGCTTCGGGCGTGCCTAGCTGGCGATAAATATCTGTAATCTGATTAGAATATACGTCAAGCACAGCTACAGCTTTGATGAATAATACCTTTTGAGCATTTGTCATTTTTGTAGCATCTGTCAACTCAGCAAAGGTAATATCCCTGGATGCGCAGGGAGACTTTTTGCGCAGTACGACATACTCAGGCCTCATGCACTCCTCTTTCTGTAACGCAACAATCTGTTCAATCTGTTCATTTGAATTTTTAATTGCGAAATTATCTACCTGAGTAACCTGATTCGTATTTTGGGTTGCGCAAGCACTTATCAGTAATGCGAACACTACAATTAAAGTCTGTTTCATCACGAACACTCCAGTATTTCTTTAAAAGATACTAACAAATGTTAATCCACATCATAGGCGCCGCATTCCTGGGTGCTCTCGCCAGCCGGATAATTTTATTTGCAACACATAAACTTCTATTTAAATATGGCTATATTGAGAAATCATCAATCCGCCGTCAATTATGCCTCGCTATTGGTAACGCATCACTTTTTTCCATTGCTGCAGAACAAATCAGAAGTCCGCTGATGCTGATCAGCGCATTTCTTTTCATCACTGCACTAGTCATTCTTGCACTGATTGATCTGCGTATAAAGTTACTTCCAGATTTCATAACTTTGCCACTGCTTTTAAGCGGGCTCGCGCTCAGTCTCGCCGGCATCACCATCACAATTGGTGACAGCTTGGTTGGTATGGCGCTAGGTTATTCAATTCTGCTGGGTACTCACTTTCTCTACAAAATGCTTACCAACCGGGATGGGGTAGGTTTTGGCGACATTAAACTCATGGCTGCGATTGGCGCATGGACAGGATGGCACCATACGATCGATGTCATTTTCATCGCGAGCATCACCGCAGCCTTAACAGGTTGTTTTTTTTTACTAATTAAAAAAACCAACAAAAATGATTACCTGGCTTTCGGTCCACATTTGATTGCAGCTACGATATTCATGCTACTAGCTAAAGATTTTTATCAGTAGTGATATCACCTTAAGAATGTGACGAAAAATAATGTAAAACTTTCATCACTGCAGGCCCTAGAAGCACAATAAACAACACAGGAAAAATACATAAAATCATCGGTACGGTGAGCTTTACGGGGACTTTAGCGGCCATCTCCTGCGCTTTCATTTTTCTTTTGTTACGTAATTCATCTGCATGCACACGTAGTGAGACAGTCACGCTGGTACCGAACCGTTCGGACTGAATTAACATCGCCACCAGTGCATTCACATCCGCGATACCGCTCCTCAACGCAAGATTGTGCAAAGCCTGCTCACGTGAAATACCTGCTCTAAGTTCAAGATTCAATATATGAAACTCCTGCCCAAGCGCTCTACTTTTAACGGATAACTCCTGACCCACTCTGGCAATCGCACTATCCAAACCAAGGCCTGCACTCACGCATACACGCATTAAATCCAGAGCATCTGGAAAACTCTCGAATAGTTCACGTCGACGTACTCGAATCAGTTGCTGCAAAATAAAATCGGGCGTGTAATAACCCAACACCGCTATAGCAAGGCATATCAGCGCATTCTGAAGCAAAGAAAAAGAAGACGCTGCGCTCAAAAGGTACAGTAAAAATAAAATTGGCAAAAAAATAGCTAATAGTGTTTTAAAACCATAAAAAACAACTACAGAAAAATTAGTTCTAAATCCTGCATTCAAAAAATGTATTCTGTCAGGTGAAGACTCCCAATCCTGATCGGGCTTGGACCACTTAATCATCGGTATAAAAATTCGCTCAACCAGACGCATTGCCGAGAACTGATCTGGGTGATCGCTACCAGACTGATTTATTTTCTGAATCTGTAATAAACGATTTTGCATCCGGTAGTTAGAATATTTATAGATCACATAAAAACTGATTCCAGTGACCAGCAGGTATATCAGCAGTAATAAAATAAGCAATGTGGATATTGTCATGGCTGGCCTGATTTCATATGCGAATATTAGCGATGCGGCGCATCCACAATACGCCAACCATCATTAAACATCCTGCCCACGCTAACATGTTGCGCCCGGCTGGATCTTTCCAAAGCACCTCGATAAAATCAGGACGAATAATATATAGAAGCAACCCAACAAAAAAGGGAAGCAAACTCAATATCCATGCAGAAAACCGCCCCTCCGCAGTCAATGCGTGAATGGAGGCGCGCATGCCGATTCGCTCACGGATTAAAGCAGAAAGATTATTCAATAACCCCGCCAGATCACCACCAACATCTCGATTAATCATCACCGCGATTGCAAAAAAACGCATATCCGAACTATCGATCCGTCCGGAGAGATCCGTCAACGCCTGATAAATAGGTACACCAAAATTTATTTCGTTTATCGTTTGCAAGAACTCATGCCTGATTGGTTCAGGTGACTCAATGGCTGCGACCTGTAAAGCACTACTGAATGCATGACCAGCCTGCATCGCTCTGGATATAAAATCAAGCACATCTGGCAATTGCTTCTCAAATTGATTCCGTCGTCTTTGAATCATTGCCTTGACCAGAATCACTGGCAACAAGATTAAACTTAAGCAGATGATTAGACCAAAATAGAACGGTACATCAAGTCTGATCAATGAAATGATCACTACACTTTCTGTCAGAATCCAGCCACCCAAAACTTGATCAACATGAAAAAACCTACCTGTTTTAAGCAACTGCGTATCCAGCCAGACGACAAAGGACAAACGCTGTAACAACGAATCGATACTTTTCAGACTACTCAGTTGATTTTTTGAGACAGGTTGAATGTTATTACTACTACGTTTCGCACTAACAGACTCTATCCTTTTTTTGATGAGTTCTGCATGTTCACCATATCTGGAACGCCAGAGTATAACTGCGGCTACAACAGACGTACACAGTGAAAGCAATGCCAGAACGATCAGACCAATGAACAAGGAATCCATCGACCTCTATTCCTGAGAGCGATCTGGATCAAAGAGATAGTCTGCAAGCGGTGCGCCTCGCGCCAATAGTCGCTCAGCAAATCTTGGGCGTATCCCTGTCGCACGAAAATGTCCCAATACGGTTCCATCTGGTGCTACACCAGTCTGATCGTAACGGAAAATTTCCTGCATCGTGATCATTTCACCTTCCATACCTGTGATCTCATGGATTCCGGTTATTTTCCTTTTACCATCACTCAACCTGGCAATATGTACGATAACGGATATCGCTGCGACAATTTGCTGACGCAAGGGCTTAAGCATTACGGACAGCCCTGCGATGCCAATCATATTTTCCAGTCGGGTAAGAGAATCACGAGCGGAATTAGCATGCACGGTAGTTAATGACCCCTCATGACCTGTATTCATCGCCTGAAGCATATCAAGTACCTCGATTCCCCTTACCTCACCCACGATGATCCGATCTGGGCGCATACGCAAGGTGTTGCGTAACAATGCGCGCTGATTCACCTCACCCTTACCTTCTATATTGGGGGGACGTGTTTCAAGCCGGACAACATGGGGCTGTTGCAACCGCAACTCTGCGGCATCTTCGATTGTTACGATGCGCTCGGAGTCAGGAATAAAGCCTGACATGATATTAAGCAGCGTAGTCTTACCGCTGCCAGTACCTCCTGAAACCAGAATGTTTGTTTTTGCCTTGACAAGTGCAGCAATGATGACAGCCATCTCATTAGTCAGCGAGCCGAATTCAACAAGATTGCTCATTTTAAAAGGTATTTCTGAGAATCTACGGATCGACAGCACAGGGCCATCAATTGCGAGCGGAGGAATGATGGCATTGATACGGGAGCCGTCTGGTAGTCGCGCATCTACCATAGGGCTTGACTCATCGATTCGGCGACCAACTCTGGCAACAATCTTGTCAATGATCTTTAACAGGTGCGCATCATTATCAAAATGTATAAGCGTTTTTTCAAGTTTTCCTTTTCGTTCAACATAGACTGAGCGCGCATTATTGACAAGAATATCCGAAATACTCGGATCTGCCAGCAAAGACTCTAATGGCCCTAGTCCCGTAATTTCATTCTGAATTTCAACAATCAAACGCGCGAGATCACTGTCATTCAGTACAAGTTGATCTTCGACCACGATCTTCTCAATGCAATCCTTGAGATGAGCTTTTAATTCCGCATCGCTCATGGTCTCGATTACTGACAAGTCCAGAAATCCAAGAAGCCGCTGGTGAATTTTTGATCTCATCTGGATTTCCAGACGCGTTTGATCTTGCGTCAATACTGTAGAGTTCTCGTATGCGTTGAGCGATGCAGAATTAACTTGAAGTGACTCTCGCAAACCCATAAATTACTCCAGCCAGGAAAAAATTTTCTTGAATACAGAAACCTCTGATTCAGACGGTGAAGTTCCTGTCAGCTCTTTGCAGAGGCTGCGCAGACTTTCACAAACAGTAGCATGAGGGGCAAGTTGAACAATGGGCACCCCTGTGTTGACTGATTCGACAACATGCTGAAAGTCGTTTGGAATCAACTTTGCGACTGACCGATTAATCGTCTCCTCCATGATCGCAACCGATAGGCTGACGGTTGGATCCATCCGATTCAGGAGAACTTTTATTTTTTCATCGGCATAACCGAGCATCGAAAATACATGTAGCTGCTTAACCATTGCTCGCAAATAATTCACCATGGGTTGCATGACTGGGAAAATCAGATCAGCCCGGTCCAGTGCTTTCATATTCACACTGTCCAGATTCTGGGGAATGTCAAGAATGACATAATCGTAGTCTTGTATCGCGACAGTAATAAGATTGTCTATGTGTTGAGCCCCGATGCCAGAAGACTTTTCCGGACTCTCAGGCGCTTGGAGCATAAAGTAGTTATCTGCTATTTTTAATGCCGCCGTAGCGATCACAGTTGAGTCCAAACCAACTTGTTTAACAATATCCCCTAAGGTCACTGCGCTCGTTTGATCGGTCACATAAAAAGTGGCATCGCCACCCTGCATATGCAAATCAATAAACAAAACCTTTTTATCGAACTCGCAAGCCAATAAATAACCAATATTTGTCGCTAAAAGTGTAGCGCCGGCCCCACCTTTAGAAGAAATAAATGTCAGTACTTTGCCGCGAGGGTGGTAAAGAGAGGACAAATAATGTCTGCTGCGAATTTGCTCAAGGGCACTATACAGTTCCTGCCCATTCACGGGGAAATGTAGCGCTTCCGAAACGCCAGCATGCATGAGCCGGGAAAGATCCTTCTCTGTAAGCGTCTGACTGATGAAAATAATAGCGGGATTATGGTGATCACGTGTACAAGCCGTAATGACTTTTAAATCACCTTCAGTCACAGTCACTGCATCAATGATCAAAATATTAGTAGAAAATAAATCTAGCCTTTCCAGATGTATTTCACCATCCTGACGATTCAAAAAAATATACTGGTCGTCAGCTGATTTTTTTTCGAGTAGATCCTTGATGCTTGCCAGCACCTCAGCAGTTGAAGCGATTACTGCTATTTTCATTTGAGTAATTGCTATTTAGTTTGAGGGTAAACTCATCAATGTCGATCCACCACTTGGTGTGCTACCGGATCCGCCACTACTTGCCCCAGAACCACCAAGAGCATTTGTCCCGAGAAAGGAACCGCTTCCTGTAGTACCTGGCTGCGTATTGCGGATTAAGCTTCTCTGATAATTATCCATACTAGATTTTGCGGCTACACCGTCCATACCTGCCTGGTTAACAGGCAGGTTACCTGGCGCACCGGGATTTACTTTCTGCGCATCCACGGCCTGCGTCACCGATGATCCAAAACCCGGCTCTTGCGTCCACTGCGACTGGCAACCAGAAAGTAGAGTCATGCCTGTGCCCATCGCCAAAAAAGCCTTGATGATGCAAGTCAGCGGTCTCATTTTAGACTCCGATTTTTATCTATAAACAACACGATCAGTAACTATAGTCACGCATGACGGTCAGTCCTTGAGCAGGAATACCCGTTGCATTTGAATTCTGACTACTAGTCGCTGTGGTAGTTGGCACTGGTTTTTTACCTTCAAGCTTACCTTCACCAAAGAACTCAAACTCCGTTGGAGGTACAAAATCATCTGTCGGTAATTTGGGACGCCCATTCAAGGGATTCACTAAATGCGGCGTCACTAATATGATCAATTCCGTACGGTTACTTTGAAAGGAATTACTGCGAAATAAAGCTCCCAAAATGGGTATGCTACCCAGCCAGGGAAAAGCACTGATCGATTGCGTCATGTTATTACTGATCAATCCACCAATCGCAAAGGTCTGACCGTCCATTAACTGCACTGTTGTTGACGCTGCCCGCGTCATAATGACTGGCATCACTATTTGCGTCCCACCGGACGAAACAGGAATACCCTGCGGACTGACTTCAGAGACCTCAGGCTTAACCACAAGATTGATCCGGTTACCATCCAGCACGGTGGGCGTGAACTTAAGACCCACACCATAAGGTTGCTGCTGGAGAGTAATCACAGCCCCTCCCCCCGTTGCGCTACTTTGGGGAATAGGAATAAAGACTATTCCACCAGCCAGAAAATTACCTTCCTGACCACTGATCGCCATGATGTTTGGCTCAGCCAGAATTTTGACAAGCCCACTATTCACCTGAGCCTGAATCCAGCCTTTGGTATTGCCTGAACTGAATGCTGCGGTCGCATTGGCACCCAGTGCAGCCAAGCCACCTGCACTGAAGGCAAAATCCGAACCGCTGAGCTGCAACCCAAGCTGATCAGCTACCGTTTTATCGATTTCGGCAATTTTTACTTCTATCAAGACTTGCGGCAGAAAATCCGTAGTGGTCATATTCATGACCTTTTTTCCAGTCATTTGCTCAGCAACCATTACCGCCTGTTGCACTTTTGCTGCGCTACTTAACTGTCCGCTCAACGCCACCGATTCACCGGCAGCGGTTACACGCAAATTATGCTCACCGGGCAATAACTTTTCCATTACATTCTGGATCGCTGATATGTCGGTTTCGATATTCAGATCAATAACAGACATCCGATCATTTTCATGCCAGATAAATACATTGGTCACACCGTTTTTTTTACCCAGTAAATACACTTCTCGTTCGTTGACCAGTACAACGTCTGCTACGGCTGGATCCGCGACCGAGAGCCTGACAATCTGATCGTTGAATTTGTATACACGGGATTTACCCATGGCCATTGAAAGGTTGATATGCCCGGAAGCCAATGCCCTGCTTACTGCGGGTCTGCTGGCCTGGGCCCTGGCATCCTTGTGCACGATGATATTTACCAGCGAGACTGTCACCAGCGAGGTGATCACCAGCGCAGCACACCATCCATGCCTGATCTTATAACAGATACGCGTCATCAAATATCCCGGAGGGTTCAACATCAGCGACTCCAAGCCTTTTCCAGAGTTCTTTCCTTGCCGCGAATGATCTCAATGACAGAATCGGGTGGGTAAAGTGTCGACTGACTAATTCCTGGCGAGACTGTAGTATGAATGTCCGTCTGATTTCTCAACGCGAGCGAGAGCATACCGACTGCTCGCGCCATATCAATTTTCTCAGCATCCTGGGGATCAACCTCTAGCGTGACTGTATTAACGACTTTCGCTTTAGTCGGATCTTTGACGACTCTATCCTGAGCGATTGCCAGAATCAAAACATGCTGAACAATTATTTTCGAGAATGACTGACCGTCAGGATCTTTGGTATTAAGAAGAATATCTACAAAATTTCCTGGCAACAGGAACCCTGCCACATCCCCCGACTCACTGACCGAAAGTGAAACAGCCCGTTTTCCCGATGAAATGGAAACTGCCAGGCCACCTACCGCACCAGTCTGAACAAGCAAACTTTCCATAATTAGCTCACCGGCACTCAGTCGCACACTGATTTGCCGATTTGCAAAACTATCCAGATTCGACTTCGCACCAGCCGGGACATTAGCTTGAGGCCAATCGATCAGCTTCATATTTTCAGTAGATAAATCCGCATAGGCATCGATTGCTTTAGAAGCAACCACAACTTTTGTCAGATTAACGGCTGGCTGTTGTTTTAATAAAAAAGCTGCCAGCACAACCGCCGCTAGCCCAATAAAAATTGAGACAATCAACACATAAATGATTCGTTTATGATTCAAACTGTATCGAGCGCGAACGCTGCCTTGAATTAAGAAGTAGCTGGCTTATGGCTTATAGCTGTTTATTTTTACTGCAAGGGCTGAAAAAAAGGCATTCAGGTCCGTACCGAGCAAACTCACGCCAGCGATAATTACCACTGCAATCAGCGCCGCTAGCAATGCATATTCAATTGCAGTGACACCTTCCTGTCGGCGATGTGCAAGGATAAAATGTATTAAAGCTAATTTCACTTAGACCCCCTTCTTGTAAGAAAAACCATATATGTAAATTTAAGTTGGCTTGTAACTGTTGATTTTAACGGCCAATGCTGAAAAGAAACCGTCAAGTGTCGTTCCAAGCAAAGTGACTCCTGCGATGATGACCACAGCAATCAAAGCTGCAAGCAAAGCATACTCAATGGCGGTTACGCCATCCTGACGGCGATGCTGTAAAAAAAATGATTTGAGTGATGTATTGAACTGGCTAATGGTTTTTTTCATTATTTGTTATCTTTTCGACTCAACAATTTCATTTTTGAAATCTGTTCACTTAATTTGACATCTGCCCACTTAAACTCAGAACTTAATAGTGAATTTATATAAATATATCTTTATTATCTATACTTGGTTCTGATTTTAATTTAGAAAATCATTTAAATCCAGATAATAGATACGAGTCTTTAATTTACGTTGTTTGTGTTGATAACCCGATGGTCCATTCAGGACACCGTCAGGAATTAACTTTATTCACTGCTTGATTGAATGGTCACTTGCATGCAGTTATTCCATACAAAAAGCTGCAGGATCTCATGGGTACAGTTAGCTGTGATCGTGATATTTACCTGCGTGATGGGCTATAGCAGCTATCAAACCCTGCGCGATCCAGACACTTACCTGCACCTTGCTGCAGGCAAATGGATCATCTCTCATCAACAACTCCCGCAGACAGATCCTTTTTCGTATGTCATGCAAGGATCTGAGTGGCTGACACACGAGTGGCTTTCTGAAATTTTTCTCAGCTTGATCTATCAGTACGGCGGATGGTCTGCTTTAGTCATTCTCGCAGCGCTTTGCCTGGCAGTCACGACTGGAATTGAACTACGCTTTTTGTTCAACAGAGTTCCCGCTATCTATGCATTGAGCTTTAGTGCACTGACTTTCTTTTCGCTCGTGACACATTTATCGGTCAGGCCGCACATTCTGGTATGGCCACTGATCGGTATCTGGTTTGCAAAAATTCTTGAAACATCAGAACAGAATAAAGCACCTCCTTACTGGCTGTTGTTACTCATGCTGTGCTGGGCGAATCTACACGGCAGCTTTATTCTTGGTTTCGTATTACTTATTCCAATAGCAATTGAGGCGACCCTCAAACAGCCTCACCTGTTATTTGCCTGGTCACGCTTTGGCTTGCTGGCAGTCATGACCTCGATGATTACACCGCTCGGCCTGAAAGGCTGGCTCTTCAGTTTTCAGCTGATGAATCTGCAGGCGCTTACGTCAATCAGTGAATGGGCAGCCTCAGATTTCACCGCACTGAACCCTATTGAATTATGGCTGGTGATACTCCTGGCTTATGGCTTACTGGGAAAATTACGCCTGGAACCCCTCAGGCTAATTTTACTTTTACTTGTTTTGCATCAGGCACTGGCGCACGGGCGATACATTTCGCTATTCGGACTCTTGACTCCCATGCTGATCGCATCCTCCCTACAGGCGAGTCAGCGCCACACTAATCAACAGAGTAAAGCTGAAAATTTACTGGATCATTGGTTTTCAAGGCTGTCGTTCAAGGGCTCACCTCTTGGCACCGGGATGACCATCCTGCTCCTTATCTTCACTGGACTATTTTTCACGCACTATAAAAGCTACTACCCCGATCACACCATCACACCTCAAAAAGCAGTGGCTGCAATTAAACAGTCACAGATCAAGGGAAATGTTCTTAATTTTTATAATTTTGGAGGTTATCTGATTGATCAGGGCATACCTGTTTTCGTAGATGGTCGGGCTGACCTGTACGGAGATCCGCATTTAAAAACCTACATGGAAGGTACGCAATCAAATCATCCCGAAAAAATTCAAAAGCTGTTGAATGATTTCAATATCGCGTGGACGATTTTTCCACCTGGTTCAGCATTGAACCTGTATTTGGAAGGTTCAGAACACTGGAAACTGTTTTATCAGGATGCAATAGCCACTGTGTATGTGAGATCGGCTAATTAGGTTCGGGTTTGTTATCGATCCTTTTGAACTCAGCATTAACAGTCAATTTGGATCAGGGTAGCTAGTATTTCTCTTTATTCATCGCTCTGTCACATATTTTGGTGATGATGACAAGCCATGAGAAAAAAAATTGATTTGATCTATTTCAATGCTGGTGGTGGTCATCGATCCGCTGCAACCGCTCTGCAAGAAGCTATCCGTAGAGAAAACCGTCCATGGGATGTACGACTAGTTAATCTTTTCGAGGTGCTGGATCCGAAAGGCTCCTTCCGCAAACGTACTGGTTTAGCGCCTGAAGACCTGTACAACATGCGTCTCAAACGAGGCTGGACAATTGGACTGGCTACTGAGCTAAAAGTCCTGCAGGTAATGATCAGGATAGGTCATTCAGCAATGCTCAGACGACTGGAGCGCTATTGGGACACGAACCAATCAGATCTTGTAGTCTCACTGGTACCTAATTTCAACAAGGTCATATATCAGTCTGTCAAAAACAAAATACCAGATGTACCATATGTAACGGTATTAACAGACATCGCCGACTATCCGCCACACTTCTGGATGGAACCCGGACTTGATCAGCATATTGTGTGCGGCAGTTCACGTGCAGTCGAGCAGGCGATATCCTGTGGCTATGCTGATCACCACATCACGCAGACATCCGGGATGATTCTGAAACCGTCATTTCATCAACCGGTGATTTTTGATCGTCAGCAAGAGCTCATCAACTTAGGTCTTGACCCTGTGAAACCCACCGGCATTGTGATGTTTGGTGGCCACGGTTCTGCTGACATGCTGCGTATTGCCAAATCACTACAAGATATTCAGCTCATAATGATGTGTGGGCATAATGCTTTGCTTGCAGAAAAAATTCGTTCACAACCCTCATTATCGCAACACGTAGCGATCGGTTTCAGTACAAACGTTGAACGTTATCTGTCACTGGGTGATTTTTTCATTGGCAAGCCAGGCCCCGGCAGTATCAGCGAAGCCGTTCACATGGGGCTGCCTGTCATTACGATTGAAAATGCCTGGACTATGCCCCAAGAGCGTTACAACACACAATGGATCCGCGAACGTGGCGCAGGTATCGTTATCCCGTCACTTCGCGGCATCAGAAAAAACATATCTATGCTAATCGATAACCTGGAGCAATTTAAAACTTCAGTTTCAAGTATTAAAAATAACGCTTTGTATGAAGTCATTGAGGTTCTCGCGCGTCAGCTCAACGAACAGGATCTGCACCTCAAGACGTCGTGCTTGGCGTCCAGTACACCTGACTGATGAACGCTGGTTGAGCAATTTTTTCGACGAGAAAGTCCAACTCATCACCACTGACAGATGAGGCCGCCAGGACAGCTTCGATCATGACGGAATCCTCTCCAAAAGCTTTGATTTCCAGATTGCTGAAAGCATATCCGGCGCCATCCAGTACTGACTCCAGCAATCTCAATGCAAGCTTTTGATCTGTTATCGGCGCAATAACAGAGACAGTATGTGTAATCTCCAGAGAAGTTGAATCCAGGGGCTGCTTGTTGATCAGGTTACCTACAGGACGCAGCAAAGTATTCGCGGCAAGTATGAAAGCTGTTCCAATAGCCGCTTCCAGAATCAGATCTGCACCCGCACAAGCGCCCACCGCACCGGAACACCAAAGGGTCGCTGCGGTATTCAAACCGCGAACATTACCCTCTTCGCGCATGATTACACCCGCGCCCAGAAAACCGATACCTGAAACGACGTAGGCAATCACGTGAACGGCACCGTCATGTCCATTCAGCCGATTGGCGATATCCACGAAGATAGCAGCACCTAACGCCACGAGTACATTGGTACGTAAGCCTGCTGTACGCTGCCGGTATTGTCGTTCAAGACCGATCAGTCCACCAAGAATGAATGCGACAGAAAAACTGACAGCGGTATCCGCCAGAGAAACCAGATCAATATTTTTAATGAATTCCATCTGCAGAAACCTGGATTTAAACGAGTAGGCTGCCGAACTGTCATTACCAGTTCGGATATCAATAAGACTGGATTCTACTTAATATACTTCGGGCACATACATGGATGATGGAACAGGGTGACGGGTGTAATCCGGATTATGCACACGCTCTGGCAAAGTAATCGCCTCATGAATAACTTCCTGATATTCAATCTGATTGAGCAAGCGCTGAATACAGTTCAGGCGCGCACTTTTCTTGTCAACACCATCAACGATCCACCAGGGTGACTCCGGCATGTGCGTACGCTCGAGCATGACCTCTTTCGCTTTGGTGTAAGCCTCCCAGCGGCGACGTGACTCCAGATCCATCGGACTGAGTTTCCATTGCTTGAGCGGGTCACGAATACGCATTGTAAAACGCATGTGCTGCTCATCATCGGTAATCGAAAACCAGTACTTGATCAGGATGATCCCAGAACGCACCAGCATTTTTTCAAACTCGGGAACACAACGGAAGAATTCCTCGTATTCTTCATCGTTACAGAATCCCATTACACGTTCAACACCAGCACGGTTATACCAGCTACGATCAAACAACACCATTTCCCCACCAGCAGGCAGATAAGGTACATAGTGCTGGAAATACCACTGCGAGCGCTCACGCTCGCTCGGAGCGGGCAACGCCGCCACACGGCAGACACGCGGATTGAGGCGCTGAGTAATACGTTTGATCGCACCGCCCTTACCCGCCGCATCACGCCCTTCAAACAGCACAACCACTTTGAGTTTTTTCTCGACAACCCAGTCTTGCAGTTTGACGAGCCCACCCTGCAGCCTGAATAATTCTCTGAAATAAATCCGGCGATCTATCGAGCCTTCAGGAACAGGGCCCTGTTCTGGCATCTCCATGAGCAGCTCGTCCAGACGGTTATCGTCGAGCTCCATTTCGAATTCTTCGTCATAGCTGTCGATCCACTCGTCTTGTGCGCGTTGTGCAAAAGTTCTGACTAATTGAACAGGGTCTGCCGCGCGAGCAACTGCAGATTTTTTAGTTGCAGGTTGTTTGCTGACAGCTGTTTTATTTGTAGCGACTTTTTTCACAGCAGTTTTGCTGACCACGAGTTTCTTTACGGCAATTTTTTTGGCGGAGGGCTGGACGGGAGCTGTTTTGGCGACAATCACTTTCTTGATTGCAACTGGTTTTTCACGCTGCCGGCTTCTTTTGGGCTGCTTTGGATCGAGTGGGTGTTGCCATCTAAAACTCCATTATGTTCACACTAAATTTATTTATGTTTGTTAGATTACTTGTCTTTAATGAAATATTTATGAAAATCATCAGACGCGCATAAAACTTCTGTTTATTAACGAGAATTCTTGAGGTTCATAATTTTGTAACTTAAAAATGATAAGTTCAAAAAATCTTTTTTTCATACTCCCTCCTCAAAAAATGACCTTCGTTCCAATAACCAGCCTGATTGATCCTGACAAAATCCCATCAGACGGTATTCTCTTCGCCTGGGGCATTAAGCAGGAAGGTACCGGGGTAGAAATCGCTCCTGATAAAGTCACAGATGAGTTACTAAACTCAGATCAGCCTGTCTGGCTGCATTTGAACTTCTCCAACACAAGAGTCTTGAGATGGTTAGAGCGTACGAAAATCGTCCCAGCTGAATTAGCTGATTCAGTTTTGAATGACACGAGCGAGCTCAGTACAAATGCCATTACTGAACTTTCTCAAGGCGCACTTTTTCACCTGAAAGACTTCTCTCTGGATTTTGGTCAAGGGTTAAAAAGTAACAACCTGGATTTTGAGTCCTTCTGGTGTTATCTGACGCCGACGCTGTTAATCACAGGACGTCTGCACCCACTCAAAACTCTGGATCAAACAAAATTTTAATTGCTTAAAGGCCGGATCAGTCCAAACTCTGTGCAAGAACTATTTCATCAGATTATCGATATCCGGTCTCTTCATCTCAAAGCGGCCATCAGGAGGCATTTCTCTGCCGAACTCGACGCATTGAGATATCTGAGAAAACGAAACACGCCAATGTTTAATCAAAATGATCTTGAACAGCTCTTTGAGCATACGAGTGAATTAGCAAGCTTTCTTGAGTAGATTGACAGTCTTTATATCAGAGCCAAAGTTCTGCAGGACGAGCAGTCCGCACACGTAGCTGAATTAAATGCCAAGCAATTGCAAGTGCTATCGGTGATGACTGTCATTTTTCTTCCGATGACACTTGTGTCTGGAGTTATGGGCATGAACATGGAAGATCTGCCCGGATTAAAAGGTTCATTCACCGAGGTTATGCTTTTGATGGGACTGGTAGGATTCCTTGTCTACCTGGGATTGCGACTCAAGCGAATCATTTAATTTAAATCCTGAATTTATAAGTATTTCATGCTGTTATTCAATCAATAAAAATAGCTGTAAATATGCTTTTTATACTTGCCTCACAGTATTAAATTCTGCTTTCACATTCACTCGGTACAGTGTGTTTCCCAGTATCGATCCGAGAATACGTGAGCCTTCATTTATAAAAAATTTATTTTTTTTGGTAATGATCCTTCCTTTCAGCACGATGCCTGCAAATTGGCCTTACATACCGGTTTAATTAACTTTCTGCCCAAGTTTGCTAAGCTAACATTTCACATATTCCCTCAGGAACTCAGTCGTGACCACAACCAAACTATTAACGGATGAGAAAATCAACGCCTATCCTGAACTAAAACCGGTATTCGAAAACATACGCAAAGTCAGAAATTCAGATTTTGTAAATAATTTCTCGCGTGCATTGGCAAACAATCCCAGTGCGAATTCTATGCGGTACTGACCGGACCGTTACGATTGAGCAGACTAGATCCAACAAACGAACGTCTAGGAGCTAAGTCATATTCCCAACGCGTATTATTTCCAGAGTAGGTATCTTAGTTAAACGATGAAGCGATGGTACTTTTATAATCAGGCGTCCAATTGCCCTCTATTCGGTTGGAGTTTCTTAGGACGCCAATAGAAGCAGCCAGCGGGAAACTGTTAATAAATCATGCCGATGAACCCAGCGCAGCCAGTAATCAAAATATTCATAATTATCTTGTTGTCTTAGTGATTTGATGCTCTGATTAACGCTCAAAACAGCCGAATAATTCATCAGGTAAAAGCAAATCGTTTTTCCGCAAAGAGTTTTAGACAGGCATTAACAGCCTGTACGTCATATAGAGTGCCACGATTCTGTTTTATCTCATCAAGCGCAGCGTCGATCCCTAAAACTGAACGATAGGGGCGATGTGTCGACATAGCCTCAATCACATCAGCCACTGCAATAATTCTTGAGCCAAGCGAGATTTCCTCACCTTTGAGGCCCTGTGGATAGCCACTACCGTCCATCCGCTCATGATGCTGATAGATCATTTGCGCAATTGGCCATGGGAACTTAATATTTTTAACGATGTCATACCCCGCCTCGGCGTGTGTTTGAATCAACATATATTCGACATTGCTTAGCTTTCCAGGCTTAGTCAAAATTTCTACAGGAATAGAAATCTTGCCCACATCATGAATAGTTGAGGCCAATTCAATACCGTGGATCATATCTTCAGATAAACCAAGTTCCCTAGCTATTGCTGGCGCCAATTGGCCAACTCGCTTCATGTGGCCGGCGGTATATTGATCACGCGATTCCACTGTGTTGGCAATCGACTTAATCGATTCCTCCAAGCTTTGTTCAAGTTCGGTAGAAGCCTGTAATGCAGCTAATGTAGTCTTTTTGGCTGAAACCATTTCCTGCAGTTGCTTTTCTTCAGTTAGGTCAGTGGCAACTAAGCAGTAAATATCAGCCGCTCCACCTACGCTTAACTTACTAACAGAAAGATAGATGGGTACTTGCTCACCATCCTTATTTATCAAATTCAATTCCATGCGTCGTTTTTCAGGCAACCCTACCTTCAAAAAGGCCTCAAGAATCTTGTCATTCTCAGGGTCTACCCATTTATAAATACCACTGCCAACGATTGTGCTCATTGGTGAATTGACCATCTCCGCAAATCGTTGATTGCAAAATAAAATGAGCCCATCCGCCGAAATAGTTAAAGCACCTTCGCTCATTTCTTCAAGCAACAATCGGTATGGGTGATCTGCGTTGACGAGTGTAAAGATTCTTTCTCCAGCTTTGCCAGAAACCACTAAGGCGTCAACTGCCCCATCGCGTATTGCATCTAAGGCTTGCTGAGCATCAAGCCATTTCCTGCGCAAGTCATCAATTTCTTGCAGGAGCAGTGGATGTGATTTTGAATTCTCTTTCATTGTTTAAATAGACTTTAAATCTAGCCCGACTAAAACTTTTTCTGTATCAGAGAGATCCCCAATAATGCGACGCAAAGGTGAGGGCAATTGCTTGATAAGGGTCGGTATTGCAATGATTTGATGGCCAGCAGCCAATAGGGGCTGCTGGTAAAGATCGATCACTTGTAAATTGTAGCGACCTGCCAGTTGCTCATCACAAATTTTTTTAATATTGGTAATGGCTGCAACCGAACGTACCGTCGCACCAGCAACGTAGAGTCGGAGAATATATTTCTTTGACCCAGTTGCTTTGACGGACGAATTCTCCTCTTTTTTGGGGTGCACCCGTAAATCAATCGATTTATCAGTCATTTCTTACCCCCCCTAAAATGATTTGGGCTAGTACTTCCTCAATATTCGAGAGGTCTCCAACGATTTTTTTAACCGGCTTAGGATGCTTGCGAACCAAAGTTGGGATTGCTAAGATTTCGTCCTCTTCGGAAAGCTTTGGATTTTCCAATAAATCAACTACCTCGAGCTCGTACGCATCTCCAATATGAGCATCACATATTTTTTTGAGATTGCTCAAGGCCATTATTGACTTAGGCGTCTGTCCAGCCACATACAGTCGTAACTTTAAAACCGAAGGTTCGCAGCTCACTGCAGCAGACTTAGTCACTTTGACCTCTTTTTGACTAATAACGGAGAAATTTCAACATCAGACTTGCGCAATTTTTCCATGGCAGTTTTATCTACACTTAATTGACCCGAGCGAAGTTTCTCCTGAGAAATTAATTTAATATTCGCAGCTTCTTGCGCTGCAAATTCAGCTCGCATAGCTGCAATCTTAGCGTCCAAAACGTTGCGTTTATTTTCTAAATCGAAGTGGCGAAGCTCGACTTCTTCTTGCATCTGGATTTCTTGGGCCTTTTCCTTGGCTAACATACTTAGGCGTGCGCCGCCGGTTAAGACACCAGCAGCTCCAGAATAGACGTCGATTAATTCCACGCCACTGTTGGTAATCAAGAATTCACGCACTTGATTGGAGTGCGCCATACCGCGAGATTTCAGGATATATAAGCCGCGATTGCGCTCCCCATTGCTCTCTATGTCTCTTAAAAGTATCCATGAATCAATTAACGATGAAATAGCAACGTGAGAGGACTCAGGTGAGGTTCCGCTAGTAGTTAGACTTGAGAACATCGCCGTGATCCCTTTAGCTTTTAAAAAGTCCACTAATTTCATTAATGTTCTTTTAACTTGATGGGGGTTTGAGTTATCCCCAAAGCTGGTAATCGGATCGATCACGCATATCTGTGGATTAAATGCATTCACCATCTTTTGAATCATGATTAGATGCATGTCTAACCCATACTGTGATGGTCGAGTAGACTCCAGCTTTAGAAGCCCCTTTTTTTCCCAATACTCTAACTCTATGCCAATGGATTTCATATTCCTAGCAATCTGACTTGGCGACTCTTCAAATGCTAAATAGAGAACCTTATCACCCCTTACACAGGACGCATTGGCAAAGTGTGACAAAAAGCTAGTTTTACCAGTACCAGCTGTACCGGAAACTAAAATGGAACTACCTTGATAAAACCCTTTATTTCCCAGCATTGAATCTAGTCGATCTATACCACTTGAAACTCTACCTGTTACTGCTTGATAGTTTAGCCTTGCTGAAGTAATTGGTATTAATGAAATTCCATCTTCATCGATTAAAAAAGGGTATTCATTGGTGCCGTGCAAGGACCCACGATACTTTACGATACGCAATCGTCGCGATGAAATCTGATCATCAATCATGCTGTCTAAGAGGATGACGCAGTCCGAAACGTACTCCTCTAAGCCTTGTCGAGAAATGGTGTCTACTCCGCTTTCCCCAGTAATAATGGCAGTAACACCCTTATCTTTTAGCCAGCGGAAAAGACGTCTTATTTCACCGCGCAATATAGTTGGATTAGGAAGGCTCGAGAAAAGAGACTCAATCGTATCGAGCACAACCCGTTTTGCACCAATCGCATCAATCGCAACACCTAATCGAATAAAGAGGGCGTCAAGGTTATATTCACCTGAATCTGAAATTTCATCTTTATCGATGTAGACATAATCAATGGCGATTTTTTTACTAGCGATCAAACCTTTCAAATCAAAGCCAAGTGAGGCTACATTAGCCATTAAGTCTTTAGTCGACTCCTCAAAAGCCATAAAAAC
>JAUSCY010000055.1 GCA_030650995.1 Sheuella sp. | reverse complement strand
GATACACTTCAAGATACACTATTCAAAGCGATGAGACAATATTACAATGGACAGATTTGGACGATTATGTAATATAAGTATATGAATTTATTGATTTTATATTTATAACAATACTTGTTTGGATGGTGCTGGATGATAAGTTAGAAAGACTGCGCCTCCGCCAAGAAGTGCTTTTTAGGGATTAATAACGATCAATAATCGCCCTAAATCATTGAAAACAATAGATCTTTATTTAGCAAAGAGACTAGCAGGGATTAATAGAAACCATTAGAATCCAGCTTTAGTGGGTACCAAACAAAAGCGAGGTTTACCTAGTAGCTACCAGAATCAATCGCCTGAACGTGTTGAAGTTACCTAGGTTGACTGAGGGCGCGCATGCCGACGGCGCGAACCTGTATTTCATGGTCTCTACGTCTAAACGTGAAACCTCGGAAGGGCTGCAACATTACATGGGGCGGTCGTGGGTTTATAAATACACGCGCACACTCAGTATTCAGGGGGCGGATGGTGTTGCCCATAACAGACGCAAGACATTCAAGATCGGGTTAGGGAGCGCCTCAAAGGTTAGCTTAGCGCAGGCGCGGTCAATGGCAAGCACCCACAATATTGCTCTGGCTCAGGGGTGAGATCCTCAGACTATCTTTCGAGATAAGCGCACCGCCTTGCGTAATATTGTCAGTAATAACCTCACTTTTCCGGCTGCTGCAGAACAGTTTTTAAAAACCAAGAGTGCAGAGTGGTCTAACGCTAAACACGCAGCCCAGTGGCGCTCAACTCTAGAGGCGCACGTTTACACGGTACTTGGTGGCATGGACGTGAAAATTATTCAGACGACCGATGTGCGTCGCGTGCTGGATAAGATCTGGGCAACTAAAACCGTCACGGCACAGAGGGTGGCACAACGCATTGCGGCTATTCTGGATTGGTCAACGGCGCTTGGATACCGAGAAGGTGCGAATCCTGCTCGATGGAAAGGGCATCTTGAAATGGTGATGGTTGCACCGACCACAATAAGCACCGTGGAACATCAACCCTCGATGCCTTACGCCCAAGCCCCGAGTCTGTGGGCAACGCTAAGCGAGACTCCTTTACTGATTAGCGCCAACTGTTTGCGCTTCATTATGGCTACAGCTTGCCGCTCAAACGAAGCGCGGTCGGCAACGGTATCAGCCCCCAACACTTGCTTGTAACCTTTGCTACTATGAGTTGTACGAAAATAACCATTTGTTTGGGTTTCTGCTTGGTGCCCGTCGATTCGGATTTAGCTGCAAGGCACCTACGTTGCAAAAGTTGGGTGTGCTGGGAGGCCCCTGCCGCTTTTGGACTCGAGTTATCAACATGGGGGACGATTGGACAGCCGAGGGGCGGTGCGCGGACATTGTGACAACTGGCTAACCTCAAACGCACGAGATGGGCAGACCCCACCCCCCATCCGAACGGCGGGAGGGGGTGCATGTTCTAGTGTTGGGCCCCCGCCTTTAGCATTCAGCTGCGCCGTATTAATTTGATCTTACAAAGCCAACGCAAGGTTGGCGCTGCACTCAATTCAAAAGCAGCAACAGTCAAGACCTCAAGTCGCAAAAGTAGTACCGATTCGGGTAGGTCAACCATAAACTATGGGCTAATGGACAATCGACAATCGACAATGTGCCCAGATGCCGCGGTGATCCTTTGAATACCGTAAATAATTTATTCACCTCAACAGGTTATTCAGCCCTAAAAAGACTGCAAACTACTATGTGGTTATCGATGACTCCTTTCCAGGATCCCCACTTGGTCAATTTTGAGTTGGCGTCAACACCTAGGGCAATTAGATCCTCACTCCATCCTACAAAAACAATAGAGAAACTGTTGGGTTGTACCCATAGGAGTTTGATGTGTCTCAGTTGAGCTATTGATCAATTTGAACGCCTTGCCAAATTGACCATGTAGATGTTCTGCGTCGTAGCGGACTACATCCAACCCACTACATTGCTCAGGACCTTCAGGGCCAAAGGTGGCCATGATTACATGACCTCCGTGCTTAACGGATCGCATAACTTGCTCTACATATTTCACTCGCTGAGCATCATCGGTCAGGAAGTGGAATACGGCTCTGTCATGCCATATGTCAAAATAGTTTTGAGGTAGACTAGCTTGTGTAATATCGGCGCAATACCAGTGAATCTTGTTGGCTTTTTCACCAATGCGATCTCGAGCTACATCAATTGCGTGTTGAGATATATCGAGAATACTGATATCTCGATATCCTTCGGAGAGCAGGTCATCAACTAGTGTAGATTCACCCCCACCAATGTCAATAATCGCGGAGTCTTTATTTGTGGCTGCCTGATAAATAAGATTCAGTGACGTTTCAAGATGAGGGGCATACCAGCTAACCGCATCTTGTGCTTTGGTGCCGTATACTTTTTCCCAATGCTCTTTGTTGTTCATGGGCTACTCCTAGTAGTAAGTTCCATTTTATCCTTATTCGGTTTCTGAAGATGAAAAACGCACCCCAAATGATTAAATGCATTGTTGCAGTGATTGGCTTGTGCTGGTTCTCGGTGATAGCATTTGCACAGACACCCCATACACATCAGCACGGCTTCACGGGAGCAGAGCAATGGGCACAAGTATTCGATGATCCTGACCGTGATAAATGGCAGAAACCTCATGAGGTCATTCAGGCGTTAGGGCTTAAGCCAGATTCAACGGTTGCTGATATTGGCGCCGGAACAGGTTATTTTGCGACACGTCTTGCGCATATGGTTCCACAAGGTACCGTTTATGGCGTAGATACTGAGCCTGATATGGTCAAGTACCTGAGTGATCGCGCTAAAAAATTAGATCTGAAAAATTTAATGGTACTGCAGAGTAAATCTGATTCGCCACAGTTACCCCAAAAAGTTGATTTAGTTATGTTTGTTGATGTTTTCCATCATGTTGAAAGCCGACCAGCATACTTAGAAAAGATTCGTGCTTCACTGAAACCCAATGGTCGAATAGCAGTAATCGACTTTAAGATGGATGGCCCAATTGGACCGCCTAAAGAAGGAAGAATTTCACCAGATCAGGTAAAAGCAGATTTGAAAAATGCTGGATTTTCTTTAATCCAAGAGCCTGATTTCTTACCGAATCAATATTTTTTGATATTTCAATGACTTGATTCTTTGTGACGTTCTGAAAATTAGTAAGGTTGCGAACTGTCGTGTAACACGACAGTTCAGTCAGCTTAACCTCACAAGCCAACGTAAAATGATCATTGTTGTGATGGTGTGCAAAAAGCAAATGAATGCTTCAACTCGCTTGAAAGGGCTCTGAAATTCATTGATTAATTTAATCTTAATTATTTATATGATGGTTAGTATCCCTTGCGCAGACAAGAAGCAAAAAATCTGAGATTGCAGCACCTCAGGCTGTTTGTGATGCAGTCAGTGCTGCACGCCAAAACTTAATTTTTGAACCTGCTAGGCAGAGATTTAATCTGCCACGAGCCCCGCACAGTGCGGGGCTTTGCGCTTCTAGCTCTTGACTGCGATCTGCTTTGGCAGGTGGTAGCGTCGATCTCAAACATCACTTTTCCGAGTTCGCGGCTGATGAGCAATTCATATACCTTTGCATGATTTAAATCAATTGTTGAAGAGGCTAGTGTCGATACACTTGCCTGAATTCATCACACTCACTTCCGCCTCCAAGACGCCCTCATAACGGGATAGCAATAACAATGTTTAAGAAATTTCCTATTCGAGGACGTACGCTTGCGCTTTTTTTAGGGGTGATCCCGCTAGTTGCGCTATTTGTATTTGTCGTATTTCGCTCTGGTCCTCTTGCCTCTGTAGCAGTTACCGTTGTAACTCCGGAAAAAAAGACAATCGCACCCGCAATATTTGGAATCGGCACGATTGAAGCACGGCGCACGTATAAGATCGGGCCGATTGCGGCTGGCCGCCTGATGACACTTGAGGTAGATGTCGGCGAGCGCGTTACTGCGGGCCGACTGATTGGTGAAATGGATCCTGTCGATCTTGACGACAGAATGCAAGCTCAGTCTGCAGTGCTCAAACAGGCCGAAGCTCAGCGTGTAGACGCTAAAACGAGACAGCTTTATACCAAGACACAAGCACAAAGGTATAAGCAGCTATTAGCGGTAAAGTCTACTAGCGAAGAAACTTATGCGACAAAAAAACATGAATACCAATTATCTGAAGCTGGTCTGAGTGCATCCGAGCAGCAGTATGCGCGCGCCCAATCAGACTACGAGGCTCTCGCAACGCAACGTAAAAATCTAAAACTTCTTGCACCGGTTAATGGAATCGTCTCGCTAAGAAAGGCAGAGCCTGGAACGACCTTAGTGGCTGGGCAGGCAGCTGTAGAAATCATTGATCCTACAACGTTATGGGTCAATGTACGTTTTGACCAGGTCAACGCGAAAGGATTGAAGCTCGGTTTGCCCGCCAGGATAGGGCTTCGCTCTGAACGCGAGCAGATTCATGCGGGCCAAGTCGCACGTGTCGAGCTGATGGCTGATCCGGTTACTGAAGAGATGAGCGCAAAGATCAATTTTGATCGACCGTTTGCGAGCATGCCGCCTATTGGCGAGTTGGTTGAAGTTACTGTCTTGCTGCCGTTGCTTGAATCGGTGCAGGTCCTGCCAAATACAAGTGTCAAACGACTGAATGGTGTAACGGGTGTTTGGCAAGTTGTTGACGGACGCTTGCGGTTTACTTCCGTCAAAATTGGAGCCTCCGATTTGGACGGCTCGGTTCAGATCTTGGAGGGACTGAGTCCGGACGCTAAGGTTGTCGTGTATAGCGAACAAGCGTTGAGTGCGTCGAGCAGGATAAGGGTTGTTAAAAATATTCCTGGTACAGATAAGTGATTAGCCTCGCTGGCCGGGATATCCTGCATGGGTGGGGAAAGTTTGTCTTTACGGGCATTGGTCTGGGATTATTAATCGGTGTGACACTGACGATGGCTGGGGTCTATCGTGGCATGGTCGATGATGCCAAAGCCTTGCTGGACAATAGTACTGCTGATCTGTGGGTCGTGCAGAAAGATACCCTGGGCCCATATGCAGAACCCTCGAGTATTTATGATGACCATTGGCGTGCCATTCGAGGCGTTCAGGGCGTTGCGGACGCAACCAACGTCACGTATCTCACGATGCAGGTTCGTCACGGTAACCGAGACGTTCGAGCCATGGTGACTGGTATGGTGGTGGGTGAGCCCGGCTCCCCGGGTTGGCCTCCTTATCTGGTGAGCGGCAGGCAGATTACAAGAGGCCATTACGAAGCTGTCGCGGACCTAGCGACTGGAATCAGGATTGGCGAACAAATAAAGATCAGACGAAATATTTATACCGTGGTGGGCTTGACTAGACGGATGATCTCTTCGAGCGGTGATCCGATGATTTTCATTCCCATCAAAGATGCACAGCAAGCGCAATTTTTAAAAGATAACGACGCGATACTTGAGCAACGTCGCCGTACAGAACAAAATCCGACGCTCAACAGACCAGGATCCCCTGAAATTCTTGATGCCGTGATTGCTTCACAAAGCGTCAACCAGTTTGTAAATGCTGTACTGGTCAGAATCAAGCCCGGGTTCTTTGCCCAGGATATCGCACAGTCCATTCGCCGCTGGCAGCGTTTGCAAGTCTACGATCGGGCACAAATGGAGGACATCCTGGTGAGTAAGCTCATTGCGACCTCAGCCAAGCAAATAGGTATGTTTCTCATCATCCTTGCGATCGTCAGTGCAGCAATTGTTGCGTTCATTATTTACACACTCACAATGGGCAAGATACGAGAGATCGCCGTGCTCAAATTAATTGGTACACGTAATCGCACGATTGCGTCCATGATTGTGCAGCAGTCTTTGGGACTTGGCTTGATTGGGTTTGTCGTCGGAAAAATATCCGCTACGTTTTGGGCACCTTTTTTCCCCAAGCACGTTTTACTAGAGACTGGTGATGCGATAAGCGGCTTTATCGCTATCGTTGTCATTTGTATTCTTGCTAGCGTAGTCGCGATTTGGGCTGCTCTCAAAGTCGATCCAGCTGATGCGATTGGAGGTTGATATGAATGCGACGGGGATTCGTATTGAAGGGGTGCGCAAGCGCTATGGATCGGGTGACACAGCCGTGGATGCTCTGAAAGATATCAATATGGTGGTTTCACCTGGTGAAGTAGTGGGTCTAGTCGGACCTTCTGGTTCTGGCAAGAGCACACTGCTCAAATGTCTGGGCGCAGTCATAGAGCCAACGGCCGGTCGCATGACGGTGGGCGACACCATAATTTACGACAATGAATGGAAAATCAAAGATCTTCGAGCACTGCGCCGTGACAAGATTGGCTTTATTTTTCAGGCTCCATATTTGATTCCATTTCTTGACGTGACGGATAACGTCGCCTTGTTGCCGATGTTGGCAGGCCAGTCCAATAGTATCGCGCGCAAAATGTCTCTCGAATTATTAGAGGCTCTTGATGTGGCGCATAGGGCGCGGGCGATGCCTGCGCAGCTATCCGGAGGAGAGCAGCAGCGTGTGTCCATCGCTCGCGCACTGGTAAATCGTCCTCCTGTCATTTTGGCTGACGAGCCGACTGCGCCACTCGACGGCGTCCGGGCGCTAGCGGTCATCCGGATTTTGAACCAGTTAGCACAGCAATATCAGACAGCCATTATTGTCGTGACGCATGATGAAAAAATCATTCCTACTTTTAAGCGCATTTATCATATTCGCGATGGCGTTACACAGGAAGAAGTTGGTGAGGGGCGTCATTTCTAATGAAAAAATATATTTTCCTAGTAAATGTATTTCTGTTGACCGGCTGTACCGTCGGTCCGGATTTTCAACAAGCAGCGGCACCAACTGCACAGAGCTATACAGCACAGCCGTTCCCCAGTAAAACAGTTTCCTCAGACTACGCCTTCGGCCAGCAGCAAGTGTTTGACAGCTCTACCCGTGTGCCTAAAGACTGGTGGAATGGGCTCGGTTCACCAAAGCTAGATAGTCTGATTGAGCGGTCGCTTCGTTCGAATCCATCTCTTCAGTCTGCGCGATCAACCTTAAAACAGTCCCACGAAATCTATAGTGCTCGCGCAGGGTCGACACTCTACCCGCAGTTAAATGCGACGGTGACTGGGCAGCGTGTACAACTCAATGGAGCAACGCAGGGGCTTGCAATCAGCCCAGATATTTTTAATTTATACAACACGACAGTTGGTGTGTCGTATAACTTTGATGCTTTTGGTGGTAATCGTCGCATTCTTGAGTCTTTGGCATCACGCGCGGAGTTCCAGAAGTTTCAGCTTGAGGGAGCACAACTGACACTCGCGGCAAATATTGTCACGACAGCAGTCACGCAAGCTAAACTCGCCAGTCAGATTCGTGCCAACCAAGAGAGTTTGACTGCGCAAGAAGAGCAGCTTGTCGTGGCGCGTCATCGGCTTCGGTTAGGGCAAGCATCCGAGGATGATGTTCTGGCTTTGACGGCAGAAGCTGAGCAAACCCGTGCAGGCATCCCGGTTTTGGAAACTCGTCATAAGCAAATGACGCATTTGTTAGCGACCTTATCGGGTGAGGCACCTGGCGCAGTGTTGACGCCATCCTTCGCGATGGAAGATTTCACCATCCCAACAAATCTGCCTTTGGTTGTTCCTTCGTTGCTCGTTAGAAATCGTCCGGATATTCAAGCAGCAGAGGCTCTGATGCGGGCGGCAAACGCAGACTACGGGGCTGCGATCGCCAGAATGTATCCACAGCTTAACTTGAGCTCTAGTATTGGTTCGCTGGCGCTAGGGCCGGAAACACTGTTTGGTACGGGCTCATTATTTTGGCAAGTGTTGGGGCAATTAACGCAGCCTATATTCAATGCGGGCCTTCCTGCTGAGAGTAGAGCCGCATTGGCTGCCTTCGATGCCTCCGCGTCAAACTATCAAACGGTAGTACTTGATGCGCTACGTAACGTTGCAGATGTTTTGCGCGCCCTAGAAAATGATGCGCGGACTTTGGAGTCTCAATCAAAAGCAAATGCGGCTGCGACAGCGTTGGCAAAATCAGTAGAGCGTCAATATGCGTTTGGTAGCGCAAGCTATCTTCAGCTACTTATTGCACAGCTACAGGCGCAACGAACAAAATTTGAACTGATCGCTGCGCAAGCGCAGCGACTCAGTGACACGGTCGCACTGTTTCAGTCAATGGGAGGTGGCCGACTCAATAATGAGTCGGTTAAGTAGTTTGGTGCTTGTCGAAATGGTCGTTGGATTTTGGCACTGAACTGTTCTAAGGTTTGCGTACAAAGGGATATTTGAGAACATTGCTCCCGAGTGCTTGATGTAACGCCCGCGAATATTGGTGAAGCCTTGGTGTAGTAGTTTGCCCGGAGTTAGTATCCCTTGCGCAGACCAAAAGCAAAAAACCTGAGATTGCAGCACCTCAGGCGGTTTGTGATGTAATCAGGGCTGCCCCGCCAAGAAGTGAGTAAATATGCGCCTCTCGGGGCGCTTTTTATTTTTACATACCCAAGGGCATATCCAAAAATTCTAACTTGAATTTGATGTCTAACGGATGTTCAAGCTGTGTGGCAGGTTTGATTACTCGCATAGCTGGTATTCTTTTTTGTTTGGTTAAAACCAAAACACACTCAGTAGGTGTTTGTACAAGTCTAGAGTCCCTATACATGTAAGGAACGACATCAAGTGATTAGGGTTTAGATGTTGGCATGCTGCTACCCCCACCGTACCCCCACTCCCCGAAAATAGATCAACCTACCCCCAAAACCAGAAACAAGGTTTGTTGGACGTAAATCAGATTCGTCCCCATCGAAATGGCAGCACTCATCGCACACTGGCTTGCAGGGTGCGGCACGCATCATTCGTATCTTACCGGCAATTTGCCGTACAATACCAAGATTGCTGAGGAGCTTGCCATGACTGCCAAATCCCTTGCCTTACCTCGTACGCTGAGGCTTCAGTCTGCTCGACTAGAGGCTCGGATCAGTCCTGACCTGCATCTGATTGTCAAGCGTGCTGCTGAAATTCAAGGTCGTACGATGACGGACTTTGTGATCCATGCCCTTCAAATCGCGGCCTCGCAAACAATAGAAGGCGCCGACCGCGTGCGCCTGTCAGTGCTCGACCAAGAGGCGTTCGCAAACGCTTTGATTGCACCTGCCAAGCCGAACGCAGCACTCAAGCGCGCCTTTGCTAAGGCCAATAAGCTTCTCGCTGCGTGAAGTCACGTTTGAGTGTTAGTGCGAAGGCACCGGAGTTTTCTGTTTTCGCGCTAGATCTCGCTGCTGATCGCGCGAAGTTTACGTGCGGCATTGAACCACTAGATCGGTACTTTCGTACTCAGGTTAGCCAAGACATCAAGCGCCGCGTGTCGGCTTGTTTCGTGGCAAACGACGGTATGGGCCAGATCGCGGGCTATTACACGCTAGCTTCGGCCAGTGTTTTGTTATCGGACCTACCCGAGACTCTTGCGAAAAAACTACCGCGCTACCCCAACGTGCCAGCAGTGCGCATGAGGCGTCTGGCCGTGAGCGAGACCTTCAAGGGCAAGGGCCTCGGAGCGGCATTATTAGCCGATGCCCTCAGGCGCGCGGCCACGGCAGAGATCGCAGCGTATGCGCTAATCGTTGATGCCAAAGATGAGTTGGCCGCTGGGTTCTACGTTCAACACGGGTTTATCCAGTTCCTCGAACAACCGCTTTGCCTCTTTTTGCCGCTTGCAACTGTCAAGTCCTTGCTTGGCCGACCTATCTAGATTCGCGGACTAGTCTGGATGCAAGATTCTCATACTATCCAAGTGGCTTTAACGGTTAGTATCCCTGCCGCAGACAAAAAGAAAAAATCTGAGATTGCAGCACCTCAGCCTGCTTTCTGAAATCAACCATTCAGTCCAAAGCTAATCTTAATTGCTGCAATAATACCCGTCACAGCAATACTGGTGAGAATCAAGCCAAAGATGCGACTGACCGTCGCTATACCGGTCTCGCCAAGTACTTTCTTGATGAAGCCTGATAAGAAAAATGAGACAAAATATACGCTCAGACACAGTGCCAGCAAGAGCGTGGTTTGTACCTGCTCTGCAATGGTTCGGGTGTCATTGTCCGTGAGCATTACAACTGTCAGCATTGATCCGGACAATTATATAGAGGCCATCGGAATATTTAGTAACTCTAAAAATATCTGACCAAAAATAATAAAAATAACAAAACTAAAAAACATGAGTATCGATACGGTTACGATAGGAAGCCTATCAACAGAACGTGATTAATTTGAGTCAAAGTAATAATCAATGAACAAGATACTCAGAATTTCTCATTTATCTAAAACATACCAGTCAGGCTTTCAGGCACTAAAAGATATTAATCTGGAAATTTCCAGAGGTGAAATATTTGCTTTGCTCGGTCAGAATGGAGCAGGCAAAACGACCTTGATTAGTATTATTTGTGGGATCGTCAATCCAAGCTCTGGGCAAGTTTTAGTCGATGGTAAAAATATCATTCAGGATTATCGCGAAGCTCGCAGCTTAATTGGTCTTGTGCCCCAGGAATTATTTACTGATTCTTTTGAGACTGTCTGGAATACGGTTTGCTTTAGCCGGGGTCTGTATGGGAAAGCTCCTGATCCTCAATTGATCGAGAAGACCCTTAAAGACTTATCGTTGTGGGATAAGCGGAATAACAAAATCATTACGCTTTCGGGCGGGATGAAACGAAGACTCATGATTGCCAAAGCGCTCTCACATGAGCCAAAAATATTATTTCTGGACGAGCCTACTGCGGGTGTGGATGTCAGTCTCAGAAAAGATATGTGGGATCTTGTCAGAGATTTAAAAAATACAGGCACAACGGTTATTCTCACCACGCACTATATCGAAGAAGCCGAAGAGATGGCCGATCGCATTGGTATCATCAGAAATGGCGAGCTTATCCTTGTTGAAGAAAAACTCAGTCTCATGAAAAAACTTGGGAAAAAGGAATTAACACTTCAACTTCAGCACCCATTAGCTGTCATCCCAGAGGCTCTTAACATCCCAGGATTAACGCTCTCTGAAGACAGAACTGAGCTTATTTATACGTTTGATTTAAATAGCAAACAAATAGGCATTGCCGAACTCCTGCAAACCCTGTCCAGACTCGGTCTTGGCTTTAAAGATCTTCATACGAAACAAAGTTCGCTAGAGGAAATATTTGTGAATTTAGTGAACGAGGGAGTCACTGCGCATGAAGCTTAATTATCATGGAATCAGGGCGATCTTTAGGTTCGAGATGGCGAGAACAATGCGTACCTTGATGCAAAGCATCATTGCGCCAGTTATTTCGACGTCACTGTACTTTATCGTTTTTGGTTCGGCGATTGGATCGCGGATCACCGAGATGGATGGCGTGTCTTACGGCGCCTTTATTGTGCCCGGCCTGATCATGCTTTCTTTACTGACCCAAAGTATTTCAAATGCATCGTTTGGTATTTATTTCCCAAAGTTCAGTGGAACGATATACGAACTGCTATCAGCGCCAATATCACCTCTAGAGATCATCATCAGCTATGTAGGAGCAGCTGCGACTAAATCTATTGTTTTGGGTTTGATTATTCTGGCCACAGCGACTTTTTTCGTACCGCTTAAGATCGATCATCCGATATGGATGTTGTTCTATCTGCTACTGACTTCAATTACCTTCAGCTTGATAGGTTTTATCATTGGTGTCTGGGCGGATGGATTTGAAAAACTTCAGGTTGTTCCTTTGCTGATCATCACGCCACTGACGTTTTTAGGGGGGAGTTTTTATTCAATATCTGTTCTGCCAGAGTTTTGGCAAAAGGTGGCTCTGCTCAATCCGGTCGTATATCTCATTAGCGGATTTCGCTGGAGCTTTTACAGTATTGAAGATGTCAACATCTGGCTGAGTCTGGGGATGACCTTAGGCTTTTTGGGTATCTCCATTGCGGCAGTCGTATGGATATTTAAAACCGGTTATCGCCTAAAGAAATAGTTTATTTAAGTGTAAGTCCGCTTTAATACGAACCCATATAGTCTTTCTTGCCGATTTCTACGCCGTTATGACGCAGCAAGTCGTAGGCGGTCGTGACATGAAAGAAAAACTGTGGCATCCCATATTTCAGTGCGTAGTCCTCGGCCTTCAGTGTTTTCTCTTTCGGGGTACCGGGGCGTAAGACAACTTCTTTGACTCCGCTTTCATTAAATTGTTTTTCAGTGATGCCTTCGATAAGCGCGAGTGTTTTGGAAATACGTTGTTGCAGTTCGTCAAAGCTTTGTTCGCTATCTTCGTAAGCAGCTACTTCGATCCCCGCGATGCGGGCGGGTACGCTCTTGGCAAAGTCGCAAGCGATCTGTACCTGTCGCACAAAAGGAAGCATGTCGGGAAACAATCTCGACTGTAATAAAACAGCAGGGTCGGATTTATGTTTTAGCGTATGTTCTTCGCCCTTTTTGAGCACATCGCTCAGCGCTAAAAGCATCTGTTTGAAAACGGGGACAGTCGCTGTATAGAGGGATATGGACATGGCTTCTTTCCTGGTTGGGCACAATGAGCGTTGATTAAAGCATGATCATGGCAAAGTATCTGATTTTGTTTGCTATGTTTTTTAAGGGCGTTTCGGCAGACGTAATGCAAAAGCGATGCCTGCCAGATTGACAGCTGCCGCAATCCAGATAGATGAGCGGTAGCTATTGCTCCAGTCAAACAGCCAGCCGGCTAATACCGGTAAGCAGACCGCTGCGATACACCACCCAATATACAGACGACTTGCAACCAGACCGAATTGTGCCGCCGGCCAGTGCATAGCAATACCGCCGGCAGCTGAACCTGATACAAAACCATAGCCCATTCCGACCATCGCAAGCGCGATCAGGGCAGTATAAGGACTGGGCCATATGATCAGTATGAGAGTGCCGGTCAATGACCAAATGTGTGCAGCACCCATCACTTGTCTAAGGTTAAAACGATCCATCAGCCAACCACCCCCAATGCGTGCACTGGCGATCATTCCCGTAATGAATGCGGTCGCTCCAATTGAAAAATGCGTGTCGCCCCCGTAAGATTGCACGATCCCTGCTGCTTGACTCATGACCATCAGTCCTGCTGATGCGGCTAAAAAAAATACGATGACAATTTTAAAAAACAGAGCCCATTGCGTCATACCCAGGATAGGAGGCTTCGCAACTGTCCCGATCACATTTTCCTCAGAGGCTTTGAAGATTACCCGTGGGATATAGCTTCGTAAACCAGTCAGCCACACCGCAATGAGACCACCTACAAATACCACCAGCGCCAGGTTGATTAACGTATAACGCAATCCCATTTCTTGCACTGACCAGCCCAGTAAGGGCGCTCCGATCATTGCACCCAGAGGATACAAACTTACGACATAGCCATTGACCAGACCGCGTCGCTTGGTCGGGACAAGGTTGACAATTTGTTGTGCAGTTGTAAAGGCTACACCACCAGCCAGACCAAAAAATATTGCATATCCTAAAAGGAGAGACCAAAAGCCTTGCGCCTGCGAGGCAAGTGTTAAGCCAATTGCTCCTGTGACACTGGTGATGATCAGTACTGCTCCTGTCGATAGGCGGCTATACATGACAGGTGCAATATTCATCCCTGTTGCAAACATGACCGTGGAGAGGCCAAATACGACGCCCATGTCAGAGCGCGTCAATCCCAGCATGGATTCCATGGATTTCAGAAAAACACTGAAGGCATAGATCGTGCCAAATGGCAGGTTGGCAAACGTGGCAGCTAGAATGAGGCGCATGAACGATTCAGTTTTTTATAAAGAATATCAAAGTCATTATTCACGACAATTGAACTGTTTATAGTCAAATTGTCGATGGTATTGAAGCTTTGTCATTTAAGGACTTGGGGCGATTAGTCGCCTGATTACCCCATCCTTTTTCAGTGATTAAAACAAAGTTTCGGCTATATAAATCCACAGTGCCATTGTGAAAACCGCAGATATATTGCTGGCCAGAATCTGACTGGGGATTTTTTCAGTCGCTACGCTGAATTGTGCGCTCAGCATTGCACCCATCGTTGCAGCGGGACATGCCGCAATGATGACCAGACCTTTCGCGAGAGTTGAGTCCAGCTTGAAAATCAAAGCGAGCCCAACCACGAAAGCCGGCATCGCAAAATTCTTTAAAAGCACAGCGATCACAACCTCACGGTCAATCTTGAGCTTTAAAAATGAAAGCAATACACCCAGTGTGAAGAGTGCCAGTCCGCCCGAGATATTGCCCAG
>JAUSCY010000108.1 GCA_030650995.1 Sheuella sp. | reverse complement strand
GTGACATCAGTCTTGGTTTACGGCAAAAGGGCGTTGATATGAGAATTGCTGTTGATATCGCAAGTTTGACCCTAAAAAAACAAGTTGGAACCATCGTACTAGTAACTGGGGATAGTGATTTTGTGCCTGCAGCAAAGTTGGCACGCCGTGAGGGTATAGAATTTATTCTCGACCCTCTTTGGCAAAATGTTAACGACGACCTATTCGAGCATATTGATGGTTTGCAATCAGGCATTCAAAAGCCTCATGTCGCCGCTCAAGTTTAATTAACTCATGACGTTAGGGCTTATTTACACCAAGCTTCTATCTCCTGTATGCCTAAAGTCCGCCATCATTCAACCGATACCAAGTCACTACGGCATTAACATAAATTCTGCGCAAACCGTAGAGAGGAAACGGTTTAATAGCAGTAATCGGGAACGGTAGCGCAAGCTTATTGTCGGTCGCAACATACTCAGCAATAGCTTTCCCCATGCTTGTTTGCAAACCAACACCGCGGCCCATGCAACCAATATCGATCAATAGCCCAGGTGCAGGCTCGTGCAGATGAGGCAGGTAGTCCCGCGTGACAGCCACACGTCCGCACCAGCGATATTCAAAAGTCTGCCCTTTGAGTTGTGGAAACATTTTGAACATGACCCTCTCAAGGTGTGCCCAGTCTTCTGGTCCTTTAGGTTCACGAAACGGCCCGCGTCCACCCATTAATAATCGACCTTCGTGATCGCGTCTGAAATACAACAGCAAGTTTCTGGTGTCGGAGCAGACATGACCTTGCGCCATAATCGTATTCAGGATGTGTTCTGGCAAAGGTTTTGTTGCCACCTGAAAAGTATTGGCATCAATGATCGTCGTTTTAAGTTTGGGCCACAAGTCACCACCATAGGCGTTTGTACACATGACGACACGATCTGCTGTGACAACTGCTCCGCTGGAAGTATGCACACTCCATTTACCGTTTTGCAAGGCAAGACTGTCAACGGGTGAGTCTGTATAAACCTTGACACCCGCTGTCATTGCAGCGCGAGCCAGCCCTCTCACATAGCTAAGCGGTTGCACGGTGCCTGCGCGCTCGTCAACCCAGCCGCCCAGATAGCGCTCAGTACCCAGTAGGGACTGCGTCTGTGTCCGATCAAGATATTTGACTGGTGCACCGTAGCGTCCCCATTGTTCCGCACGCTGATGCGCGAGCTCAAGTGCCGCTGCTGTGTGGGCACCTTGAATCCAGCCTTTGCGAACATGTGGCACATCCATCTTGTGCTTGGCGATGAGTTCAAAAACTGGATTCGCTGTTTGCCCTGCAAACGCAATCAGTTGCTCGCCTCGCTCCTGGCCATACATTTTGATCATATCGTCGGGATCGTATTTCAGGCCTGGAATGACCTGACCTCCGTTACGTCCTGAGGCACCAAAACCGATCTCACGTGCTTCAAGCAGCGTAACTTTGATACCATGCTCTGCAAGATGCAGGGCAGTACTAAGTCCTGCGTATCCGCCTCCTATGACAACCACGTCCGCGTGATGATTGTTATGCAGTACTTCAGTCGCAGGTGCTGGCGCAGCTGTGGCTGCCCATAAAGAGGGACTGAGTGGAAAGGGAACAGGATACATATTCAATCCTTAGATTCAGATCGGTTGAAGCACTCTGCGCAGGAAATCCTGCGTACGCGGGTGTTGCGGATAATTGAGTAACTCTTTGGCAGGTCCTTGTTCAACAATGACCCCACCGTCAATAAACAGTACGCGATCAGCCACCTCGCGCGCAAAACCCATTTCATGGGTGACAACCACCATCGTCATGCCAGTTTCAGCCAATTTCCGCATCACACCCAATACATCACCCACGAGCTCAGGATCCAAAGCGGAGGTAGGCTCATCAAACAAAATGGCTTTAGGCTGCATAGCAAGTGCGCGGGCAATCGCGACGCGCTGTTGCTGACCTCCGGATAACTGCGCAGGGTAGGCATGCTCTTTGTCCGCGAGCCCGACACTTGCGAGCAAAATTCGGCCCCGCTCGATAGCTTGCTGGCGTGGCTCGCCCTTGACGTAAATTGGACCTTCTATGACGTTCTCTAGCGCCGTACGGTGCGGAAACAAATTGAATTTCTGGAAAACCATCGACACTTGGGTACGGATGAGATTGATGGACCGATCTTGATTGTTAACATTTATACCGTCGATTGATATTTCACCTGAACCGTAGCTTTCCAGTCCGTTGATGCAGCGTAAGATTGTCGACTTTCCAGATCCGGATGGGCCAATGATGCAGACGACCTCGCCTTTGTTGATCGTTGTGTTAATACCTTTTAAAACTTTGTTTGGGCCAAAGTTTTTATGGACGTCACGCAGTTCAATCATTTGGAGGCATTCCTTTTTTCAAGATGCCTGACCAGTAGGATTAAAGGTATGCACATGACTAGATAAAGCACAGCGACCAACGTAAAGACCGTCGCATTCTTAAAATTTGAACTGGCAATCAGTTTGCCTTGTAACGCAAGCTCTGCGACCGTGATGGTTGAGGCTTGTGAAGAGTCCTTGAGCATCATGATCATGATGTTGCCATAGGGCGGCAGGATTATTTTTACTGCCTGAGGTAGAACGACGCGACGCATTGTCATCGACCAACTCATTCCCATGGCCATGGCTGCTTCGATTTGTCCGCGATCAATCGCTTCAATTCCTGCTCTGAAATTTTCTGCCTGATAGGCTGAGTACGCCAGACCCAGGCCAATGATCGCAGCATGCAGTGCCGAAAGAGATATACCTGCGTCGGGCATAACAAAATAAATATAGAACAACAACACAATGATCGGAATCCCTCTAAGGATATTGATCATTGCGCTGCTGAACCAGACCAGCGCAGGATATTTTGATACCCGCATTAATGCCCAAACCATACCTAATAGGGTGGATAGCACTAAAGAGCCAATAGTCACCAGGATTGTGAGTTTTGCTCCCTCAAACAAAATAGGGATGAACTCGATTGCATCCTTGAAAAATTGATTCATATTGCTTTTTCTCCAGCCATGCCAGGCAAGGTTAAATTTTTAGTAAATAGAATACTTATGCACCTAAGCCCCATTTTTTAAGAATGGTGTCGACAGTACCATTCGCTTTTAATTTTGCCAGTGCTGCATTGACCTTAGCTAGCAGCTCCGGATTGTCTTTGTTTGCTGCAATGCCGATACTCCCCATCACGGTAGACTTGTATGACTTGTCGAGCGAGACGTTGGGGTTATTACCCTGGCTCAGTATGTAGGCTGCTATGGGGTAATCAAGCAGGCCAGCATCCAGGCGACCAGCGTTCAAGTCACGGATCATGTCCTGCGAGCCATCATAAAGTTTGACTTCTTTTATCCCTTCGGTTTTTTTCAAAGGCTCAACAAAAGCGGTGCCGACTTGCACACCGACTGTCATGCCTTTGAAGTCAGCAAACCCGGTATAAGTTTTTTTCTCAGTCTTGTTACTGAGCATTAGCCCTTCGCCATAGCGATAGATTGGTTCTGAAAAAGCTACGACTTCCTGGCGAGCAGGGGTAATAAACATTGCGGCTGAAACGAGGTCGATACGTTTGGATGTCAGTGAACCAATCAGGGCAGAAAATGGCATGGGTTCGATCTGGACTGTAAAACCTGCCTCTTTACCCACCTCTTTAATGATGTCAACCATAGCACCTTCGATAGTGTTGGTTTTTGTATCGAGGAAAGTGAAAGGTATGCCAGTTGGCGTAGAGCCAACTTTAATGATTTGCTGAGCTTGAGCGCCCGCACTTAGTGCGATAGCGATTGTGGAAACGAGAGAGACAGCGAGCGACTTGAGCTTCATGGTAGTTCTCCTGATTATGTAAACGTACACAGATAAATAAAAATTAATCGGTTTGAATGTTTGAAATTGCCCAGATAACTTCTGTAACTGTTTCGCCCGGATTTCTCCAGCGCCTCGGTGTACGACTGCTATAGCAAAAACTATCTCCTGCACCAAGAGTTACAACTTTGTTATCGATCCAAAGCTCCATTTCACCTTGCAAAACCATCCCAACTTGTTCTCCTTTGTCTGTTGAGAACCATTGGTCGCCTGAGGAGCCACCAGGCTGAATAAATGCCCTGCATAAATCCAAGTCATGAGCCAGCGCAGGTGTCACGATTTCTTTGGTGATACCTTTGTCCTCTAAATCCAGTTTGCGATGTGAGCCTGCGCGGGCAACTTGTCCTTCAGCGCTTTGATGATCGGATCCGGCATTTCGAAGTAAAGAATCGGGTGACACGCCTAATTCGTTAGCGAGTGCTTGAAGCGATTTCACAGAAATCGAGCTCATGCCACGCTCGATCTGGCTGAGTAGGCCGACTGAAAGGTGACAGGCTTTGGCTAGTTCAGTAAGAGATTTATGGTTTTTTTTGCGTAACTGACGTATTTGTTGACCAAGCCACATATCTACGGCCGATTGGGCACGTAGAGGCTTGGGTTTTGCGCTACTGTTTAAAAGTGGAGTTTTCAATTTTATGAAAATTTCATATTTGTATAATTTTCAATTCTAAGTATTGGTCTTTAAATTTGTAACCTAGTGTTTACCCTTTGTTAAGGAATTGTTTATCTTTTATGGCTCACGAGTAGTGCGCCCACGAGTATGCTCACCCGCATTGATATAGCTGAAAATAGAGTTAAAAATAATGCACTCAGAGAAAATAAGTGGAGTGATTCAAACCCTGTGGCAAGAAAATGAGCTTCAAGCTTTAGCAACTAGGGCATTTCAAGGTTTAGGCCTGACGCAAGATGACGCAGGCCAGGTCAGTAAAGTTCTTATTCAGGCAGATCTTTTTGGGTTGTCCACGCACGGTCTATCCCGTATTGAGTCTTACGGCGAGCGTTTGCAAGTCAAAGGAATCAATCCTTGCCCTAGTATCACTGTGCAATCTCCCGCACCAGCCCTGCGGCTAGTAGATGGAGATAATGGCGTAGGTCCTGTGGTCGGTATGCATGCGTTGAATGCCGCGATAGATGCTGCCAGTCAATGCGGAATTGGCATGGCGTTTGCTCGCGGTAGTAATCATTTCGGTCCGATTTCACCTTACTGCCTGATGGCTGCAGAGCAAGGCTTTGCAAGTATTATCGGTAGTAATGCGACCACCACAATCGCCCCTTGGGGCGGCAGTGATGCGCGTTTAGGCAATAGCCCTCTGGGTTTTGGTGTACCCAATCCAGGAGGTAAGCCGTTTCTGCTGGATATGGCGATGAGTGTCGTAGCGCGTGCCAAGATTCGTAATGCTTTAAAACGCGGTGAAAGTATTCCTGACACCTGGGCGACAGATCAGGCGGGCACTCCGACTACAGACCCTAAAGACGCGCTAGATGGCTTTCTATTGCCCATTGGTGGTCATAAAGGTTACGGTCTCGCCTTGATGGTCGATATGTTTGCAGGCTTGTTATCCAACGCTGCCTACCTGACGCATGTGAAATCCTGGGTCGATGCACCAGACGAACCACAAAATCTCGGTCACTTTTTTATTTTGATCGATACAACTAAATTAGGCTCGCCGCAATGGCTGACTGCTCGCATGATGGACTTTGCAGAAATACTGCACGAAAGCCCTCCTGCCGATCCCGCACGAACCATTATCGTCCCCGGTGAAATCGAATTAGCTAAAATGGAGTATCAAAAGATAAACGGAATATTGCTTGATCCTGCGGTTGTTGAACTTTTGTACCATCATGCCAAAGGAGCTCCACATGCATGAATGGACATGGCTATGGATCCCTGCTGCAATATTCGCAGCCGCGGCACAAGCAGGACGTAATGCGATTCAACGTAGTCTGACTGAACAGCTCGGCACACTTGGCGCAACGCAAGTGCGTTTTTTGTATGGATTTCCTTTCGCAGTTCTGTTCGCAGTACTTGCTCTGGTCCTTACAGGTTCCAGTTTCCCCCAGATGAACATGAGTTTTTTTTGGTTCACTGTAGCTGGAGCTCTTTCGCAGATTGCGGCGACGGCTTTGATGCTAGGGGCGATGCGTAAACGTGCTTTCGTAGTCGTAACCGCCTGGACTAAAACAGAGCCAGTGCAAGTTGTAGTTTTTGGATTAGTCGTGTTGGGAGATAGTGTTTCAGGGCTCGCAATGATCGCGATTCTGGTTGCTACGGTGGGTGTCTGGATCATGGCGAAAAAGCCTGCAGTCAATGCTGACGATAACGGCTCAAGCTGGCAACCTGTTGTGATGGGCTTGCTTGCTGCTGCAAGTTTTGCAATTGCAGCGGTGACTTTCCGTGGAGCAATTCTTGCTTTGGGTGAAGGTCATTTTTTTGCGCATTCTTCCTGGACTCTGGCTTGTGGTTTGGGAATCCAAACCATTTTGCTCGCTGCATGGATGATGGTGTTTCATCGCGAAGCGATGATTCGTTGCATTCGCGCGTGGCGGATTTCCATTTGGGGAGGCTTGCTAGGTGCATCAGCTTCTGAGGGCTGGTTTCTGGGCTTTGCGCTGACCTCTGCTGCGAATGTGCGTACCCTGGGTCTGGTAGAGGTGCTATTTGCTCAGTTGCTATCTTGGCGTATTTTCCTGAATAAAGGCACTCGTCAGGAGATGGTTGGTACGGTATTGATTGTAATAGGTGTCGCAATTCTGCTTCTGTTCAGATAAAAAAATTGCCCGACTTTTAAGAAGTATCGGGCAATTTATAACATCGTAAAAGCGCTGGTCTTTTACTGCAGTAACTGCAAGCGTTTCGCAGCTGTATCCGCAGCAGGTGTGCCTTTGTAATCTTTCACAATGCGCTGCAAGGAGGCTTTCGCACCTGCACGGTTGTTGAGTTCAACCTGGCATCCAGCAATCACCAGCAAAGCATCAGGTGCACGAGGATGTGTGGGATATTTTTGAACCATACCTTGCAACTGCGTCATCGCTCCTTTGTAGTCCTTTTGTGCGTAACGGCTGCTACCCAGGTAAAACAGTGCGGCAGGTGCAAGTTTGCTATCTGGATATAGCGTCATGAATGCCATGAGCGTATCGATAGTTTCTTTGTACTGTGCTTTACGGAAAGACTCCATCGCTTGGTCAAAAGACGCTTGTTCTCTTGGGTCTTCTGATTTCGCGTCGGGAGCACGTCCACCAGGCGCAGAACCTGTCGCACTATTTCCAGCCGCAGCGCTATTGGTCGCGCCGGGACGTCCCATTTGTTCAAGCTCGCCACGCAAACGCATGACCTCTTGTTCGAGCCCTTCGATCTGGTCTGAAAGCTGGATCCTTGCGCGCTGATTAGCTTCTTGCATGGCTTTTATTTGTTGACGCATCTCGACGATTGCTTTACGTGCATCATCATCGGCAAAAGCCCAGGCAGACTGACTGAATGTGAGAGCACCTGCAATACTCAGGCAGCTCACGAGTGAGCGAATTGAGAAAGATCTTGGAAAAAACGAACGTATACGCATGGGAAGTCCTTTAAAAACTGAATGCCAGCTTCTATGGGCAAGCACTCATGATTCTTAATGCAACAGGGCGGCTGTTTAGCCGCCCTGCACAGATAGCCAAGTACCTAAAGCTTAACGCTTATAGTTGAAATCCGCACGGCGGTTTTCTGCATAATCGGCCTCAGTATCACCCAGAGCTTTTGGTTTTTCTTTACCAAAACTGATGGTTTCAACTTGTGCATCTGAAACACCGATCAGTGTAAGCATACGGCGAACTGCCTCAGCACGACGCTGGCCGAGTGCCAGGTTGTACTCTGAACCGCCACGCGCATCAGTGTTGCCTTCAATCACGACACGTTGCTGTGGGGCAGACACCAGGTATTTACCGTGTAAATCTACGGTGTTGCGGTATTGTTCACTCACAGCGTAGCTACCGAAGTCAAAGTAGACGGACTTCTGTTTAGCCAGAATGCTGTTTGGATTGAACGGATCCATCACACCTGAGCCGTCCGCACCAGCGCCATTAGCGCCAGCTTTGTCGTCGAGGTTAACTGAACTACATGCAGCCAGAGTGGCAGCAAGTGCGGCGATAGAGAGTGCTTTTGCGATGCGCGACATGATATTTCCTTTTTGGGGAGATCAAATTAATAATTATTGAGAAAACGGACCCCAGGTGGGCTCACGTATTTCGCCATTCAGAACCGATAATGTCTGGCGCACACGTCCATCACTGGAAACACCTGCCAACACACTGCGGCCACCCTGAACAGCGGCATACAACACCTGCATACCGTTCGGTGCAAAACTAGGCGATTGGTCGTCACGACCTTCGGTCAGAAGGGTTTCAGAACCTGTCGACAAGTTGAGCGAGGCGATACGATAAGCACCGTCCCGACGCGTAACAGTAAGCAAAGATTTGCCATCTGGAGAAATTCTTGGTGAGATATTGTAACCGCCGTTAAAGGTTACACGGCGTGGTTCGCCGCCATCTAGCCCAACCTGGTAAATCTGGGGGCTGCCACTGCGATCGCTAGTGAAGTATATGGAGCGTCCGTCGGGGCTGAAAGTAGGCTCAGTATCGATTAACGGGGAGCGTGTGATACGACGCAGGCCGCCACCGTCAGTCGCATTCACCACATATATCTGGGACAAACCATCACGCGTCAGCACTACAGCAAGCGTATTGCCATCAGGAGACCAGGCGGGCGCTGAGTTGTTACCTTTGTAATTAGCAACAGGGACCCGTTTGCTGGTAGCGAGTTGGTGAACGTAAACAACTGGTTTTCCAGACTCGAAGCTTACGTAAGCCAGGCGAGAGCCGTCTGGAGACCAGGAGGGTGAAATGATTGGTTCACGTGAACGCAAAGCCACCTGTGGGTTTTGGCCGTCGGCATCGGCGATTTGCAGCTCATAGGTTGGACCCTGTTTGAGCACATAGGCGATTCGCGTAGCGAAAACACCCTTAGTACCAGTAATTTTTTCGTAAATGCGGTCGGCGATCTGGTGTGCGATGCGGCGAAGCTCTTTTTCGGTGCCAGTAAAGGCAACACCATCTAGCTGACCTTTTTTAACGGTATCGCCAAGTCTGTATTTGACTTCGTAGCGACCATCACCGCTGCGCGTCACGGTGCCGTAGGCAATGAAGTCCGCACCTTTGCTACGCCACTCGTCAAACGCAATCGGTGTGTCAACCGTTAAGGCGGCTCCAGTTGCATTGATCATACGAAACTGACCCGAGCGAGTCAGATCGGCCCGAATCACTTCGGCAATTTGTTTACCTGCAGGCTCGCCGCTGAAATCAGCAATGGCTACAGGGTATTGCTGGGCGCCAGTTCCTGAAATATCGACGCGTAGCTGCGCCATCGACGCAGAGGTCGCGCCAAGTATCGCCAGCAATGCCACGACGAGTGCGAGCCATTTTTTGACAGAAAACCAACCTGACAGGCCGGAAACATTTGTATTGCTGGGTTGGTCAAACTTCATGTGGAGCAATCTCCTTTTAATACATGCGGTAATCCACGTCGATATAAGACGGGTAACTACCAGAATCTGGTTTTGGGAATGGTGTGCAACGGCTGATACCCCGTTCGACCGCTTGATCGAAGTTTGAGTTCCCAGACGTTTTTAGCAATTTCACTCCTGCTACGGTTCCATCTGATTTTAACTGTACACGATACTGAACAGTTGGATTTGATCCGCTTTGTGGTGGAGTAGGGAAAGACACCCCGGGTTGCACGCATGCACGGATCTTGGCCCCGTAACCCGAGTAGTTGCCGCCACCTGCCTGATTACGGTCAGCCGTGCCGCCGGGGATGCCAGCTGCACCCATGACATCGCCACGCATAGCATCTTTAAAGGCCTGATCAGCAGCCGCTTTCTTGGCTGCGGCTTCTTTCGCTTCCTTGGCTTTCTTTTCTTCCGCTAATTTTTTCTCTTTTTCCTCTTTTTCTTTCTTTTCTTTCTCTTTTTTCTCAGCTACGGCTTTCTTTTCCTTTTCATCTTTCTCTTTCTCTTTCTCTTTCTTTTCTTTTTCTACGCGTTCGATTTGCTCAAGGCGCTCACGCTCCTTTTTCTCTGCAGCATCTTTTTCGCGTTTGACACGTTCTTTTTCTCGGCGCTCGTCCTCTTTTGCCTTTTTCTCGGCTAATTCCTTTTCAATGCGCTCTTTCTCGGCCTTTTTCTTACGCTCGTTTTCGAGTGCAATTTCTGGGTCGATTTCATTTTTTGGCGTTTCCGCTACCGCAGGCGGTGCGGGTGGGGGAGGAGGTTCAGGCGGTGGTGGTGGTTTAACCGGTTCGGGCTCAGGCTCTGGTTTAGGCGGCGTAGGCTCGGGCTTGACCTCGGGTTTTGTGGATTGAGCCGGCGCAGCAGTCGGTATATTGCCGTTGGCCCACAACTCAATCTGCATGGGACCCTGGTTTTCTGTTTTCCAGTCCAGGTTCAGTACCAGCGCGAGCAATAACAACGCGTGCGCGCCCAGCGCCATTCCGACAGCACGCAAATTCAGCGACTGTTTTGGAGGTAAGTTAGGACCGCGATGATTTAATTCTTGATTCAAGGGCATGAATGAAGCGATGTGCGTCTTAACGTTGCGCATCGCGTGAACCTTTATCGTTTAACTGGTTTGGCCGGAGTTTTTGAAGAGGACTGACTGCCTTTCTGATCAACCAGCAGGCCAAGCTTAGTAATGCCGTTTGTTCTAAGATCGTCCATCACTCTCATCACTGACTCGTATGGAACCTTACCATCAGCAGCAATCACAACCGGCTGATCTGGTTTAAGTTCAGAAAGCAATGTTTGAGCCAGTGAACTGCGTTCGACCGGCTTGTAGCTAGAGCCCGCATCGCGTTTGCGCCAGGAAATTTTCCCATCTTCGGCAATTTGTACTTCAATAGGCGTCGCTGGCACATTAGATGCCTGGCCGACTGAAGGTAATTCCACGACACCAGGTGTAATCAAAGGTGCAGTCACCATGAAAATCACCAGCAGCACAAGCATCACGTCGATATAAGGCACGACATTGATCTCGTTTTTGAGTTTCCGGCCTCCGCGACCTGAACTTGAGCGCACCGATGACATTAGCGAACCTGCCGTTGCAGAATATTCAGGAATTCGTCGACAAAGGTCTCAAAACGGATTGAGAGGCGATCAATGTCGTGGGTATAGCGGTTGTAGGCAACAACGGCTGGGATCGCAGCAAATAGTCCGATAGCGGTCGCAATCAGCGCTTCGGCAATGCCTGGCGCGACCGAAGCAAGCGTTGCCTGCTGTACGTTAGCCAGACCGACGAAAGCGTGCATGATGCCCCAAACTGTACCGAGCAGTCCGATATACGGGCTTACAGAGCCTGCAGAGGCCAGAAAGTTCAGGTGGGACTCCAGTTCATCCATTTCGCGCTGATAGGCCGCACGCATGGCTCGACGGGCACCGTCGAGCATCGTGCTGACATCGGCATTGCCGCCTGCAGCGCGACGAGCCTTGAGGAATTCAGTCATGCCTGAGTCAAAAATACGCGCAAGTGCACCTTGCTCAGCGCGGCGGGTTGAAATAGACTGGTGCAGTGCTGCGAGATCTCCGCCCGACCAGAAATCATCTTCAAAGCGACGCGTTTGCGTCATCGATTTTTTAATTGTCGCGCGTTTAGAGAAAATAAATGTCCAGGAGAGGACAGATATGGCGACAAGTATCAGCATGATCAACTGGACAGGCACGCTGGCGTGCATGACTAGGGTGAGCATTGACATGTCGGAGGAGGTTGGCATCTCTTATTCCTGTGTGATGACTGCAAATTTGATCCGTACGGACTCCGGGATCGCGGCGACTCGCATATTAACTGTATCTACGCATCCGATCTGAATATTGCTTTCGGTCAACAGTTCACCATCGCGCGTAATCGTCTGAGCGAAGTGTAACGAAGCTCGACCCAAACGTGTGACTGCGCTGTTGATTTCAAGCAAATCATCTAGTTTTGCGGACTTTTTATAGCGAATATCCAGTCCGGTGACAATAAAAACACGTTGAAACTCGCGCGCAACCTCTGACTGATTGACTCCTAACGATCTGAGCCACTCGGTGCGACCGCGTTCCATGAATTTTAAATAATTTGCGTAAAAAACAATACCTCCCGCATCGGTATCTTCGTAATAAACGCGCACGGTCATGCTGTGCCGGAACTCGAGAGACGTAATCAGCATAGCCGTACTCTGTACAAAAGGTTGGCGGACATCGCTTAAAAGGCCGCCAAACGCTCAAGGGCGAGCGCAGCACAATCAGCCACAGCAACACGGCTGGCTTCGGTTTCCTTGCGCGAGAGGACCTCTACGACACCTTCTTTGAGGCCTCGTTCGCCTACCGTTATCCTGATCGGCGCGCCAATCAGCTCCCATTCTGCAAACATGATGCCTGGTCGTTGATCGCGGTCATCAAGGATTACATCTACTCCCTGAGCTTTGAGCGAGGCATAGATCGACTCGGCCGCATTGCGTACTTCTTCGCTTTTACTCCAGCCAAGTCCGCAGATCACCACTTCAAAGGGAGCGATGGCGCGGGGCAGCATAATGCCGCGTGCATCGTGATTTTGTTCGATTGCAGCACCGACGATACGCGTCACGCCTATACCGTAGCAACCCATTTCCATGAGCGCAGGCTTACCATTTTCGTCGAGGAATGTGGCTTTGAGTGCTTCAGAGTATTTTGTACCGAGATAAAACACATGACCCACCTCGATCCCCCGCTGGATAGCGAGATTGCTCGTGCCTGAGGGCGATACGTCACCCTCGACCACATTGCGCAGATCGGTCACGAGATCTGGCTCGGGCAAATCGCGGCCCCAATTCACTCCAGTCAGGTGGGCGTCTTCTTGATTGGCGCCCACAACAAAGTCGTGCATGTTTGCGACAGTCAGATCTGCAATGACTTTCAAGGGTTTAACAGTTTTTACGGGTCCGAGGTATCCAGGTTTACAACCAAAATGCTCAACGATTTCAGTCTCACTTGCAAAACGGAAACCCTTGTTTAGGCCAGCAATTTTGCCAGCTTTGATTTCATTGAGCTCATGATCGCCGCGGAGCAACAGTAACCACACCTGCGCAGGACCTTTTTCTGGATCCGTAGCCAGAACGATCGATTTGACGGTGTTGGTCAGGGAGATTCCCAGCAACTCGGCTACGGCTTCGCACTTTGAGGCCCCAGGTGTTGGGGTGACTGTCATTATTGAACCAGGTGCTGAGCGCTGGGCAATCAGACAGGGGGCAGCGGCCAGTTCAATGTTGGCCGCATAGTCCGACGCAGGGTCATAAACAATCAGATCTTCACCGATATCTGCGATTACCTGAAACTCGTGACTTTGTGAGCCTCCGATCGAACCTGTATCAGCAGAGACCGCACGGAACGTCAAGCCCAGTCGCGCGAAGATTCTCATGTAGGCATCAAACATCACCTGATAGCTCTTTTGCGCACCTTCAACATTGCGGTCAAAGGAGTAAGCGTCTTTCATGGTGAATTCACGGCCACGCATGACACCAAAACGAGGTCGTCGTTCATCGCGGAATTTAGTCTGAATATGATAGAAGTTAACTGGTAATTGGCGCCAGCTCTGGATTTCGTTGCGCGCAATATCCGTGATGACTTCCTCGGATGTTGGCTGTAGTACAAAGTCGCGGCCATGGCGGTCTTTCATACGAAGCAATTCGGGGCCGTATTGCTCCCAGCGGCCTGATTCGACCCAAAGCTCCGCAGGTTGCACAACGGGCATGAGCAGTTCAAGTGCACCAGCCGCATCCATTTCTTCGCGTATGATTTTTTCGACCTTACGAATGACCCGCAAGCCCAGGGGCATATAGTTGTAAATGCCTCCCGCCAGTTTACGAATCATGCCTGAGCGCAACATGAGTTGATGGCTGGCAATTTCAGCTTCGTTAGGGGCTTCTTTGAGTGTTGTGATGTGAAAGGCAGATGCGCGCATGGTTGGGTGCTAAATTTGATTAAGGCAAAAAGCCTGACAGGTACGTATAATCAACTGCAATTGTATTGAATTCGCAGGGACTGGCCATGCTTGATCGCGAAGGCTACCGTCCGAATGTCGGTATCATCCTCGTAAACAACAAAAACGAGGTCTTTTGGGGTAAGCGAATCCGGGAACATGCCTGGCAGTTTCCGCAGGGTGGCATCAAACACGGCGAAAGCCCTGCTCAAGCCATGTTTCGCGAGCTTCACGAAGAGGTTGGGTTGTTACCTGGCCATGTGCAGGTATTGGGACGTACACGAGACTGGTTGCGCTACGAAGTGCCTGATACTTTTATCCGGCGTGAGTCGCGCGGCCATTACAAAGGGCAAAAACAAATCTGGTTTTTGCTGCGCATGATCGGACGAGATTCCGACGTGTGCTTGCGTGCGACCCATCATCCTGAATTCGATGCCTGGCGCTGGAGTCACTACTGGGTATCGCTGGATGCGGTGATTGAGTTCAAGCGCGACGTATACACACAGGCGCTTAATGAGCTTTCGCCACTGATATTCAGGCGAACCAATGAAACACGTTTTTTACGCCAAAGCGTCAATGATGCTGCGCATGAACAAGCATTCATTGATGAGGGCAGTGTAGAACCCGATCAGAACGAGCGGCTCACGGGCAGCACTTAACTGTGACCAGTGAATGGAACCAATGAATGGAACCAATGAATGGAACCAATCAAAAAAAATGCCTTACGAAAAAAGTCGCAAGGCATTTTTAATTCAACCGCATAAAGCAATCGAAATCTTATTTCAGACGCTTGATCAAACTGGAAGTATCCCAGCGCGAACCGCCCATTTTTTGTACATCTGCATAAAACTGGTCCACCAAAGCCGTGACAGGCACGCGCGCGCCATTTCGTCGTGACTCGTCCATTACCAGACTTAAATCTTTGCGCATCCAGTCCACAGCAAAACCAAAGTCGAATTTGTCATCGACCATGGTCTCACCACGATTTTCCATTTGCCAGCTTTGCGCAGCACCCTTGTTGATCACGTTTAGAACCTGTTTCATATCCAGTCCTGCGGCTTGACCAAAGGCGATGCCCTCAGATAAACCTTGAACCAGTCCAGCGATACAGATCTGATTAACCATTTTTGCAAGTTGGCCTGCCCCGACCGGGCCGACCAAGGTGACAGCGCGTGCCATGACTGCAATCACATCACTCACCGCAGCAAATTCAACCGCATCGCCGCCACACATGACGGTGAGCATGCCATTGACTGCACCAGCCTGACCGCCTGAAACAGGGGCGTCGATGAATTTCAGCGATTTTTGCTTGGTAATTTCGTGTAACTCCCGAGCAACAGATGCTGACGCAGTTGTATGGTCAACATAGGTTGCACCAGCTTTCATGCCAGCAAAAGCACCATCAGCACCCAGAACAACGCTTCTCAGATCTTCGTCATTACCAACACACGAAAATACAATCTCAGCACCTTGCGCGGCTTCACGGGGGGTCGGCGCTGAGCGTCCACCAAACTCACTGATCCATGCCTGTGCTTTTTGAGCACTACGGTTATAAACCGTGACGTCATGGCCTGCCCGGGCGAGATGACCCGCCATGGGCAATCCCATCACCCCCAAGCCCAGAAACGCGACTTTACGGGGTGCTGAAGCTTCGTATGACCTTGCATTGATGCTGGACATCGATTAATCCTCTTCGACAAACGCTTCAGTCCGCTTTTTGCTGATTGCAGGCAATGCGACGATGATAATTAAGAGCAGAGCAACGGCCAACAGCGAAGCTGACAACCCGCGCTCCAGGAAGGTCATGTAGTTACCGCGAGACAACAGTAGCGCACGACGGAAATTTTCTTCCATCAGTGGGCCCAAAACCAGACCTAGCAGTAGTGGTGCTCCTTCGCACTTTAGCTTGCTCCAGAAATAACCAATAATTCCAAAGCATGAGGTGGTCATGATGTCGAATGTGTTGTAGTTCAGTGAATACACACCAATCGTACAAAACACAAGAATCGCAGGGAACAAAATACGGTAAGGTACTTTAAGCAGTTTGACCCAGATACCAACCAGTGGTAGGTTCAGAATCACAAGCATCAAGTTACCAATCCACATTGATGCAATCAGACCCCAGAACAGCTGAGGGTGGCTGGACATCACCTGAGGACCAGGTTGAATGTTGTGAATCGTCATCGCACCGACCATCAGCGCCATCACAGCATTGCCTGGGATACCAAGCGTGAGCAGTGGAATGAACGATGTCTGCGCGCCAGCGTTGTTTGCGGCTTCAGGGCCTGCTACACCAGCGGGATGACCTTTACCAAAACGCTCTGGGTGTTTGGAAAGTTTCTTTTCCACGGTGTAGGAAGCAAATGATGACAGTACTGCGCCACCACCAGGCAAAATACCCAACAGTGAGCCGATCGCTGTTCCACGAATGACAGCAGGCCATGACTCTTTAAACTCTTGCTTGTTAGGGTAAAGCGAGCCCATTTTTGCTTCAATTTCAACTCGATTTTCTTTTTGCTCAAGGTTGGTCATGATCTCGGCAAAACCAAACACGCCCATCGCTACAATCGCAAAATCCAAGCCATCTTGAAGCTCAGGAACGCCAAAGTCAAAACGCGCGACACCGGAGTTCACGTCAGTACCCACCATGCCGAGCAACAGGCCTAACAGGATCATGCATATCGCTTTGATCAGTGAGCCTGAGGCTAGAACCACTGCGCCAATCAGACCTAACACCATTAGCGAAAAGTATTCCGCCGGACCGAATTTAAAGGCAACCTCGGCCAATGGCGGAGCAAATGCTGCCAGCAGGAGGGTTGCTACGCTGCCTGCAAAAAATGAAGCTAAACCTGCAATTGCCAACGCAGCGCCGGCCCGCCCATTTTTTGCCATCGCATGCCCGTCTAGACAGGTCACTACAGCAGACGTTTCTCCTGGCAAGTTCACCAAAATAGCAGTTGTTGAACCACCGTATTGTGCGCCGTAATAAATACCAGCCAGCATGATCAGTCCCGCAATCGGAGGCAGAACATAAGTGATTGGCAATAACATTGCAATCGTGGGTACAGGACCCAGACCAGGTAAAACGCCTACCAGCGTGCCAAGCAGGCAGCCCAGCAGCGCATAGAAAAGATTTTCCGGTGTAAATGCAACACCGAAACCAAGCATAAGATTATTGATTAAATCCATGACCATGTGCCTTTTAATTCAAACCAAGGAATGTCGGCCAAATTGGAAATACCAACTTGAGACCTTTCACAAATGACAGATAGCACAAAACAATGAGGAAAATTGAGTTGGCAAATGACACTTTCCAGCTGTGTTCATGGCTAGCCAGGCTGCTGATCATGACCAACAGGAACAAAGACAGAATTAAACCCAGGGGGCGCAGGGCCAGACCAAATATCACGATTGAAGCAATGATGATTGCCAGAATCTTGAAATCAAACTTGTCTATCTCTGTTTTTTCAGCTTTGGGACGCAATGAGCTGAGCAATACCACGGCACCAAGAATAGCCATGAGAATGCCAAGCCAATGCGGGAAGTACCCAGGGCCCATGCGGGCGGCTGTGCCCATGGAATAACTGGTTGCCTTCCAGGCAAATCCCAGGCCAAGGAGAATGAACATCACTCCCGACCAGAAATCCTGTTTATTTCTAAGCTGCATAATAAGTAGCTCCTTGACTGCGCTGCTAATTGGTTTTGATCAAAATGAAACGTTCGGCCTGAACGAGCGCCTTGGACTAACACTTAACTGTTATGTATGTTTTTTATCAGTTAAGAAGTAAGGAGTGCATGGTAATGCAGAGAACCCTCAAAGCAAACCCTGAAGTTACCCGTAGACGGTGGGGTTTTCCCTAGAATGATGCAGAAAAAACACTGAATAGACCTTACATGAGCCTTTCATTGCCAAAAAGAAATTGAAAAAAGTGTTGCTGAAGGTGATTCCTGAATTCCACCTGACAACATTTAAGAATTGATCCGTAGTTACGAATGAACATTTTTGCTTTACGATAGCAACATGTTAGAAGACCTCGATCACCTATCCGAACGATTGGTAAAGTTTGTTGCTTATACGCAGCAACTGACCAATGAACTCCAGAACCTGCAGGCTCGCCTGGCTCAGACAGAAGCCGAGCGCGATGCATTGTCAGCCAGACTTGCGAATGAGGATCTTCAGGCGCGTACTTTGCGCACTAAAGTGACCACGTATGAGTCGGAGATAGAGGGCTTGCGCTCTCAGTCATCGGCTAAACACGCGGCGCTTCAGGGATCTTTGGACCTATTCAAGCAGGAACAGACTAATTTGCAGACGCAATTGCAGTCCCGCGATGAGGAAGTCACTGCCTTGCGTGCTGCGACCATTCAGGCCAAAGAGCGTATAGATGCCGTGCTTGAGCGTTTACCGGGTGCGCAGCCTCAGGAGCAGAGTTAGATGGAACGCGTAGATATTTCAATTCTTGGGCGTGAGTATTCTCTTGCCTGTCCCGCAGAGGAAAAGGCTGTATTGACCGCCGCTGCGCAGCACGTCAGTCAGTTATCCGGACGCATACAGGGAACAGGCAAGGTATCTGGTAATGAGCGTATTGCCGTGATGGCAGCGATTCAGATTGCGGTTGAACTTTTGTCGATGCGAGCACCGGATGGCCTTGGAAGTTTGGCGGTTGGAGACTTCAAGCGTAGAATAGACTCATTGAATGCGATTCTTGATAAAGCTGGAGCTCCTCTCTAGTTGAGATTCACGTCGTATTTGCAGTGATTATTATCAGATTTACAGTTTGTCCCTGCTGTGTTCGCGAGAGGTCAAATATTCTCAGAACCAATGCTTATGGCATACATAGGCTGTGGGATAGCATGACGGGAGTGCGTGTCTCTAGTAGATGCGCTCAAAGTCTGCAGATCGCGGCCAACTTGAACTTACGGTTCGAGATGCCGGCCTTAACGGCACGAGCGGGGCATTTATTAAAACGGGTCTGCAAAAGCAGACCCGTTTTTTATTCGTTAGTTTTCCGGCTGCTTAGTTTAAAAAGCACAGCCCCCGCGGCGATCATAGGTAAAGAAAGCCATTGACCCATTGATAAGCTGGCGGTCAGCAGTCCGAGAAAGTCGTCCGGTTCCCGCGCATATTCGGCAATAAACCTAAAAAAACCGTATCCCATCAGAAAAATGGCGCTCACCTGACCGGTTGGACGCGGTTTATTGGCAAACCACCAGACCAAAGCAAATAGCAAAAGCCCTTCAAGCCCCAATTGGTACAGTTGCGAAGGGTGACGGGCAATACCGTCGCCACTTTGTGGAAATACCATTGCCCAGGCAAGAGTGCTTGGGCGACCCCAGAGTTCTCCATTAATAAAATTACCCAGGCGACCAGCGGCCAGACCTAGTGGGATAAGGGGTGCGACAAAATCGCTGACCTCAAGCCATTTGTATTTTCTGCTGCGCGCAATCCAGGTCACCATAACAAGCACACCAAGCAAACCACCATGGAAAGACATGCCGCCTTCCCAGAGATAAAAAATCTCAATTGGGTGGGATAGGTAATAGATGGGTTTATAAAAGATCACATAACCCAGTCGACCACCCGCTATGACCCCCAAAACGCCATAAAAAATAATGTCTTCAAGGTCCTTAAGCGTCAGGCGTGTTTTTCCATGGGAGATTCGCCAGCGCCCGAGCAGCCAGGCTGAGGCGAAAGCCGTCAGATACATCAGGCCATACCAGTGAATCGCCAGTGGACCCAAGCGAAGTGCAACAGGGTCAAAATTCGGAAATTGCAGCATCACAAGCCATTATTTAAAAGATGTCCGATAATAACTCTTGAAATGCTAGCCGGGTCCGGATACAAGGCCGTTGTATATAGGTATGATTCCGGGTTGAGTCCCATTTAACTTGTGAATCACCTCTGGGTATTTATTCATGGCAAATAACGATCGTTCCAAACATATCACCGAAGGTATTACTCGCGCGCCCAACCGTTCAATGTATTACGGCATGGGCTACAAAGAGTCTGACTTTGCAAATCCAATGATTGGCGTGGCCAACGGCCACTCGACAATCACCCCTTGTAATAGCGGTCTGCAACCATTGGTTGACGCAGCGATACAAGCGGTACGTGAGTCGCAGGCCAATCCACAGGTGTTCGGTACGCCAACCATTTCCGATGGCATGTCGATGGGCACGGAGGGTATGAAGTATTCACTTGTCTCCCGCGAAGTGATTGCCGACTGTATCGAGACCGCTGTCCAGGGACAGTGGATGGACGGTGTAGTGGTGGTGGGTGGTTGCGATAAAAACATGCCTGGCGGAATGATCGGCATCGCACGCTGTAATGTCCCTGGTATTTATGTTTATGGCGGCACGATCAAGCCAGGCTCATACAAAGGGCGTGATCTGAATATCGTGTCCGTGTTCGAGGCTGTGGGCGAGTTCACCATGGGTCGCATGAGCAACGAAGATTTCAAAGCAATCGAACAAAAGGCCATTCCAGGTACAGGCTCCTGTGGTGGTATGTATACCGCCAACACCATGAGCTCTGCTTTTGAAGCAATGGGCATGGCGCTGCCTTACTCCAGCACACTCGCTAACGAAGACGGTGTAGCACTCACCAATGCGGCTGAGTCAGCGCGCGTTCTGGTGGATGCCGTTCGTCATCAGCGCAAACCACGTGACATCATTACACGCAAGTCCCTGGAAAATGCTGTTGCAGTGATCATGGCAATTGGCGGCTCGACCAACGCTGTGTTGCATTTTCTGGCCATCGCGCATGCTGCAGAAGTGCCATGGACGATTGATGATTTTGAGCGCGTACGCCAGCGCGTGCCAGTTCTGTGTGACCTGAAACCTTCAGGTCAGTTTTTGACTGTTGATTTGCATCGCGCAGGGGGCGTGCCGCAAGTTATGAAAATTCTGCTTAACGCCGGT
>JAUSCY010000047.1 GCA_030650995.1 Sheuella sp. | reverse complement strand
ACAGTGCCCGGTGCATTTGGTGCGTGGCTGACGATGCTGCGTGATTACGGCACGATGACACTTGCTGAGGTGATGGCTCCAGCTATTGCATATGCTCGCGATGGTTTTGTGCTGTTGCCGCGCACGGTACAGGCGATTCTGGCTGTGCAGAGTTTGTTTGTCAGCGAATGGAAAGGGTCGGCTAAGGTATGGTTGCCCAGCGGTCAGGTACCCGAGCCCGGTAAATTATTTCAGTGTCCTGCGATCGCGCATACTTATACACGCCTGCTTGATGAAGCTGCCGTCGCAGGAGCTGGCGATCGCGTGCGTACGATCGATGCTGCACTCGATGTTTTTTATCGTGGATTTATTGCCAAAGAAATCGATCAGTTCTATACCAGTGAGGCGGTTCGCGATACAACGGGCCAACGTAATACCGGGCTGCTACGCTATGCCGATCTTGCTAAATGGCAAGCGACATACGATGAGCCGCACACTGTTGAATTTGGTCGCTATACGGTAGCTAAATGCGGATCTTGGTCACAAGGGCCGGTCATGTTGCAGCAGCTATCGATTCTTAAACACGCGGGTCTTGAGAGATTTGCACCTGACTCGCCAGAGTTTGTGCACCGCGTGGCAGAGGCGACCAAGCTCGCAATGGCTGATCGCATGGCATGGTACGCCGATCCGTTATTTTCGGATGTGCCAATGGCTGATCTGGTTTCAGATGTTTACGGTCGCGCGCGTTTTGAGCGCATCGGAGAGCTCAGTGCAAAACTGCTCGATCCAGGTAGCCCAGGTGGTCGTCAGGTAAAACTGCCTGACCTTGAAGCCGCTGCGCGTACATTGAAAATCTCCGACACGCGTTTCGGCGTCGGTGAGCCTACCTTTGCTGCGCTGCCGCCGGTCAGTGAATGGGCTAAACGGGAAGTCTTTATTGGCGATACCTGCCACATCGATGTCATTGATGCGCAGGGCAATATGGTTTCAGCGACTCCTTCAGGTGGCTGGCTGTCCTCCAGTCCTGCTATTCCCGCGCTGGGGTTCTCGTTGGGAACCCGTCTGCAAATGGTCTGGCTCGACGAGGGTGTGCCGGGGCAATTGCAACCAGGTAAGAGGCCCTCCACGACCTTGTCACCTTCGATGGTGTTGCGAGATGGATTGCCTTATATGGTGTTTGGCACACCGGGCGGTGATCAACAGGATCAGTGGGGTGCAGAGTTCTTTTTGCGTCACGCTTTGTATGGCATGAATCTGCAAGAAGCAATTGAGTATCCCGCCTGGCATATTGATCATTTCCCAATCTCGTTCTGGCCACGCACCTTGCGCTACAACCAGATCACGATGGAATCGCGCTTTCCCGAAGAGACGATCGAAGCTTTACGCAAAGCGGGTCACGAGGTCAAAGTCGGTGCGGAGTGGTCTGAGGGCAGGTTGTCTGCCTGCTCCCGCGAGCCAGGGTTTAACGGCGGTTTATTACTCAGAGCGGCAGCGAATCCTCGCGGGATGCAAGGTTATGCGGTGGGACGTTAATCCGTACATCATGAAAATGACTGGGGTTATTAATAGAGTCCCAGAGTCTGTTAGAATGGCGGGCTGTCATTTTTACTTGCTAATCAGTGTTTCTGGCTGATTGCCGTAACGAATGCAACGGACAGGTGGCCGAGCGGTTGAAGGCGCACGCCTGGAAAGCGTGTATACGTTCATAGCGTATCGGGGGTTCGAATCCCCCTCTGTCCGCCAGAAATATTCTGGAAAGCCGCATAAATACTAGGCCTATATCAAAACACCATTTTATAGCCCCCATTTCAGCCCCTATTCGTGGGCTCTACCCCATTAACGGGGGATGACCAGTATTCATAAAATAGTAGTATCCATCAAACACGGCTAAATACGCCGTTCCAACCGCAGTGGGCCAAGACCCTCAGACGGTAATTTTCAAAGTTTCTAAATCCATATGCCCT
>JAUSCY010000044.1 GCA_030650995.1 Sheuella sp. | reverse complement strand
TGATGTTGCCCAATGTTTCTGCTTATCTGATTGCAGTCCTGGGGACTCTGCGTGCCGGGTGCGTCGTGGTGAACGTTAATCCCATGTATACACCCCGGGAATTGCAATTACAGATGAAAGACAGTGGTTCCAGTGTGATTGTGGTGTTTGAAAACTTTGCGCATGTAGTCGATAAAATAGAAGGATGCGATGCGCTTGTTCATCGTGTCGTGGTCGCCCCGGGAGACATGCTTGGCCGAATTAAAGGATCCTTGTTTAATTTAGCTGCACGCCACATTAAAAAAATAGTCCCACAGTGGCACTTGCCTGGTGCGTTGCGTTGGCAGCGTGTGCTCAGACTCGGGCGTGACTTGCCCTGGAAAGCTCCTGAGCTCACGCATACCGATCTGGCTGTTTTGCAATATACGGGCGGCACCACCGGTATTCCCAAAGGCGCCATGCTGACACATGGAAATCTTGTTGCCAACGTCCTGCAGATTCAGGAAGTGGCTATGCCTGCGTTAAAAGAGGTGATTGCGCGCCCGCTCACCATGTTAGCGGCCTTACCTCTCTATCATGTGTTTGCAATGACTGTGTGTGCTTTTTATGGCATGCATGCCGGCATGAAAAATGTACTTGTGATCAATCCGAGGGACAGGAAAACATTGATACGGACATGGCGCAAATATCCTGTCCATGTGTTTCCAGGTGTGAATACCTTATTTAATGCGCTCACACAAGAAGCAGACTTTGCGCGACTGGATTTTTCATCGCTCAAGCTCGTATTTGGGGGCGGAATGGCGCTGCAGCCCGCTGTGGCCGCGCGTTGGGTGCAGCTGACAGGCTGGCCCTTGATTGAGGGGTACGGACTTTCCGAGTGCTCTCCTGTCGTAGCGGCGAACCCAACCAACGCGAAGTCTTTTTCTGGCAGTGCTGGCTTACCATTGCCTTCGACTGAAATTGTTATTTTCGATTCACAAGCCCGGGTCGTATCAAGTGGCATACGTGGTGAGATCGCAGTCAGAGGGCCCCAGGTCATGTCAGGATATTGGCAGGCCCCACATGAAACCCACGAAGCACTGCGTCCGGATGGTTTTTTTATGACGGGAGATATCGGCTGGATGGACGAAAAGGGTTTCGTTTTTATCGCAGACCGAAAAAAGGACATGATTATCGTGTCTGGTTTTAACGTTTACCCTAGCGAAGTCGAGGCCGTTGTCTCTGAATATGCAGGCGTCGTTGAATGTGCTGCGATTGGAGAGCCTGATGAGCATTCGGGAGAGTCGGTCAAGCTTTTTATCGTAAAAAAATTTCCCGAACTCACTGAAGGCGAAATTAAAGAATGGTGTGCAAAGCAGCTCGCGCGATACAAGTGTCCAAGGAAAATTGTTTTTTGCGAGGAGCTCCCCAAAAGCAATGTCGGAAAAGTGCTCAGACGGGCCCTAAGAGATGAATCGTAATGCTGACGAGGTCAGCTCCATTAGTCACACCTGGACAGGCCAGACGCGCATGACCGTCCTGGATGCTGACTTTGGACAAGGATTGTTATTTCTAAAGTTGTGGGATGCCTGGCAACAGCATAGTCGCAGGCCTCAGCGTTTGCATGTGGTGAGACTGGTCCCCAGTTTGTCAGAACATGCAGATTTGCGCAGTGTGTTCAAAACACTACTCAGCACTATGCATTGCGAGCAGTTGAGGCCTCAGTTTGAAGCAATGCTCGCTGTCTGGCCTTTGAATTTGCCCGGGTTGCATCGGCTGGAGTTTGAGTCTGGAGCCATCACCCTGACCTTGGCCGTCGGGCCGGTCGATGAGGTGATCCAGAGATTGCGCCTTCAAGTTGATTGCTTTGTTTTAAAAGATAAATTGCTTTTACCGCAGCTTTCTTCACTTGCTGCATCTGGTGCACGTGCATTGATTACGACCGAGCAGGATGGTGTATCAGGAATAGAAGTTGTTTCTGTTGAACAGAGCGAGACTGCGACGCAGGCACGCTCTGATCCCTGGCTGCAGTCTCCGGTATCGCCGCAAGAACAGCATGCCTTGGTTGTCGGGGCGGGCTTTGCAGGGCTGGGGGTGGCTCAATCATTGGCGCTGCGAGGATGGCGCGTAACAGTAATTGACACCAGCTGGGGGCAAAGCACTTCAAGCCATCTGCATCATGCTGCTGCCGCGCTGACACCGACCGTGTCTCGCGACGATAATTTGCGGGCCAGGCTGTCCAGGGCAGGTTTCTTACGGGCACAGTCACGCTGGAGTGCGTTGCCCGATTCGGTTTTATTCAGATGCGGGGCAATTCAGCTTCAGCGAGATCAGGGGCGGATTGTGGATTTGGCTGCCTTAATTGAGACATTGGGTTTTCCCACCCAGTGGGCTCAGTTCGTGTCAGCAGATCAGGCCAGCGCTTTAGCAGGGATAACGCTGAATCGAGGTGGTATTTATTTTCCAACAGCAGCCAGGGTGCAGCCACAACGATTACTTGATTCTTTAGCGGCGACTCCTGGAGTGGAGGTGCGAGCGGGTAACGTTGGACGAATTTTCCAGCGTGCGGGGATCTGGCATGCCCAGGACGACTCGGGCGCTGTCTTGGCGAGTGCCAGCCATGTTGTCCTGGCTGGCGGTTTTCATACTCAGACTTTGTTACGTGCGAGTGGTTTGCTCAGTGAACGTGCGAGGCTTCAAGACATGCACGCGCTGGGTGGGGAGGTGACTTTTCTTCCCGCAGCCGAGATTGCAGGAGGACCTCGCTGTATTGTTTCTGGTGATGGATATGTATTGCCGCAAGAGGGGGGGCGGTGCGTAATTGGCAGCACGTATGCCCATGCTGCGCAGCAAGCCTCAGTCACTGATCAGGGAGTAACAAGTAATTTACATCGCGCAGCAGGATTATTAAATATTCCTGAGCTTGCTGGACGCTTAATAGGTCAGAAACTTGATGGCTGGGCTGGCTGGCGTGCAGTATTGCCCGGCCGGCTACCTGCAATTGGTCCTGTGCGACAAGCTCCTGGTGTGTGGGTGGCCTGTGGATTTGCCTCCCGCGGACTGACTTGGGCAACGCTGGCGGGTGATTTGATTGCAGGAGCGTTAAATGGAGAACCTCTTGTCCTGGAAAACGATATAATAGATGCAATTAGTGATAATTAGGCTGCATTTGCAGCGTATTCATCATGTTCAGATAATGATTTATTTATCCTAAATCATCTGGTAGATTTATACACTGAATGATCTGGACGCTTTAAATCAGGGTCAGAATATCCCACGAAGATATTTTTGCCCAGCACTCAGCCTTTAAAAAAAAACGCCGCCATTCGTATTTATACGACTTGAGTTTATTAAAGCGGATAAATCCGTCAAAATAGCGCCTTTGGTCGCTTTTACCTACGCGCTGATTATGCAACTCGAAACGCTCAAACTTGTCGACACTCTTCCTACTAAGGTTGTATTCGACGTTGGTGCTGGGTTATCTCTAGTCATTGAACCGCATGCCCCGGGCGTTTTTCGTATACGTTGCGGCCGGCCAGAAACCGTAGCAGCAGATATTTTGCCTGGCGCCCGCGCCCGCGTGCATGCTGAAATTCTTCTCGCACGCCCTGAAGCGATCGGTGAGGGCACCGTAGAGCCTATGCCAGGCACAGTAAAAGGCTGGCGGATGGCGCAGGGTGACGTGACTCTGGATGTGTGTTCATATCCATTCAGCCTGAATTTGCAGCGTCAGGGACAAACTGTACTTGAGCTTTCCGACACAGGCATCCAGGGACATGATGATTCCTGGTCAGTGGGATTTAAGCTCAAACCCCAGGAAAAGATTTTTGGCCTGGGTGAAACCCACGGTGATCTTGATCGCCGTACTGAAGTCATCCTGTCAGACAGCCCCGAACACCGTGCTTTGCCACTGGCCTGGGGCCCATCCGGATGGGGCGTATATCTCAACACGCTTGCGCGCGTTGAGCATGATCTGGGCGCTGAAACTCCAGATGAGTACCTGATCACTATCGAAGATTCGATGCTGGATTTGTTCGTATTCGCTGGGGAACCTGCCGAAATTCTGAATCAGTACACTCAGCTGACCGGCAGGGCTGGTCAGCCCGTGCTGTGGTCAATGGGTGTGTGGATTGAGCAGCATCAAGGCCAGTCTGCAACGCAGACGGCCGAAATCATTGCTGATTTCCGCGCGCAGAATATCGCTGTGGATGGCGTATTGATGTTGCCTCCTACCGCATGGACCTATCAGGATTCAAAGCTTTTGCCCGAGTGGGATCAGGAGCGCTTTCCGGATCCCAAGCAGGTGATGGATCTGTTCGGTAAGCATGCAACACATTTGAGTATGCACACCATTCCAGGTGCGATTGCAGAATCCTCAACTTTTGCCGAACTCGAAGATCGTGGCTGGTTACTTGCCAACGAGGAAGGTGACGCGCATGTGTTCCCGGGAGTCGTTGCGACCGGTGGTAAAGATTTCGGATTACTCGATCTCACACACCGCGATGTGCTCAACGCTTGGTCTGAACGTCATCGCCATCTCATCGAAGATGGTGTTGGTGCGACTATTTGTGATGTGCAGTTTGATATTCCTGATTCGATTGTGGCGCGCGGTGGAGAGAGCGGACCTGTGCTTCGGTCTATTTATCCGGCACTTGCGCGACGCGCCTTGTTTGATGCCGCAGCGGGACAGAAAGTACCTCCCGAGGGTGTAGTGTTCAGTTCTGATTTGTTTGCAGGTGCACAGCGCCTGCTCTGGCAATCGGCACCCCGTGTCTCGAATAACTGGGCTGGCTTGCAGCATACCTTGCGCACAGCTCTCTCAATCGGTGCGAGTGGTGTGCCAGTGCAAATGCATGCCATAGGTAATGCGATAGCACCTACAGATGAAATGACGCCGGAGCTTTACCTGCGCTGGCTGGCCATGGCTGTATTTTCATCCAACTTTAATTTTCAGGCGCATCCGGCGTTGATCCCGACTGCGTTTGATGAAACAACACGTGCTCATATCCAGTCATGGCTTCAGTGGCGTTATCGCCTGATTCCTTATGTGCTGGGCGCGATAGAAGACGCTGCACGCACTGGTTTGCCTGTGCAGCGTTCGATGGCTTTATCATTCCCCGCAGATGCTGAGGCGCACCGCTGGGATACGCAATATTTGCTAGGCCCTGCTGTGTTGGTAGCCCCGGCCATGCAGCCAGGCAATGATATTCAAGTGTATTTGCCTGCAGGTGAAGCCTGGTGGGACCTGAATACTGGCTGGCGCTATGAGGGTGGCTCTGTCTTGACTGTCACCTGTGGCCTGGGGGCGATTCCCGCTTTTGGTCGAGAAGGTCACATGCTTTGTCTCGGACCGACAGCCCACCATACGGGTGAATTCAACTCGGCGCGTATTCTTGACGAGGTATGGATGTTTGGTATGCCTGTTCATAACCCGGTCGTGATGCGTAACAAAATACGTGTCATGCAAATGCAAGGCTCAAGTTACATCAAGGGCCTTGAGGGTTTGAAAATTTCTCCCTCCGAAGGCTTGGAAGTTAAGCGTCGGGGTGCCGAAGTTCGTATTTCACGGGCGCGTTAATTCATGGCTGGCGTATCAGATTTATATCGATACACGGCCACTGAACTGGCCTCGAAAATTGCAAGTGGTCAGATTAATCATACGGATGTCCTTGAGTCACAGCTCGCACGCATTCAAGCGCGTGAGCCTCATGTGCGTGCCTGGGCCTGGCACGATCCTGAACACGTTCGTCAGCAACTCCAAGCACTGAACGCTGAGAAGCTCAGTTTGCCTCTGGCGGGTGTGGCGATCGGTATTAAAGACATTATTGATACAGCACAGATGCCAACGGCCTACGGTTCAGCGGCCTATCTGGGTCATCGCCCTGCTGTGGATGCATCGGTGATTCGCACGCTACAGGATGCTGGCGCCATTCTCATGGGTAAAACGGTTACGACCGAGTTCGCTCACGTTCATGCCGGACCAACAGTCAATCCACATAACTTTGCACATACCCCTGGCGGTTCATCGAGTGGTTCGGCTGCTGCCGTAGCGGATGGCATGGTCGCGATGGCACTCGGATCTCAAACGGGCGGGTCAACTATCCGGCCTGCTGCATTTTGTGGCGTGGTGGGCTTTAAACCGACTTATGGTCGAATTGGTCTTGAAGGCGTCATGCCTTTATCGTCCGCGATGGACACGATGGGGCTGATGGCCCGTTCCGTTGACGACATCAGGCTGTTGAGTTCAGTTTTGCTCAAGTCTCAGCAAGCGAATGTGATCGGCACCCAAAACCCTGTATTTGCCTGGTACCCAGGCCCCGAGGCTGAGCAAGTCGATCAGGACTCGGCTAGGCTGCTTGAACGGGCGCGCGAACAGCTCAAGGAGCAGGGGGCACAATTCGTAGCTGTCGATTTGCCGCATGCTGAGTTTGCAGCAGTGGGTCGAGCCAACCGACTAATCATGGCGTATCAGGCCGGGCATCACCATGAAGCTCTTTATCGAAGCCGACCAGAAAAACTTGGTGCCAGTACGCGCAAATTGATTGAGACTGGCCTGGCAATGACCGCTGCGCAATTCGAGGAGGAGATCGATCGGGTTGCGCGTGCACGTGAATTGTTTCAACAGGCCATGAGCGGGATCGATGCCCTACTGACCTTTAGTGCACAAGGCGAGGCGCCACGCGCTGAAGAAGGCACAGGGGCGTCGACCTTCAACCGGATCTGGACTACGCTCGGCGCGCCTTGTCTGACCCTGCCAGCCGGGTTGGGTAGCAATGGCTTACCGCTTGGCGTGCAGTTTGTTTCGCGCCATGGACAGGATGAGACTTTATTGCAGCTGGGTAAACAGTTTGAGTTTATCTTTACGGCTTGATGACACCGGTTTGACAGGCGTGTTCTAAATGAGTAATAATAGCGGGCTTGGGGGCTGGTAGCTCAGTTGGTTAGAGCAGCGGACTTTTAATCCGTTGGTCGCGAGTTCGAGTCTCGCCCAGCCCACCAAGATTGTAAAAAAATGACTTACCTTAAAAGGTAGGTTTTTTTTTGCCTAAATTTTCTTGTCTAAATTTTGTCTGAAATTTTTACCTGAAAATTCATTTCCAGACAAAAGATTCAGATTCCGGGATGAACCGTCCGGGCTGAAACGGATGGCAAACAACAGCGCGACTTACTTTTCATCACGATCATTCAGGGCGTTTTGAATGGATTGCTCGATCAGTGAAAGCGAAAACGCACAGACTGGATAAACCAGGATTGAAACGACTGGGTAATTGTTTTTAATCCAGTAGTTTAGAAAAATAAAAATTAGCAATGATGAATGAGCAATAACGTGCATCGCAATATGGGCGGCTTTCGAGGTTTTCACATAGTTTATTTTCAACCATAGTTTGGTCGCCAAACCATAAATTGCGAGTTGTCCCAAGATTGTTATTAAGGAGTGAGCGGCCGAATTTCCTTCCGGACCAGCGTGTTTGACTTGAAATAAAACGATTAATGCTGCTGAAGTTAAGATGATCAGAATTAACAGTCTGCTGTAGTTTTTTTTCGAAAGTTTGTGACCACTCCACACCATTAGTATCGACATGCCGATAAAAAGCGTGGTTAAAAATAAATCAAAGTTAGACATAGGCAGTTTTAGGCACTAAGTAATATCGACGAGGAGTATCAGCTTAACGCACGGACCTTCGTCCAGGCGCGCAGCGTCGCCAGGCTCATAATCACTAACTGACACTCCTCTCATTGCGAGTTAAACTGCGAGATACGGCAATCACCCAGTCTAGGGATAATGATGAACAATTCAACCCCCTTGGGATTGAGTGTTTTTGGAAAATTCAAGCGGGATTTTTTAAATATTGATCCAAATAACACGCGTCAACTAACAAAAGTGACGCTGTGCTTTATTGCGTTTAATTTTCTTCTCTGGACGCTTCTTGCGATTGTGAGCCAGACCGCGCCTCACAAAGATAGCATCGAAGAACTCTTCTGGATGCAGTCTTTTGATTGGGGCTACCCTAAATTTGGTCCGATTTCGACATGGTGGGTGTATGCCTGGGCGTCGCTCTTCGGGCGCTCCATCTGGGTGACTTACGTTGCTGGCCAGATGAATGTCGCACTGATGTTGCTAGTCGTATGGCGTATCTGCCTGCTGATGATGAGTCCTGCACGCGCACTGATGGCGGTTGTACTGACTTCATTAATTGCTTATCACAGCATTAATGGAATTCAGGTCAGCTCCAATTTGCTGCAGCTATTGCCTACTGCATTGCTGCTCTGGTCCCTGATCCTTGCCGTACGTTATCTTGACTGGTGGCGCTGGGTCCTTGTGGGGATCGCAGGGGCTGTCTGCTTGCTTACAAAATATAGTGCAGGGATCTGGTTTGCCGTGATGGGGATCTGGGTCTTGCAGGATCCCCGAATGCATAGCTGGCGAGCGATGCGCGGTGTGCTGATCGCGATCGCTGCCGCCGTCATTGCGATGATCCCGCATATTGAATGGCTGATCAGAGAGAACGCCCCAACAATTCGTTATATGCAGTACCAGGTGAGCGGAGAGGTTAATCATCTGGCCCAGCTGGGTAAGTTCATTCTCAGCCAGCTGGGGAAAATTTCACCCCTCATCATTGCTTTACTGGTTCTTAAGTACACACTTAAACAAGATCCTGCGGCATCTGTCATGTCGACAAGCGCGCAAAATCAGCTACAAGAACAAAGGTTCATCGGTTTTGCTGCGATCGGCCCCATGCTTCTGACTTGCCTGCTGGGCACCTCTCTGATTAGCCTGCATGCCAACTGGGCAACTTCTTATTTTATTTTTCTAGGTGTCTATGCCCTACGGTGGATGCCCCAGATTGATACGTCACGCACTCTGAGTCAGGTCTTACGCGTTGGTTTGCTGCTCAATATACTGATCGCCTGTGGTACTGCGCTTTATTTTGGATTGATCGCGGATCTGATCAGCAAGACGCCGAGAGGGAATTTTCCAGCAAAGCAATTAGGACTCAAGTTTGATCAGGTCTGGGATGCGGAAATCAAAGGCCCGATGAAAGTCGTGATTGGTGAGACCTGGATCGCCGGCGTCACTTCTGTGGCCTCACGTTATCAGCCCCTGGTAATACCTTACGGCGAATATGCCTCTGCCGCAGCAGTTAAACCTGAACTCGTTAAACGTTGTGGTGCATTGATTGTGGTGGATGCGACCGAAACAAAATTGAATCCCAATATGCAGTCATTCCTGGCTCGTGCAACGATTAAGGGGTCTTTTGAAATCCCCTGGAACCGTTTCAAGCAAAAGCCGGTGTATGCGGTGAACTGGGCCATCATTGAGCCTGAAACGAAAGGCGCCTGCGCGCAATGAATTTATTTAAACGTTCTGTAGTTTCAGAAATACTGAATCATTTCAGCGTGGTGTTATCCACACTGATTGTTGTCTGGTTAAGTGTCATTCTTGTGCGTTTGATCGGAGAGGCGGCTGCGGGTCGTATCGGTGCAGATGTTGTGGTCGGATTGGCAGCTTTTACAACGATCGCCGCCATGCCAACGATTCTTGCTGTTTCGATCTTTATTGGTGTGCTGACAACCATTGCGCGTAATTTCCGTGAATCAGAAATGGTTGTCTGGTTTTCAAGCGGCGTATCGCTGCTGAACTGGCTGAACCCCATACTCAGAGTTGCTCTGCCCGTGATGCTGATTGTGGCGAGCCTGACCTTGTATGCAACGCCATGGGCGAACCGGCAGATCGAAGATTACCGTGCGCGTTTTGAAATGCGCTCAGATGTTTCCAAAATCACACCCGGACAGTTCTTCGAAACAGAAGGTGGGGCACGGGTGTTTTTTGCTGAAGGCTCGGAAAGCGACGATACCTCGCTAGGTCAGGTATTCATGCGTATTCTCGACCGTGAGTGGCTGGTATTGGTGACTGCGACTTCGGCGCATACGGAGACGATACCCAACGGTGACCGATTCCTGGTTCTTGAAAAAGGCTATCGATACGATCTGATACCCGGCACGGCAGAAATGAAGATGGCTGAGTTTGATTCGTTTGGTGTGCGAATCGAAAGTAAGAATGGCGAAGAGTCGATGGAGCAAGCACGCAATAAGGCCCTGACCAACAGACGCGCCAGACCGACCACACTACTGATCACCGATCATGAAAACGCTTCCTGGGGCCAGCTGATGTGGCGTTTGGCTATTCCTCTGGCATCTTTGAATCTCGCATTGCTCGCGATTCCACTGGGTGCAGTCAATCCAAGGATCGGAAGATCGGGTAATTTGCTGATTGCCGGCTTGGTTGCCATGCTTTATTTGAATTTAATCAATATTTCTCAGGGCTGGATTATTCACGGAAAATTACCCTTCAGTATTGGGGTATGGCTCGTCCATATTTTGTTCGCGCTATTTACTGCACTGCTGCTTTGGTGGCGTATACGCGTCAAACTTCCTAAACCGCCTGTTGTGAGTATTTGAGAAATACCTTCATAAAAAGTATGAAACTGACTCAACAAGATATTTATTCCTTTCTTGGCGCCACACTGATCGGTGTACTGCCGCTGCTCATGCTGACTGAAATAGGTCACTCGAGTGGCGCATGGTATGCCTTGGTTGGAATATGTTTGATTTTTTGTTTGACGCGTGATGGTGGCTATAAACAAACAGTTTTATTGCTGCACCCCTACCGCTGGCTGATTGCGGCATTTCTGTTTACGCTTGTTCCCGCGATACTCAATATGCTGCGTTTTCATGCAATGCCCGGTGCTGAAGTTGAGCGTGCCTTGCGAATGATTCTGGGATGTGTCGTGGTACTCGCGGCTGTCATGACGATGCACCCACAATGGATCAGACGTATCACCTGGGGCTTTGTGATTTCAGGATTGGTTAGCTGTGTGTATGTTTTCTGGCCGAGTGAGCGGGATTTTGGACGACCGGTGACGCCAGAGTACAACTCCGTCACGTATGGCAATTTGATGTTGTTGCTAGGTGTGATGATCATGTACTCAATACGCTGGACGCTCACGCAGTGGCCGCGGAGTGAGCAAATCTTCAAGTGGATCGTTGTCGCCATCGTCCTGACTGGATTCATCACCACACAAACAAGGACGGGATGGTTAGCTTTACCCTTCTTCTTATTAATCTGGCTTGTATTGAATAATTATGTCAAACGTCCTGTCAGGTTAATTGCTGCGTTGGTTTTGCTCGTTGTTGTCTGTGTTTCTTCATTGATGCTGATACCAAAGATGAATGAGCGCGTGCACGAAGGTTATAACGAAATATCAGAGTGTGTGACAACAAATCCCCTTGCATTTACTTCCGTGTGTATACGCCTGCAGTTATGGCGAACATCCATGGATATGTTTTACAAAAACCCCTTGCTTGGTATCGGCAGACGCGTTGATTTTCAGCCAGAGTTAATCGCCCGCGTAGATCAGGGAATGCTTTTACCGTTTGTTGCTGAGGATTTCGCTGAGCCACACAGCGATATGATTATGATTCTTGCGACACAAGGCATATTGGGCGGCATTGCTTTATTTTTGATCTATTTTGCTCCAGCAGTGATTTTCTTGAGGCGACTCAGATATAGACAATTAATGTGCACCAGGGTAGCTGCAGCAATGGGATTAGCAGTATGCATAGGGTTTGCAATATTTGGTCTGACTGAATTGATGTTTCGTGGCATGCGTACGATTGGATTTTATTCGGTGATGGTGGGTTGCCTGCTGGCACTGTCCGATCCACGACTCAAGCAAGCAGATCGTCAGTCACCATAAATAGTTTTGGTTCTATGTGCTTGTTCACTCCATCAAATATTTAAGGGTTCAGTCATGAAAAAAATATTGCTTTTGCAAGCTAAAAAAATAAGTGTTCTGACTATTGGGTTATTTTGTGGTTTGCAGGCTCAGGTTTAAACGCAACCGGCACCTACTGCATATCCAGTTCTGAATTTTCGTTCTCCTGCTTATGCGACATCATTTGGTAAGAGACTCAGTAGTCAGTGATATGGGTAGCATCATAATCATTTAATTGTTGTGCATACATACAGGTGCTTGATGACTATTCAGTTCTTTGCCTTTGATACACCTAATGGCCGTAAAATTTCTGTCGCGCTCGAAGAAATGGGACTGGCCTATGAGATTAAAACGGTCAACATTACAAAAGACGAGCAATTCAGTCCTGAATTTCTGGCAATTAGTCCTAACAATAAAATACCGGCAATCATCGATTTGCAGGGCCCTGGCGGCCAGCCTATAAGCGTGTTCGAGTCCGGTGCGATTCTGATTTATCTAGCCGAAAAAACGGGTAGATTTCTACCCGCGGACGGTGCAGCACGTATTGCTGTTTTTGAGTGGCTGATGTTTCAGATGGCAGGTTTTGGTCCGGTTCCCGGTCAGGTACATCACTTCATCGGTCTAGAAAATGAGGAAGATAAACGCTACGGACTGAAGCGGTTTATGAATGAAACCCGGCGTTTGTATGGAGTGATGGACAAGCGACTAGCCAATAATGTGTTTTTCGCCGGTGATATATCAATTGCAGATTTTGCAATTTTAGGTTGGGTATGGCGACACCCGCGTCATCAGATTGATTTGAATGATTTCCCAAGCGTTAAACGCTGGTATGAATTGATGATGGCCAGGCCTGGTGTACAGCGAGGGTTTGCTGTGCCATTGAAATAGCCAGCGCAACCCTCACCGTTGCACTTTATTTTTAATCGTGCTGATGCATGAGCGTCTTATTTAGTTCGTTCGGCGCCATGTGTGTGTAGTCTTTGTTGATTTCTTTGACGATTTTTGCAACCAGTGATGCAGGCATGTGATGACGCATATCACCCAAAGACGCGGGTGCTGCGATCAACACAATTTCAGTGCACTGGCCAGACTGAACGTCAAAAACGAGTCCGTCAACCAGCAATTGCAGAAAATTATGTTTATCAGCCGCCTGCGGATCTTTCGGCTCCGTCGCAGATTTTGTATGACCCTGGCCGCCCATCGCCTGCGAGGTGTGATCGTGGCCATTGTCGCGCTTGCGAGCATTGTGCTGATCAACCGCACGTAACAGTTTCAGGCTGATTTCGCCTATTTCACCTACGTTTTCATAAATGTTCGCACGGCTACCGTCTGCAACAACGACCCAAGCTTTTCTAGAAATAATCATATATTTTCCTTAAAAATAATTTAACTTTGAAGCTACAGCTGCGACGAATCATCTTAACGCCCAAACACTAAGAAATATCGGCAAACATACCTATAATCTATAAGAATCTTGCTTCAGATCAAATTCGTTAAAAAGAATGACTAAAAATTCAGAGGTTTACCTCTAAACAATGATCATACAAACCCTGCACCGTTTAACCAGTCCGCTACGTAGTCAGAGAGCTAACTACCAATTGGGTGGGTATCTTGCTTTTGTGGCGGGCGCGGTTAATGCGGGGGGCTTTATGGCTATCGGGCAGTACACCTCTCACATGACGGGGATTGTGTCCAGCATAGGAGATAACTTTGCGTTGGCGAGTCTTTTACCCGTGCTTGGTGGACTTTCAATGCTGATTTCCTTTATTTTTGGAGCCGTAGCGACTGCATTACTTGCGAACTGGGGACGCCGGCACAGGATTCACAGCGAATTCACTTTGCCGCTACTACTTGAAGCAATCGTATTGCTGCTTTTTGGATTGGCGGGTGCCTATCTGAATATATATAAACCATTAACAGTACCGACCATTGCATTAATGCTTTGTTTTGTCATGGGGCTGCAAAATGCCATCATCACTAAAATATCCAAGGCGGAAATTCGTACAACTCATATGACTGGGATCGTCACGGATATGGGTCTAGAGATTGGGCGGTTGTTGTACTGGAATAAATCAATCGAAGGAAATAAAACGCATCTTGTTATCGCAAATCGTAAAAAACTCAAGGCGCACATACTCATTTTCAGTATGTTTCTGTTTGGAGGCATAGTGGGCGCAGTGAGTTTTAAAACGACTGGTTATATTTCAGTCGTTCCGATTGCGATCTCGTTGGTTGTGATTTCTTCATTACAAATCTATCGGGATTTGAAGCGATTTTTCAAGACCAGGCATGCGATGCGCAAGATGTCTCGTCAGCTTAGAAATGGATGATATATGAAGCTAGATAAACGCATTACCAATCGTGAATTCAAGTTGCTGATCAAACCCGAGGGCTTGGATCGTCGCAGCCGCATTGATCAGTTAAGTTCATTATTGATTGCTTTTTGTAAAAAGTCAGGCGTTGAGTTTTTTCATTTGGATAACGCCAATACAGGGCTGCGCAATGTGTATTTCTACGATACGCCCGGCGAGCATTTCAGGCGGAACAATCTGATTTTGCGGGTTCGCGAGTCGCGTCAGAATGTCTGGGTCGATGACTGGTGCGAGGTCACACTCAAATGCCGTGCGCAGACCTTGAAAGACTCACTCACATACAATCCAAATCCGGTAGTCGCACACAAGTCGCGCTTGCGGCTCAAAGAAGAAATTCTGCGAGGAGATGGGTTTGGCACTGAGCGCATGATTTATTCAAATAATGCGATCCTCGATACCGTGCCGATCGATCAGGTATTTGAGCGTAATTTGAACAGCGTTTCTGAATTTTTCCCCGATATGAAAAAGCTTGGGGCCGACGATACATTGCCCGTCAGGATAGTGGGTGGTCGTACTAATAAAATCCTTGAAGCTTGCTTACCGCTGGGTAACCTGGTTTTTGGTGAAAGTGTGCAGGCCCACTGCGATATTGGCATCTGGATGCGTAGCGTAGGTGATCCGATTATTGGTGAGCTCGCGTTTTCATATCGAGTGAATAAGACTAATCGGGACGATACCGCTGCGCATAAAAAAGCGAATAAATTTTTCAGGCAATTACAGTTAGCCATACCTGACTGGCTGGCTAGTGGTACGACCAAGACGGCACTTATTTACGGAAAGCCTGAATGATTTTTCCTGCTAAGAACATGGCTGATTCTGCACAGCACGAGCCAAAGCCCGATGTGACACTCTGGCAGCTTTTTTTTGAATTTCTACTCATTGGTGCCGTGAGCTTTGGTGGCGGCATCATTGCCTATGAAAGAATTTTACTGATCGAAAAACGTAAGTGGCTGACTGTAGATGAATTCATGGCAACTTTAGCGATCAGTCAGACGATGCCTGGCCTGAATTCTGTCAATCTCGCGGTATTGGCGGGTAACCATGTGCGGGGTAAGCTTGGTGCGATCGCGTCTGCGCTAGGCCTTGTTATCCCGGGAATGATATTTGTATTGATTGCAGGTGTCGCATATAGCGCCGGCGAAGATCACCCCATCGTAAATATGTTGCTGGCAGGTGTTGCAGCAGGTGCAACGGGGTTACTTGCCGCGATCACGTTCAAGATTGGCAGTAATCACTTCAGACATGTTAAATCTCTGGCAATTATCGTCGCGACCTTTTGTCTGATGAGTATTTTTAAGCTGTCACTGATATGGGTATTAGTGATTATGGGACCGATTTCTTTGTTTCTCTATCGTCCGCGTACTGAGCTGGATTCGCCCACGGAGGATAAGTCATCATGACCGCGCTCATTCATCTGGCACTTACGTTCGGCATGCTGTCCTTGCTGGCAGTGGGCGGTGGTACGGCGGTCTTGCCTGAAATGCAGACAGTACTCGCGCAACAGTTCAACATCGATCACACTACATTTGTTCATATCTACAGTATTGGGCAGTTAGCGCCTGGACCAAACATGATGATGGTGCTGGTGTTCGGATTTCAGGTCGCAGGGCTGCTGGGCGCAGCAGTTGTATTGTTTTCATTTTTTCTTCCCTCTAGCATTTTGTGTTTATTTGTTGGCAGACTTTGGGTCAGGATTGGTGAGCGCCCCTGGCGACGCGCGGTTCAAAATGCACTGGAGCCAATCTCGATTGGATTGATGTGTTCGGGTGTCTATGCTGTTGCCAAGGCCGCAGTAGTTGGACCACTGACATTAGGTATGGCTGCTGTGACGCTGGTTGTTATTCTGTTCACCAGAGTCAATCCTGTATTTATGATTATCGGAATGGGTGTCGCGGGGGCGTCGCTGATGTATTTTTTTGGTTTGAAATGAGCTGGATTGGTTCGCATAAAGATGGCGTCACACTTTTACTGCACTGCCAGCCAGGAGCTAAAGTCACGCGAGTCGTTGGCGAACATGGTGAGCGCCTCAAAATATCTCTGAATGCGCCCGCTGTAGATAACAAGGCGAATGAGGTATTGATCGCATGGTTGTCACAGCGCCTGGCGCTGCCTCGCAAACAGATTGAACTGCTGTCAGGTCAAACCAGTCGTCAAAAGCGTGTGCTTGTGCGCAATGTAGATAGCAATGAAATCCGTAGACTGTTGTTGCCTCCTCAATAGACGTTGACAGTCTGGGTGCCAGGCAATATAAAGAGACATCAAGATCCTGTCGCCTATAAAGGCAGGACAATTAAAACGATTGGGTGAGAGACATGACAGGCAGTCAATCTGCAGCCGGGGCGCAGCTTTTGCAGCGTTTCCGTGCGCGAGCGGCATCATTTTCAAGATCACGCTTATTCAGCGCTGATATTCTGGTCCAATTTGCTGATGTGCCAGTCATCGTCCGTGTACGAGATGGCCGTGTGACTGAGCTTGTGGAGCACAGGGTGCCCCTGCAGTCTTCGGACTTCTCGATCAAAGGGAGCGTAGAGGGCTGGACTAAGTTTTGGCAAGCTGCGCCACCTGCAGGATGGCACGATATTTTTGCTCTGAATAAACGACGAGAATTTTCGATTGAAGGCAATCTCCAGCCTCTGATGGCTCACTTGCAATACGTTAAAGATTTGTTGGCTAGCCCCAGAGAGGCCTCGGCATGAGCGTTCAACTTGAGCCCATCGTTGGCCGTTATACCTCGTTCGAGATCGAGGGGAAAAAGTGTCGTGTGTATTTTGAAGAGGCAGGTAGTGGCATTCCACTCGTTTGTCTGCACACGGCCGGAGCAGATAATCGTCAATATCAGCATCTGATGAATGACCCGGAGATTACCTCCAGATTCCGTGTGATAGCTTTTGATATGCCCTGGCATGGCAAGTCATACCCGCCTGAAGGTTTTCAGCAGACCGAGTACCGTTTGTCCACCGCACTGTATGTCGAGACGATTATGTCTTTCTGTCAAGCGCTTGAGCTTGATCGTCCGGTGGTGATGGGGTGTTCGATTGGTGGGCGCATTACGCTGCAACTGGCACATTTGCATTCGGATCGCTTTCGCGCCCTGATCGGTATTGAGGCGGCAGACTATCAGGAACCCTGGTATGACACCTCATGGCTGCATCGAGGTGATGTGCATGGAGGAGAGGTCTGCGCGGCGCTCGTCTCCGGACTTGTTGCGCCACAATCTCCGGATGTCCATCGTCATGAAACGCTCTGGCAATACATGCAGGGCGGTCCCGGAATATTCAAAGGTGATTTGTATTTTTATCGCGTAGATAGTGATTTGCGCGGCAAGCTCGGAGGGATCCGTACAGATTTGTGTCCGCTTTATCTGTTAACAGGGGAATATGATTTTTCCTGTTCGCCTGAGGACACGATACGCACTGCTCAATCTATCCCCGGAGCGAAAGTCACTGTCATGAAAGAAGTCGGACACTTCCCCATGAGTGAAAATCCCAAACAGTTCAAAAAGTATCTTTTACCTGTGTTGCAAGAAATCGCAGGTTAACCATGCCCATCTCATCTAATCAAGCAGTTGTGTATTTCATGGCAGATTTTGTTATGCAGACACACTGGCAATCGCTGCCAGACTCTGTCAGGCGTGAGGCCGCACGATCATGGCTGAACTGGGTGGCATGTACGGTTGGAGGTAGTCGCATGCCTTCAGTCGAAGCGGCCGTCAGAGGCATGCTGCTGATGGGCTCTGGCAATGTGCCTGTCCTTGGGCGGCACGAGCGTTTAAGTCTGCCTGATGCTGCATTAATCGGTAGTTTGAGCGCCTCAGCACATACGTTTGATGACACGCATCTGTCCACCATTACACATCCGACCGGACCTGTTGCCTCGGCCTTGATGGCGTGCGCCTATCAGTTGGGTGAAGTTGGTCAGCCAGTTTCTGGTGAAGTGTTGCTTACTGCACTTGCAATCGGTATCGAACTCGAATGCCGGGTGAGTTGTGCGATTGCGCAGGGTGGTGCAAATCAGGGCTGGTACATGACGGGCTTGTCCGGTGGTATCGGTGCCGCTGCTGCAGTTGGGTATCTGCTAAAACTCAACAGAGAACAATTGGTCTATGCATTGGGCTTGGCTGCGATGCAGGCGAGCGGTACGCGTGCAACGCATGGCAGCATGGCGATCACTTTCGTGCCTGGTATCGCCGCCCGTGATGGCGTGGTCGCGGCTTACATGGCCGCCGCCGATTTCAGCTGTAGCCCGATTGCGATTGATGGTCGCAATGGGTTGCTTCAGGTCTTGACCTCGGGTAAGGACGCAAGCCAGATCAGGGATGGCCTGGGTACGCGTTTTGAAATGTTGAATAACACCTACAAACCTTATCCTTGCGGCATCGTGATTCACCCCGCGATAGATGCCTGCCTGCATCTGGTTCATCAGCAGCATGTCAGATTTCAGGACATCGAGCGTATTGCTTTGCACGTTCATCCTGACGCGTTGAATTTGTGCTGGCGTAAATTGCCAGAAACCGTTTTGGACGCTCAGGTGAGTTTGTATCACTGGGTCGCTGCTTGTCTGGTTTTTGGTCAGGCAGGTGTCCGGCAGGGCGAGCTTGACGCGTTGATGCATGCAGAGGTCAGGCAGCTACAGGAGCGGGCCCACGCGCAACCCGATACGACTCTAGGCAGCAATCAGGCGGTTGTCATTGTTCATCTGCGAGATGGAAAAATACTGCAATATAAAACCGAGGACGTCACAGGTAGTGCGACCAATCCAATGAGCGATGCACAGCTTCGTGAAAAATTCCTCAGTCTTGTCGCACCGGTTCTGGGTGCGAAACGCGCACAGGTATTACTCGATAAATGTCTGCATATGCAGAGCGTGAACGGGGTCGCGGAAATCCTGCAGCTTGGTGCGCAGTAAAAACAAGGAGACGTTTTGGACTGGAGCTTGCTCATTACGCAAGCTACGATTAATGGTTTGAACGCGTTTTATTGTTCAATCGTAATTTTTGCGTCTCTGATGACCTTTCCCCAGATTTCGCTGTCGCGTTTGAGGATAGGCCCCAGCGCCTTTGCACCGGTAAAGGTTGCTTGTAGCCCCATACCTTCGACTTTGGCTTTATTTTCTGGAGTATTCAGTAAACGCACGATTTCGTCAGAGAGTTTGTCGACAATCGGTTTCGGTGTTTTTCCTGGCAAAAAGAAAGCAAAAAATCCGTAGGGCTCGAAGTCTTTGTAGCCAAGCTCTGTGAATGAGCGGATATTCGGTAACAGATCTGAGCGTTTTTCACCTGTTGAGGCGAGAATCTTTATCTTGTCCGATTTAATCTGTGCCCGCAAATTACCCACATCGATGAAGGCTGCATCCAGTTGTCCGCCAAGCAGATCACTCATTTGTGGCGCGCCACCTTTGTAAGGGATATGCGTCATGTCCAGGCCTGCCTGGGCTTTCAGCATTTCTCCATGAATATTCGAAGAGGTGGCGGCACCGTAGGATCCATAGCTGTATTTGCCAGGATTGGCCTTGACGACCTTAATAAATTCTTCGAGCGTATTCGCTGGAAAATTCGCGTTCACGACCAGAAAGTCTTGCGACAAACCAATCTGTGCAACAGGGATCAGATCCGTTTTGACGTCATAGGGGATTTTTTTAAATAAATGAGGACCCTGAATTAGTGCAGTGATACCTAGAAGTACGGTATAGCCATCGGGAGCGGCTTTTGCAACCAGATCATTGCCGATCATGCCGCTCGCACCGGGTTTGTTTTCAACAATAACGGTTTGCTTCCAGGACTGGGTCAGTTCACCCGCAACGAGTCTGCCGAGCGCATCGGTAGAGCCGCCAGCCGAATACGGCACGATAATCCGGATTTGTTTATCGGGATAGTTTTTGGCAATATCACTTTGCGCCATGCTGGCATTGGAAAATGCAGCGAGTCCCAGCGCGATTCCAGCGGCGCTGAGACACCATTTTTTGATTTTTTTCATGTGATGTCTCCTTTATTAAACCGATGCGGGTAGTCGAGTACCCGCAGCCTGTACAACAGTAAAACTTTTCAGGTGGTGCTCTACTCGACTAAACCTGCGACGATGCTTGAAAAACCCGAGTCAACATGCACGATCTCGCCCGTCACGCCAGCCGAAAGCTCAGAGAGTAAAAATGCGGCGACGTTCCCAACCTGTTCGATCGTGACGTTACGACGCAGAGGAGCATTGGCTTCGACAAATTTCAAAATAGATGAAAAATCTTTAATCCCGCTTGCTGCAAGGGTTTTAATCGGGCCGGCTGAAATGCCATTGGAGCGAATGCCAAGCGGACCAAGGCTTGTCGCGATGTAGCGCACGCTTGCCTCAAGTGAGGCCTTGGCCAGTCCCATGGTGTTGTAATTGGCCATGGCTTTTTCTGCGCCGAGGTATGTCAGCGTCAGCACCGCACCATTGCGGCCTTCCATCATAGGCTTGGCTGCCTTGCACAGAGCCGGGAAACTATACGCAGAGATGTCATGCGCAATACGGAATCCTTCGCGCGACAGACCTTCCAGAAAATCTCCAGCGATGGCCTCTCTGGGGGCGAAGCCGATTGAGTGCACCAGACCATCAAGTCCGTCCCAGTGTTTAGCTAACTCAGTGAACGTTGCCTCGATTTCAGCATCGCTACCTACGTCACAGGGCAAGACTATTTTGCTGCCAAACTCCGCTGCAAATTCCGTCACCCGTTCCTGAAAACGCTCACCAGCGAACGTGAACGCCAGTTCGGCACCCTGTGCATGGCAGGCCTGGGCAATGCCATAGGCGATTGATCGGTTGGAAATAACGCCGGTAATCAGAATGCGTTTGCCAGTCAGAAAGCCCATTTGCAAATCCTAGTAAAAATCGTTGTGTTGAATATAAGTGCGATCAGCCCCGCGTACCCGTGCCGGGGATGCGTAATTTACCGCCAATCTTGACGTTATCATTTTTAAGGTTGTTCAGTGACCGTAATGTACTGGTGTTTGTTCCATATTGACGTGCAATGGATTCCAGTGTGTCGCCTTTTTTAATCACGTGGGTGCGAACCCTGGCGTTATTTGCCTCGGATTTGCTCAAACTGACGACCTTGCCTGCTATTTGAGGCGCGCGCGTGGGGCTGGGAGGGGCTAACTGGATGCCTTGGCCTGCGGGACCCGGAATCATGAGGGACTGTTCGCTCGCACTGCGCACGCTTGAGGGTATGCGGTTTGCTTCGCGCAGACGTGACTCGGATACGCCGAATTTATTAGCAATCGAGCTGAAAGTCTCCCCTTGCTTGGCTTCGTAGACTTTCCAGGATGAAAGCTCACCCTTGTATTCAGCCAGGTTCGTATTGAAGATGTCGACTTTGTCTCTTGGCAGGATGACGCTGTGTTCCTCGATAGCGGAAATAACGGTCTGGTTAAAAGAGGGATTCAACGCTTTGAAATCATCGATAGGCATTTCAGCGAGTTCTGCTGCGACATGAAAGTCGATATCGACTGATTTTTTGACTGTTACGAAATAGGGTTCGTTGTCGACCTGGGGAAGCAGCACCGCATATTTTTCGGGGTCGCCAACGATATTTTTAATTGCTTGTAATTTAGGGACGTAGTTGCGGGTCTCGTCAGGCATGTTCAGAGATAAGTAGTCCGTTGGCTTGCCTGCTGCGAGGTTACGGGTCATTGCACGTTTAACTGAACCTTCCCCCCAGTTGTAGGAGGCAAGTGCCAGATACCAGTCGCCCTGAAACTCAAACAAATACTCCAGGTAGTCAAGTGCCGCATTGGTCGAGGCGATGGGGTCGCGTCGCTGGTCGTGCCACCAGTCTTGTTTGAGTTTGAATTGCGTGCCTGTACTGGGGATAAATTGCCAGAGTCCGGCCGCCTTGGCGGAGGAGTAGGCAATCGGGTTGTAGGCGCTTTCTACAAACGGCAGCAGTGCGAGTTCAGTAGGCAGGCCGCGACGGTTGATTTCATCAACGATGTAGTACAGGTATTTACCTGCACGCGTGGCCATTCTTTGCATGGCTTCAGGGTGAGACGCGTAATAAGCCGTCCACTTATCAACCAGAGGAGTATTCAGGTTGGGGATGGCATAGCCACGCCGTATTCTTTCCCAGGCATCGAGTGGCGGTACCGTCAGATCGATGGTGCGCGAGGTGTCCTCCGCTGTGTAGCGGCCCTCCTGAGACAATCCTGCGCAGCCAGCGAGGACCAGCACAAACAGTAGCGGAATAAAACGGAGCAAACTAAAAAAACGCATGTATATCAACGAAAATTATTCTTCCACTCTCTAAGCGCAGCAAATACCTCAACCGGGGAGGTTAGTTCGCGTTGCGACCACGTCACCGCGGCCTGTGCTACATCGGGATGTCGCGCGCGCATAAAGGGATTACAGGCCAACTCCTGACCGATATTACTCGGAAGTGTCGGGATACCCTGACTGCGCTGCTCGGTGGCGGTTTTTTGCCAGTGTTGCAGCTCTTTGTTGCCAGGCTCAACTTCACAAGCCCAGCGCATATTGGATAACGTGTACTCATGGGCACAAAAAACGCGAGTGTCCCAGGGTAAGGCCGCTAATTTTGCAAGGGAAGCATGCATTTGTGCAGCGGTTCCCTCGAACAGGCGGCCACACCCTGCAGCGAATAGTGTATCCCCACAAAACAGAATAGGGGTATTTTTAAAATGGCCATAGAAGGCGATGTGACCTGCCGTATGGCCAGGAACGTCTAAAACGGTTAATTTCAGATGTAAGGCTTCATCGTTGACCTGATCACCTTCTTTCAGGGGGACATCACAAAAAGGTAGTTTTTCGCCCGCAGGACCATAAACACCCGCATTCGTTGCCTGAATCAGCTCGGTCACGCCGCCAACATGGTCTTGATGGTGATGAGTGAGTAGAATGGCAGTCAGTTTGAGTTGATGCATGGCGAGTGCTTCTAGCACTGGTTCAGCCTGACCGGGATCGATTACGACCGCCTCGCGTCCATTACTGACCATCCAGATGTAGTTATCTGCAAATGCGTGGATCGCGCTAATCCCGGGTACTTCGTGTGCGGCAGAACTCAGCAGGTTGGGCATCTTTTAATGTTTCCAGGAATAGCGTGGCAAATGCAGAACAAACCATTGTAGATCTGGAGTGCTGGTTATGCAGCGATCCAGGCCTTTATATGCAGGAATGGGAGTGCGCGCGGTTTGATGCGCTGGTGAGCGATGCCTTTGGTTTTAATGCGCTGCAGGTTGGTATGTCCTCACTGGATATGCTGCGAAACAACCGCATCACCTTCAAGGCCTACGCGGGCGCGGTTCTGCCTGGGGCTTCGGACTGCGCAACCTGGCATAGCGTGGTTCTTTCTGAAGCCGAATTCCTGCCTTTTGCCTCACAAAGCATTGATTTGCTGGTGTTGCCACATGGTTTGGAGTGTGCCGCCGATCCTCATCAGGTGCTCAGAGAAGTCGAGCGAGTGCTTGTGCCCGAAGGAAGGGTTGTGATTTCAGGCTTTAATCCCTGGAGCCTCTGGGGGTTACGCAACCGTTTGCCCTATATGAAACAATGGCTGCCTCATACGCCCAAAGAGCTTGTATCCTTGCCCAGATTAAAAGACTGGTTAAAACTACTTTCATTTGATATCGATCGTGGCAACTTTGGTTGCTATGTTCCGGCAATGTCATCTAAAAAATGGATTGAGCGGTTTTCTTTCATGGAGCATGCCGGCGATCGCTGGTGGCCTTATCTGGGTGCTGTGTATGTGGTTTCAGCAGTCAAGCGAGTGCATGGGATGCGATTACTCACCCCAGGCTGGAAATCCAGGCAAAAACGTCGGGCAGCAGGCACAGTTACGGCAAATGTATCAACCAACCAGGACCTACCCGTCAATCGCAGTCGAGAGTCAAATAATTAAATTGTGAATATGCATACAGAAGATCAAGTAGAAATCTGGACAGATGGGGCCTGCAAGGGTAATCCGGGTGTGGGTGGCTGGGGCGTGCTGATGAAATTTGGTCAGGTTGAAAAGACGCTGCACGGCGGGGAAATGCTCACAACTAACAATCGTATGGAAATGATGGCAGTGATTGAGGCATTGATGGCATTAAAACGTCCTTGCCAGGTCAAACTGAATATTGACTCCCAATACGTCATGAAGGGCATGACAGAGTGGATTCATGGCTGGAAAACCAGAGGTTGGCGCACTGCGGATAAAAAGCCTGTTAAAAATGCCGATCTCTGGCAACAGCTCGATGAGCAGGTGCAGCGACATCAGATTACCTGGCGCTGGGTAAAAGGCCATGCGGGTGATCCAGGAAATGAACGTGCAGACTTATTGGCTAACCGCGGTGTTGAAGAAACCCGCTCTCGTCAGATATAGATATAAGGCAAGCTATGCGCTGGATTATTTTAGATACTGAAACTACTGGACTGGATCCAGCCTATGGTCATCGCGTCATTGAGATTGGTGCGATTGAGGTTGTGAATCGCACGATTACTGGGCGCGATTTTCATACCTATCTCAAGCCTGGCCGCGATAGCGATCCAGGTGCGTTAAATGTACACGGGCTGACGACTGAGTTTTTGTCAGACAAGCCGGTATTTGGAGAGAAGATTGATGAGTTTCTAGCCTTTATCGAGGGCGCAGAGCTCATTATTCATAACGCACCCTTTGACTTGAAATTCCTCAATGCTGAGTTGACTCGGATTGGTCGTGAACATGTCACGAATTTTTGTGCTGGTGTGACAGACTCGCTGGTGCACGCTAAAACACTGCATCCAGGTAAGCGTAATTCGCTGGATGCGTTATGCGAACGCTATGGCGTCTCGAACGCACATCGACAGCTGCACGGTGCTCTGCTTGATTCGCGCCTGCTTGCTGAAGTCTGGCTCGCGATGACGCGCGGTCAGGATAGCCTGATGATTGATAATTTCGAGGTCCCTGATACTGAGGGTGCTGCGGCAATCGGTCATCGCAATGATTCGCTGAACCTGCCAGTGATCCTGCCCAGTGCAGCAGATCTCGAGGCGCACGAAAATTATCTGGCGGCGCTGGATAAGGCAGCCAAAAAGGATTGCGTCTGGCGCCAGTATGCTCCTGCCAAGTCATCTGAGACTTGATACAGCCATGCTGTGGTTCATGGTTTGACCCGGACCTGGCAAGTCAGGTCCGGGAGTTGTATGTGTCTAGCTCAGGATGCCAAGTGTTTTGCGTTTGATCAGCTCAAAATCAATTTCTGCACCCAGGCCTGGTTTGGTCGGTGCATGGACCATCCCGTCAGCATCAATTTCGATATCCTGAAGCAAGCCATATTTCTGAGATTCTGACGGCAGCAGGACTTCAAAAAATTCGGTATTTTGCAGCGCCATGATCACATGCAGATTAGCGAAATTATTCAGTGAATTACCGCCGTGGTGCACTTCGTAATTCAGATGAAAAGCTTCGGCGAGGTGTGCTGTTTTCATCAAGGTTGTAATCCCACCCTTAATGGCTACGTCGCCTCGTAGAAAATCTGTCGCACGTTCTTTGACCCATGGCGTGTAGGAGTCCAGAGCGCCTGCAGGTGCCTCGGTCGCCATGATGGGAATGGTCAGATGTTTTTTCAGCTCGACATAGTTATAGATGTCCGAATCAGCAAGAGGGTCTTCGTACCAGTAGTAGCCCAGATCCTGAATCACCTGACCCACACGTAATGCTGCAGGGTAGTCATAGCTCCAGACAGAATCCAGCATCAGCAGATAATCATCACCGACAGCTTTACGCACCGCCTCGCAGACCTTGATGTCTTCGCGCCAGACTTGGGGTGGATGAATCTTGTAGGCGACTAGATTAAGCGCTTTGTAATGCTGAGCTTCGTCAGCGTAGGCGCCCGGACTCGCCAGTACGGCCGAGCTGATATAGGCGGGGACTTTGTTGCGATATGAACCGAGCAACTGATGAATCGGCAGTCCTGCAACTTTTCCTGCGATGTCCCAGAGCGCGACATCGACCGCGCCGATCGAGCGTACAGTAGTCGTACGCGAACGTTTCCACATTGCCTTGTAGAGTCTTTCACGATCCAGCGGATTTTGTCCGAGCAGGATTGGCTTGAGGTATTTGATCAGCCCCGGACCATCCATATCCGCCGGATAGAAAGCAGAACCTAAAAATGCGTGTCCCGTGATGCCCTGGTCGGTGGTAATACTCAGTAATCCCAGGGCGCTACCACCAGAAAACTTTCCGGTGTGTGCACCGTAGCTTGTCGCAGGAATATTGTCCCAGCTAAATAAGGTGAGTGTGACGTCTTGAATTTTCATGGTTTGTTATTCGATTTTGATATTGGCGTCTTTGACGACCTTGCCCCACTTGGCGACTTCCTTGGCGATTAACTGCTGAAACTCTGCAGGTGTGCTTGCGACCACGTCTACACCCTGATCATTAAAACGTTTGGTGACTTCTTCAGTTCTGTAGATATTTACGAGGTCACGATTAATTTTCTCCACAATTGGTTTAGGCGTGTTTGCAGGCAGCTGAATACCAAACCAGACATTTACTTCAAAGCCGGGTACGCCAGCCTCGGCAACAGTGGGAACATTCGGTAAGAGAGGTGAGCGTTTCGATCCCGTCACGGCAACAGGGGTCACGCTACCTGCTTTGATCTGGCTGATGATGTTCGGAATGTTGTCAAACAGCAGGTCCGTGTCACCGCCAACCAGTGCTGCAACCGCTGGCGCACTTCCCTTATATGGAATATGCGTCATCTTTGTATCCGTCATCCCCATCAATAACTCCATTGAGAGGTGGTTTGATGAACCAGAGCCTGTCGAACCATAGTTGAGTTTTCCCGGATTATTTTTAGCAAACTCAATAAGATCTTTCACTGTTTTTTGCGGGAGTGTATTGCGAATAGCGAGAACGTTTTGTGCACTACCAGCAAGAATCAAGGGTTGAAAATCCTTGAGCGCGTCGTAAGGCAGTTTGTCGCCATAGAGCGCTGGCAATACTGAGAAAGGTAGTGGTGATATCAGCATGGTATAGCCGTCAGCTGGCGACTTGGCAACGAAGTTATTACCGATCGTGGTGTTGCCACCAGGTTTATTTTCAACGACGACGGATTGATTCCAGAGTTTAGAAAGCTTGTCGCTGGAGATGCGCGCGAGCGTGTCGTTAAAACCGCCTGGAGGATAAGGTACAACGATTTTGACTGTGTGATCAGGATAGGTTTGTGCCTGAATGGCTGCTGTCAGTGAAAGAGTCAGACCCAGTGCGATGAGTACGGATTTAAAGGGGGATTTGATTATTTTGTTTGTCATGGTTTGCTCCTGATTTTTAGAATTTCACTATCTTTTTAGAATGTCGCTATTTATTTAGAATTTCACTACGTAACCTGGTCCATCGATGAGTGGATATTGTTCAAATAACGATTCATCGACATCGATACCTATACCAGGCTTATCCA